>NZ_VFMQ01000001.1:1806018-2107021 GCF_006715175.1 Curtobacterium citreum | reverse complement strand
CGTACCGATCCGGTACGGGGGCCTTCGTCGTTCCCGTCGCTGTTCGTGCCGCAGGACTCGCGTGGGGCCCTCGTCGTTCGCGAATGTGCACGACATGCCGCCGGTCGCTCGTCGACCGGGCAGGAGTCGTCGCCGCGCGGTGCCGAGCGTGACAGAAGAGACCCGCTCGCGGGGTCGCGAGCGGGCCTCTTCCGGGGGTGCGCCTAGTACGTCGACGCGATGAGGTTCTCGGGCACGTCGCGCGCGGCGTCCTGGTCGACGAAGAACACCGTGCGCTTCCGACCCTGCACGCCGCCGACCGGGACCTCGTCCACCGCGGCGCCGGCGAGGGCGAGCCCCAGGACCGAGGCCTTCTCGGCGCCGGACAGGATGACCCACACACGCTGCGAGGCGTTGATCACCGGGAAGGACAGCGTCAGACGCCGCGGCGGCGGCTTGGGGGAGTCGTCCACGGTCAGCACGGCACGGTCGGTGACGGCGAGCTGCGGGAACTCCGGGAAGAGCGAGGCGGTGTGGCCGTCGGGGCCGACGCCGAGCAGCGTGATGTCGAACCGGGGTGCGACGGCGCCCTCGGGTGCGGCGTCCTGCAGCTCGCGCTCGTACTGGGAGGCTGCCTCGTCGATGGAGAGCCCGGCGTCCGAGGCGCCCATCGGGTGGACGTTCTCGGTGGGGATCCCGACGTGGTCGAGGAAGTCGGTCTGTGTGCCGGTGACGTTGCGGTCGGCGTCGCCCTCGGGGACCCAGCGCTCGTCGACCCACCAGACGTGCACCTTCGACCAGTCGACGCTCTCGCGCGCCGGCGACTGGCTGATCGCGGCGAGGACCAGGGAGGACACGGAGCCACCGCTGATCGCGATGTCCGCGCGCTCCTGCTCGTCGAGCACGTCGATGATCTTCGTGAGGAAGCGAGCGGCGACGGATGCGCCGAGGGCCTGCTTGTCCGGGTGCACCAGCACCCGTCGTTCGTTGGTCACGTGACTCCCGTGTTCGTGGCGGCCCGGCGCGCGAGCAGGACCGGGTCGGCCGGACCGCCACCGGGGTGACGGTCCGGCCCGGGTGGAGCTAGCCCGCGATCGACTCGCGGAGTTGCGGCACCCCGTGCTTGACGACGTCCCCGAAGAGGACGTCCGGGTCGAGTCTACGGAGTTCCTCGGCCAGGCAGTCGCGCAGGTTGCGGCGCGGCAGCGACAGGTCGTGCGTCGGCTGTCCGGGCATCGACAGGGTCGCGACGTCCACCAGGGAGCGCTCGAGGTCGATGGTGCCGGACTCGCGCTCGAGCTTCACGCCGTGGATGCCGCTCGAGCCGGTCGCGCGGGGCGACGTGACGACTCGGACGGGCACCTCGAGGCGCAGCTGCAGCCAGGCGGCGAGCATGATCGTCGACGGGCTGTCGCTCGCGCCGGAGACCTCGACGCCGGTGATGGGCTCGTACGGCGGCTGGTCGAGCGCCGCGGCGAGCTGGTTCCGCCAGAGCGTCAGCCGGGTCCACGCGAAGTCGGTGTCACCGGGGACGTAGGACTCTCCGAGCGCGGCGATCGCCTCGTTCGGGTCCTTCTGGGCGGCGGCGTCGGTGATGCGGCGCTGCGCGATCCGACCGAGTGCGGACTCGGACGGCTTCGACGGTGCGGCGTCGGGCCACCAGGCGACGACGGGGGCGTCCGGCAGGAGCAGCCCGGTGACCAGGCTCTCCTCGTCGGTCGCGGTCTCGCCGTACGCGCGCAGGACGATGACCTCGCTGGCGCCCGCGTCGCTCCCGACGCGGATCTGCGCGTCGAGGCGACCGGGGGACTTCGTGTCCCCGGCGTTCTTCGACACGATGATGACGCGCATCGGGTGCTCGCGCGACGCCTCGTTCGCGGCCGAGATCGCCTCTTCCTCGTGCCCGAGGGCGGTCGAGACGATGAGGGTCAGCACGCGGCCGAGGGCGACGGCGCCGCCCTCCTCACGGATGTGCACCAGGGTCTTCTGGATCTTCGAGACCGTGGTGTCGGGCAGGTCGATCTTCATGGACGCCTCCAGGTCCGGCCGTCGCGGGCGAGCAGGTCGTCGGCCGAGGCCGGACCCCACGTGCCGGGACGGTACTGCTCGGGCTGGCCCTGCGTGGCCCAGAACTCCTCGATCGGGTCGAGGATCTTCCAGGAGAGCTCGACCTCCTGGTGCCGGGGGAACAGGGGCGGGTCGCCGAGGAGCACGTCGAGGATGAGTCGCTCGTACGCCTCGGGGGACGCCTCGGTGAACGCGTGGCCGTAGCCGAAGTCCATCGTCACGTCGCGCACCTGCGTGCCGACGCCGGGGACCTTCGAACCGAAGCGGAGCGTGACGCCCTCGTCCGGCTGCACGCGGATGACGAGTGCGTTCTGGCCGAGGGGGGACTGCGGGATGCCGAAGACGTCCTCGGGGACGCGCTTGAACACGATCGCGATCTCGGTGACGCGGCGGCCGAGACGCTTGCCCGCGCGCAGGTAGAACGGGACGCCCTGCCAGCGACGGGTCGCGATGTCGAGCTTGATCGCCGCGAAGGTCTCGGTCGTGGACTCGGGGTTCATGCCCGCTTCCTCGAGGAACCCGAGCACCTTCTCGCCGCCCTGCCAGCCGCCGGCGTACTGCCCGCGGGCCGTCGCGGTGGCGAGGTCCTCCGGCAGGCGCACCGCGGAGAGCACCTTCTCCTTCTCGGCGCGGAGGTGACCGGCCTTGAACGAGACGGGCTCCTCCATCGCCGTGAGGGCGAGGAGCTGCAGCAGGTGGTTCTGGATGACGTCGCGCGCCGCGCCGATGCCGTCGTAGTACGCGGCACGACCGGCGACACCGATGTCCTCGGCCATCGTGATCTGCACGTGGTCGACGTAGTTCGAGTTCCAGATGGGTTCGTACATCTGGTTCGCGAACCGGAGCGTCAGCAGGTTCTGGACGGTCTCCTTGCCGAGGTAGTGGTCGATGCGGAACACGTCGTCTGGCGCGAACACGCTCTCGACGATCGCGTTGAGCTCGCGTGCGGTGCGGAGGTCCGAACCGAACGGCTTCTCGACGACGACCCGGCTCCAGGAGCCCTCGCGCTGCTCGGTCAGCCCGGACAGCTTCAGCTGCTCGGTGACGACCGGGAACATCTTCGGCGGGATGGAGAGGTAGAACGCGTGGTTCCCGAGGGTGCCGCGCTCCTCGTCGAGCGTGTCGACGGTGCGCTTGAGCTCCCGGAACGCCTCGGGGTCGTCGAACGATCCCTGGACGAAGCGGATGCCCTGCTCGAGCTGGCGCCACACGTCCTCGTCGAACGGGGTGCGGGAGTGTTCCTTGACCGCGTCGTGGACGAGCTGGGAGAAGTCTTGGTCCTCCCAGTCGCGGCGGGCGAACCCGACCAGCGCGAACCCGGGCGGCAGGAGCCCCCGGTTCGCCAGGTCGTAGACCGCGGGCATCAGCTTCTTGCGGGACAGGTCGCCCGTCACGCCGAAGATGATGAGGGTGCTGGGTCCCGCGATCCGGTTCAGACGACGATCGGTCGGCAACCGGAGCGGGTTGTGCTCCGGGGTGACAGCCACCGGTGACATGAGTCGGTGAACTCCTTGTGAGTCGAACGGAGACGGCGGAGCGCAACGCTGCGGGGGCAGCGGCGACTCCGCCGTCGTGGTGGTCTGGGCCGGCCGGGAGGCGCCTGGCGGCTCCGGCGGGCAGGTCCTGACCGGTGGGTGCCCGCGTCCGGCGACGATGGTGCCGTCACCGGACGCGGGCTCCGGTGGTGCCTACTTGCTGTTCTCGAGCGCGGTCTTCACCGTGTCGACCAGCTCGCCCCAGGAGACGTTGAACTTGTCGACGCCCTCCTTCTCGAGCAGCGCCACGACGTCGTCGTAGTCGACGCCCGCGGCGGCGATCTGGTCCATGACCTGCTGGGCGTCGTCGTACGAGCCGGCGATCGCGTCGCCGTGGATCTCGCCGTGGTCGAACGTGGCGTCGAGCGTCTTGCCCGGCATGGTGTTGACCGTGTTCGGCGCGGCGAGCTCGGTCACGTACAGGGTGTCGGGCAGCGACGGGTCCTTGACACCGGTCGAGGCCCAGAGCGGACGCTGCGTGTTCGCGCCGGCCTCGAGCAGGCCCAGGGCACGCTCGGTGGCGAAGGCCTCGGTCCAGACCTGGTAGGCGAGCTGCGCGTTGGCGATGCCGGCCTTCGACTTGAGGGCCTTCGCCTCGTCGGTGCCGACGGCGTCCAGGCGCTTGTCGATCTCGGAGTCGACGCGCGACACGAAGAACGACGCGACCGAGTGGATCTTCGAGAGGTCGTGGCCGGCGGCCTTGGCCTTCTCGAGGCCACCGAGGTAGGCGTCGATGACGGCGCGGTAGCGCTCGAGCGAGAAGATCAGGGTGACGTTCACCGAGATGCCGGCACCGATGACCTCGGTGATGGCCTCGAGGCCCTCGACGGTCGCGGGGATCTTGATGAGGACGTTCTCGCGGCCGACCTTCTCGAACAGGAACTTCGCCTGCTCGATGGTCTTCGCGGTCTCGTGCGCGAGGCCCGGCTCGACCTCGATCGAGACGCGGCCGTCGAAGCCCTTGGTCTCGTCGTAGATCGGCTTGAAGACGTCGGACGCGTTCGCGACGTCCTGGGTGGTGATCTCGAAGATCGCGTCGGTCACGTCGGTGCCCGCGGCGGCGAGCTCCTTGACCTGCGCGTCGTAGCGCTCGCCCTTGGCGAGGGCTGACGCGAAGATCGTCGGGTTCGTCGTGACGCCGACGACGTTCTTCTGCTCGATCAGCTCGGAGAGCTTGCCGGTCTCGAGGAGCTCCCGCGAGAGGTCGTCGAGCCAGATGCTGACGCCGACCTCGGAGAGGGCGGCGGTGGGGGTGTTCTCAGCCATGGTGTTCCACTTCTTCTTTCGTCGGCCCGGAGGCCGTGGACTGTGGGCCGGGAGGCGCGGGGCGGGACCCGCCATGAGCCTCCCGGCAGCAGGGCCGGATCCGGCGTACCGGACCCGGCCCTGGAGGGTCAGGAAGCTGCGATCGATTCCTTGGCGGCGGCCACGACGTGCTCCGTCGTGAAGCCGAACTCCGCGAAGAGCCGCTGGTAGTCGGCCGACGCACCGAAGTGCTCGATCGAGACGCTGCGGCCCTTGTCGCCGACGATGTCCCGCCAGCTCATCGCGATGCCGGCCTCGACCGAGACGCGCGCGGTGACGGCCTTCGGCAGGACCTGCTCGCGGTAGTTCTCCGACTGCTCGAAGAACCACTCGAGGGACGGCGCGCTCACGACGCGGGCGTTGATGCCCTCGCCCTTGAGCTGCTCACGCGCGTCGACGGCGATCTGGACCTCGGAGCCGGTCGCGATGAGGATCACGTCCGGGGTGCCGTTCGGCGCCTCGGCCAGGACGTACGCGCCCTTGCCGACGTTCTTCGCCGAGGCGAAGGTGTCGCCGGAGGCCTCGCCCTCACCGCGCTCGAACACGGGGAGGTTCTGACGGCTCAGCGCGATGCCGGCCGGGCGGTCCTTGTGCTTGAGCATCTCGAGCCAGGCGTAGGAGACCTCGTTCGCGTCGGCCGGGCGGACGACGTCGAGACCCGGGATCGCACGGAGGGCGGTGAGCTGCTCGATCGGCTGGTGCGTCGGGCCGTCCTCGCCGAGGGCGATGGAGTCGTGCGTCCAGACGTAGATCGCCGGTGCGCCCATGAGCGCGGCGAGACGGACCGCCGGACGCATGTAGTCGCTGAAGATCAGGAAGGTGCCGCCGAAGGGGCGGGTGTTCCCGTGCAGGACGATGCCGGACAGGATCGAGCCCATCGCGTGCTCGCGGATGCCGAAGTGCAGCACGCGGCCGTACGGGTCGGTGCTCCAGGTCTTCGTGCTCGCCTCGGCCGGACCGAAGGACTTCGCGCCCTCGATCGTGGTGAGGTTCGACTCGGCGAGGTCCGCCGAACCGCCCCAGAACTCGGGCATGAGCGGCGCGATGGCGTTGATGACCTTGCCGGAGGCGGCGCGGGTCGAGACGTCCTTCTCGGTGGAGAAGACCGGCAGGGCCTCCTCGAGGCCCTCGGGGAGCTCGCCGGCGTTGATGCGGTCGAGCATCGCCTTCTTCTCCGGGTTGGCCGCGGCCCACGCGTCGAAGGTCTTGGTCCACTCGGCGTGCTCGGCCTGGCCCTTGGCGACGGCGCCGCGCGTGTACTCGAGGACCTCGGGGTCGACGTGGAAGGTCTGCTCGGGGTCGAAGCCGAGGACCTCCTTGAGGCCCTTCAGCTCCTCGCCACCCAGGGCGGAGCCGTGGATCTTGCCGGAGTTCTGCTTGGTCGGCGACGGCCAACCGATGATCGTCTTGAGGACGATGAGCGACGGCTTGGTCGTCTCGGCCTTGGCGGCCTCGACGGCGCGGTAGAGCTCCTCGACGTCCTCGGAGTACTCGCCGGTCTTCTTCCAGTCGACGTGCTGGACGTGCCAGCCGAGCGACTCGTAGCGGGCGGCGACGTCCTCGGAGAACGCGATGTCGGTGTCGTCCTCGATCGAGATCTGGTTCGAGTCGTAGAACACGACCAGGCGACCGAGCTGCTGGCGGCCGGCGAGGCTCGCGGCCTCGTTCGTGACGCCCTCCTGCATGTCACCGTCACCGGCGATCACGTAGGTGAAGTGGTCGAACGGCGACTCGCCGTCGGCGGTCTCCGGGTCGAACAGGCCGCGCTCGAAGCGCTGCGCGTAGCCGAAGCCCACGGCCGAGGCGAGACCCTGGCCGAGCGGGCCGGTGGTGATCTCGACGCCGTCGGTGTGGCCGTACTCCGGGTGACCCGGGGTCTTCGAGCCCCACTTGCGCAGGTGCTGCAGGTCCTCGAGCTCGAGGCCGTAGCCGTGCAGGTAGAACTGCACGTACTGCAGGATCGACGCGTGGCCCGCCGACAGGATGAAGCGGTCGCGGCCGATCCAGGTGGAGTCGCTGGGGTCGCGACGCATCACCTTCTGGAAGAGCAGGTGGGCGACGGGCGCGAGGCTCATCGCGGTGCCGGGGTGACCGTTGCCGGCGGCCTCGACCGAGTCGGCGGCGAGGACGCGCGCCGTGTCGACGGCCTTCTTGTCGATGGCGTCCCAGGTGAATTCAGCCACTTGGATGTTGACCCTTCGTTGTTGCGACATGTGCGAGGGCTCGTGCCATCGCACGGACATGATCGCCGTCCCGGGGCCGGGTGTCGTGCTGCCGTCCGAACGGCGGCCGACCGGCTCGGTACGGCCGACGTCTTCGGGGCGCGCACTACGGGAGGCCCCTCCAGCATAGTGACCACGCACTCAGAAGGTGTCCAGGTGACACGGCCACCGTGTCGGTGCGCCGCAGTGGCTCTGGCGGTCCGGCGGGGCGGGGCATCATCGCGGCGCCGTGATGGCCTAAACTAAGCAGGACCCGTGTGCATTCCGGGTCGACGCACGCCCCGACGACGACGGAGCCGTCCACCGAGTGTGCGAGCTGACGCGAACAGACTGAGGTTCCCTTGCCGACTGCCACCGTGACCCGGCCCGACACCGATCGACCCCGCTCGACGCTGTCCCGCAAGGTCCGTGCGTACGTCTCGCTGACCAAGCCGCGCGTCATGGAGCTCCTGCTCGTCACGACCGCGCCGACGATGTTCCTCGCCGAGCGCGGCGTCCCCGACCTGTGGCTCGTGTTCTGGACGATGCTCGGCGGGGCGATGTCCGCCGGGTCCGCGTCGGCCTTCAACTGCTACATCGACCGCGACATCGACCGGCTGATGAAGCGCACGAGCTCCCGTCCGCTCGTCACCGGCGAGCTGTCGGACCGCGAAGCGCTCGTGTTCTCGTGGGTGCTCGCCGTGCTGTCGACGGCGGTCCTCGGCTTCCTCGTGAACTGGCTCGCGGCCGCCCTCAGCGTCGTAGCGATCCTCATCTACGTCTGCGTCTACACGCTGTGGCTCAAGCGCCGCACGCCGCAGAACATCGTCTGGGGCGGGTCCGCCGGCTGCATGCCCGTGCTCATCGGCTGGGCCGGGGTCACCGGCTCGCTGACGTGGACGCCGATCATCCTCTTCATGGTGATCTTCCTCTGGACGCCGCCGCACTACTGGCCGCTGTCGATGAAGTACCGCGACGACTACGACGCGGCCGCCGTGCCGATGCTCGCGGTGGTCCGGGGCCGCACGGTCGTCGGCCTGCAGGTCGTCCTGTACGCCTGGGCGACGCTCGTCTGCTCGCTGCTGCTGATCCCGGTCGCCGGCATGGGGCCGCTCTACACGGTCGTCGCGCTGGCCGGCGGCACCTGGTTCGTCGTCGAGTCGCACCGCCTGTACTCGCGGGCGATCCAGCACGTCGAGCACGTGCAGCCGATGCGCGTCTTCCACAGCTCGATCACCTACCTGACGCTGCTGTTCATCGCGGTGGGCATCGACCCCCTGCTGCCGCAGGTCTTCACCTTCTCGCTGTAGCGGCGGGCGCCCGGGGCTCCCCGGAGACGGTCGTCGCGTTCCGCGAGACGCCCGCCTGCGCCCGAGACGCCCTCCTGTGCACGAGACGCCGCCGGTTCCGGCGGCGTCTCGTGCGTTCGGGGGCGTCTCGCGTCGGCGGTGCGCGGCGACGGACTGGAGGCACGGGGCGGGCCGGTGCCGTGCCTCCCGTCCGGTGGGTGGGTGCGTCGGTCCGGCGGCACGCGCCGGGGTGACGGCGTGACGGCGTGACGGTCGATCGTCGCCGTCGTGGGTCACCGCCGCTGTCGTCCGACCGCGGACGTGACGCTCCGTCGGTCGGCGCGGTGGCGATCCCGGTCGTCCGGCGGCAGCGACGCAGCCGCGACGCGCCCGGGACGACGGAATCCCGCGGACCGAGGGCCCGCGGGGTTCCGGTGGTGGGCCGGGTCAGGCGTGCAGCGGTTCCCGCGCGGCCTGGCGTCCGGCGGTGCCCCGCGTCGACAGGACCACGACGGTCACCGCACCGACCAGGAGTCCGGCGAGGACCATGTGCGTCCCGACGAGCCCGACCGGCAGGCCCGTGCGGGCCTGGGTGAGGCCGACCGCGATCTGGACGAACTCGACCACGAGGAGCAGGAGCGCCCAGGTGCTCGGCAGGCGCAGGCGGACCGCGCCGACGACGAGCACGAGCGTCAGGGCGAACAGGGCGTAGGCCGGGATCGCGTGCAGGTGCTCCATGAGGGCGGGGTCGAACCCCGTGCGGTGCAGACGGCCGCCGTCCACGGCCTCGTCCGCGCCGGCGTGCGGGCCGGAGCCGGTGGTCAGGATCCCGACGAGCACGGTCACGGCGACCGCCGCGACGGTGCCGCTGACGACACCGCGGTACCAGCCCGGGACGAGTCGGTCGGCGGTACGGGGCCCCCGCATCGCGCGGTAGACCATCGTCGCGGTGATCGCCACGAGGGTCGCGGAGACGACGAAGTGCAGGCCGACGACGAAGGGGTTGAGGTTCGTCAGGACGCTGAGGCCGCCGATCACGGCCTGGACCGGGATGGCCACACCCTGTGCGAACGCGAGCCAGAACAGCTCCGGGCGGGTACGGCGCATCCGGACGACCGCCAGGAACGCGGCGATCGCGACGACGACGAGCACGAAGGTGAGGAGCCGGTTCCCGAACTCGATGACGCCGTGGATGCCCATCTCGGGCGTCGACACGAGCGACTCGGCGGTGCACTTCGGCCACGTGGGGCACCCGAGGCCGGAGGCGGTCAGGCGCACGAGCCCACCGGTGCCGATGAGCACCACCTCGACGACGAAGGAGGCCCAGGCCAGCCAGATCACGCGGCGGTCGACCGACCGGGGGAGGGACCACCACCGTGCGGTGCCGCCGTCCGGTGCGACGCTCTGCTCGACGGTGGGTCCGACGCGAGTCACGAGGGTGGTGCCTTCCTGTTGTTCGGTGCGGCGAACCTGTAGGATTCGAGGGTTCAGCAGCAGTCAAGTCTAGGCAGGCGCCGGCTCCGAATGGGCCGTGATCGCGGATCGGTCGGACGACTGCGTGGAACCATTGTCGTTGCGAGGCAGCAACAGCGTGGCCGACCTGCACGTGACGAGCGTGTCGGAGGTCTGCGGTGGAATGGCGTCCGGACGCCACGGGTTCACCCGGAGACGCTGCCGTGCGAGAAGGAAACGAGGAGACCATGTCCGACGTGCTCATCGACCGTCCCGAGCTCGAAGGGCTCGGCCAATACGAGTTCGGCTGGTCCGACTCCGACACCGCCGGTGCGTCCGCGCGCCGTGGCCTCTCCGAGGAGGTCGTCACCGACATCTCCACCCGCAAGGGCGAGCCCGAGTGGATGCAGAAGCTCCGCCTCAAGGCCCTGACGCTCTTCGACCGCAAGCCGATGCCCTCGTGGGGCGCCGACCTGTCGGACATCGACTTCGACAACATCAAGTACTTCGTCAAGTCCACGGAGAAGCAGGCCCAGACCTGGGAAGAGCTGCCCGAGGACATCCGCAACACCTACGAGCGCCTGGGCATCCCCGAGGCCGAGCGCCAGCGCCTGGTCGCCGGCGTCGCCGCGCAGTACGAGTCCGAGGTCGTCTACCACCAGATCCGCGAGGACCTGGAGCAGCAGGGCGTCATCTTCATGGACACCGACACGGCGCTCCGCGAGCACCCGGAGTTCTTCGAGGAGTACTTCGGCTCCGTGATCCCCGCCGGCGACAACAAGTTCGCCGCGCTCAACACGGCGGTCTGGTCCGGCGGCTCGTTCGTCTACGTCCCGAAGGGCGTGCACGTCGAGATCCCGCTGCAGGCCTACTTCCGGATCAACACCGAGAACATGGGGCAGTTCGAGCGGACGCTGATCATCGCGGACGAGGACTCCTACGTCCACTACATCGAGGGCTGCACGGCGCCGATCTACAAGTCGGACTCGCTGCACTCCGCCGTGGTCGAGATCATCGTCAAGAAGAACGCCCGCGTCCGGTACACGACCATCCAGAACTGGTCGAGCAACGTCTACAACCTCGTCACCAAGCGTGCGATCGCGCACGAGGGCGCCACGATGGAGTGGATCGACGGCAACATCGGCTCCAAGGTCACGATGAAGTACCCGTCGATCTACCTCGCGGGCGAGCACGCCAAGGGCGAGACCCTGTCGGTGGCCTTCGCGGGTCCCGGGCAGCACCAGGACGCCGGCGCGAAGATGATCCACATGGCGCCCTACACGACGTCGTCGATCGTCTCGAAGTCGATCGCCCGTGGCGGCGGTCGTGCGGGCTACCGCGGCGAGGTCCGGGTGGACCCGGCGGCCCACCACGCGGCGAACACCGTGCGCTGTGACGCGCTCCTCGTCGACACCGTCAGTCGGAGCGACACCTACCCGGCCATCGACATCCGCGTCGACGACGTGCAGCTCGGGCACGAGGCCACGGTGTCCCGTGTCAGCGAGGAGCAGCTCTTCTACCTGATGTCCCGCGGCATGCCCGAGGACGAGGCGATGGCGATGATCGTCCGCGGCTTCATCGAGCCGATCGCCCGCGAGCTCCCGATGGAGTACGCGCTCGAACTCAACAAGCTCATCGAGATGAGCATGGAAGGATCCGTCGGCTAGTGAGCAGCTCCACGCCCACCCCCCGCATCGACCAGCCGGTCGCCCCCGCGCCCGGCTCGGAGCAGCACGGTGCGAAGGCCCACTCGGACGGCGGCTGGGACGCCCCGGACGCCGCCGCGAAGAAGGTCCCCGTCCAGACCCGCTCGGAGCGCCCGCAGTCGGGTGACCTCGACGCGTTCGCCCCGGTCACCGGTCGCGAGGTCAACTGGAAGTTCGCGCCGATCGCCAAGCTCCAGCCGCTGCTCGACGGCGGACTCGACGGCTCCGCCTACCCGTTCCTCGCCCGTCAGACCGAGGGCGCGGACGTCGAGTGGGGTCGCAGCGACGACCCGGCCGTCGGGACCGCGGGTCTGCCCGAGGACCGCGCCGCGGCCGCCGCGTGGACCGCGCGCGACGCGGTGCTCAAGGTCACCGTCAAGGCGACCGAGGCACACGAGTCCATCTCGATCACCCGCTCGGACTTCGGCACGCAGGCCCGCGCGGCGCACACGGTCATCACGGCCGAGCAGCACGCGCAGGGCATCGTCGTCATCGACAACCGTGGCTCGGCGCTGCTCAGCGAGAACGTCGAGATCGTCGTCCGCGACGGTGCGCGCCTGACCGTCGTCAGCCTGCAGGACTGGGACGACGACGCGGTGCACGTGTCGACGCAGTTCGCCGAGGTGGGGCGGGACGCCTTCCTCAAGCACGTCGTGGTCTCGCTCGGCGGCGACGTCGTCCGGGTCAACCCGTCCACGCACCTCGGCGCGCAGGGCGCGGACACCGAGATGTACGGCGTGTACTTCGCCGACGCCGGGCAGTACATCGAGCAACAGGTCTACGTGAACCACGACGCGCCGAACACGCGCGGCCGGGTCAACTACAAGGGCGCGCTGCAGGGCGAGGGCGCGCACACGGTCTGGATCGGCGACGTGCTCATCGGCCGCGCCGGCGACGGCACCGACTCGTACGAGCAGAACCGCAACCTCGTGCTCACCGACGGCACGCGCGCGGACAGCATCCCGAACCTCGAGATCGAGACCGGCAACATCGAGGGCGCCGGCCACGCCAGCGCCACCGGTCGGTTCGACGACGAGCAGCTGTTCTACCTGCAGGCCCGCGGCATCCCCGAGGAAGAGGCCCGTCGCCTCGTCGTCCTGGGCTTCCTGGTGGAGGTCATCCAGAAGATCGGCTCACCCGAGCTCGAGGAGCGCCTGATCGCCGCGGTGGAGCAGGAGCTCGCCGAGGGCCGCACCGCGGTGGCCGCGCCCGCCGACGAGCAGGCAGACGCCTGATGGCCGAGAAGGTCTGCGCCGAGTCGGAGATCGCCGTCGACAGCCCGATGCGGGTCGTCGTCGACGGGACGGCCGTCGCGATCGTGAAGGACTCCGCGGGCACCGTGCACGCGATCGGCGACACCTGCACGCACGGGGACATCTCCCTGGCCGAGGGCTTCGTCGAGGGCGACACGCTCGAGTGCTGGGCGCACGGCTCCCGGTTCTCGCTCGCGACGGGGAAGCCGCAGAACTTCCCGGCCTACGAGCCCGTCCCGGTCTTCCGGGTCGAGGTCCGGGACGGCGACGTGTACGTCGACGTCCACGACCCCGTGCCCGTCGACTGAGCCCCGGCTCCTCCCACTCTTCCCGCGCGGCTGACGCCGCACCCCAGCTGCAACCGAAGGAACACACGCAATGTCCACTCTGGAAATCCGCGACCTGCAGGTCTCGATCGACACCGACCAGGGCACCAAGGAGATCCTGAAGGGTGTCGACCTCACCATCAACGAGGGCGAGATCCACGCGATCATGGGGCCGAACGGCTCCGGCAAGTCGACCCTGGCGTACACGATCGCCGGGCACCCGCGCTACAACGTCACGGGTGGCTCGATCACGCTCGACGGCGAGGACGTCCTGTCGATGAGCGTCGACGAGCGCGCCCGCGCCGGCATGTTCCTCGCGATGCAGTACCCGGTCGAGATCCCGGGCGTCACGGTGTCGAACTTCCTGCGCACCGCCAAGACCGCGATCGACGGCGAGGCCCCGGCCCTGCGCGGCTGGGTCAAGGACCTGCGTCAGTCGATGGCCGACCTCAAGATGGACAGCTCGTTCGCCGAGCGCAACGTCAACGAGGGCTTCTCGGGCGGCGAGAAGAAGCGCCACGAGATCATGCAGCTCGAGCTCCTCAAGCCGAAGTTCGCGGTGCTCGACGAGACCGACTCCGGCCTCGACGTCGACGCGCTGAAGATCGTCTCGGAGGGCGTCAACCGCGCGAAGGCCGCGACCGGCCTCGGCGTGCTGCTCATCACGCACTACACGCGCATCCTCCGCTACATCAAGCCGGACTTCGTGCACGTGTTCGTCGCGGGCAAGGTCGCGGAGCAGGGCGGCCCCGAGCTCGCCGAGCGCCTCGAGAACGAGGGCTACGACCGCTACGTCCAGGCAGCTGCGGCGGGCAACTGATGATCACCGCACTCTCCCCGGAGAAGTTCGACGAGGTCGTCGAGGGCCTCAAGGAGGTCCAGGACCCGGAGCTCGGCGTGAACATCGTCGACCTCGGTCTGATCTACGACCTCGCCATGGACGACGAGGCGAACGCGCTCGTGATCAGCATGACGCTGACGAGCGCGGGCTGCCCGCTGACCGACGTCATCGAGGGTGACACGGCCAACGCGCTCGACGGCATCGTCGACGCGTTCCGCATCAACTGGGTGTGGATGCCGCCGTGGGGTCCGGAGCGGATCACCGACGACGGGCGCGAGATGATGCGCGCGCTCGGCTTCTCGATCTAGTCGCGACCACCTGCAGGACGGGAGGCACGGTGCCAGCTGGCACCGTGCCTCCCGTCCGTCGTCTCGGCGTCGCGCGTCGGCCCGTCCCGCCGAGCGGGCCACATGTGGCCTACTCGGCGCCCTCGGCCGACCGGAAGTGCCCGTCCGGCGTTGTGCACGCGGCGTGTCGTGCCCGCTCGCGGGGTGCGGTCGCTGATTCGCGAGCGCGCGGACGCGAGCGTCTCCGACCCCCACACGCAGCAGGGCCCCGCACCGTCCGGTGCGGGGCCCTGCTGCGTGTGGGGGAGCCGGAGGTCAGCGGCGGCCGGCCAGCTTCCACGCCAGGGGCAGCACGCCCGCGGCGATCAGGGCCTTGGCGACACCGCCGACGATGAACGGGTACAGGCCGGCGGCCAGCACCGACTGCAGGTCGTTCGGCGCGCCGAGCTGGCCGAGGACGACCGCGAGCCACGGCAGCCCGGTGACGAAGGGGATCGCGCTCGCGAGGAGCATCGCGACGGTGGCGCGGCCGACCTTGCGGTCCCAGTCGCGACGCGCGAGCCAGCCGATCACGCCGGCGGCCGGGATGAACCCGATCACGTAGCCGAAGCTCGGCGAGGTCAGCGCGGCGAGCCCGCCCGTGGCCTCGGCGAAGAACGGCGCACCGGCGAGCCCGGCGACGGCGTAGGCGAGCAGCGAGAGCATGCCGCGACGGGCGCCGAGGGTCGCGCCGACCAGGACGACCGCGAGCGTCTGCCCGGTGATCGGCACCGGCCACATCGGGACCTGGACCTGCGCCATCGCGGCGGTGAACAGGGCACCGCCGGCCACGAGGGCGACGTTGGTGGCGAGGCCGTGCGTGCGGAGGCGGTCGGCGAGGACTGCGCGGCGAGCGAACCCGGTGGCGTTCGTCATGGATTCTCCTAGAATGGACTGCTGGTCCCGTTCGGGACCATCGGTCCCGTCAGCGTAGCGGTGCACCTCCCGCACACACCGTTGTGCACATCCACCAACTGATTGGACGTCCTCTGTGCTTGCCGTGCACGAACTCGAGATCCGCGTCGGGGCCCGCCTCCTCATGCAGGACGTGTCCTTCCGCGTCGAGAAGGGCGACAAGATCGGTCTCGTCGGCCGGAACGGCGCGGGCAAGACCACGATGACCAAGGCCCTCGCGGGGGAGACGCAGCCCACCGGCGGCAAGATCGACCGCTCGGGCGAGATCGGCTACCTGCCGCAGGACCCTCGTTCCGGCAACCCCGAGGACACCGCGCGCAAGCGCATCCTCGACGCCCGCGGGCTCGGCGAGCTCGTGGAGGGGATCCGCCAGGCGACGCTCGACATGGCGAGCGAGGACCCGGACGTCGCCGAGAAGGCCATGCGTCGCTACAGCCGGCTCGACGACGAGTTCAACGCTCTCGGCGGCTACGCGGCCGAGGCCGAGGCGGCGTCCATCGCGTCGAACCTCAAGCTGCCGGACCGCATCCTCGACCAGCCGCTCAAGACGCTCTCCGGTGGTCAGCGCCGCCGCATCGAGCTCGCCCGCATCCTGTTCTCGGACGCGGACACGATGATCCTCGACGAGCCGACGAACCACCTCGACGCGGACTCGATCGTCTGGCTCCGCGAGCACCTGAAGACCTACCCGGGCGGCGTCATCGTGATCTCGCACGACGTCGAGCTCGTTGACGAGGTCGTCAACCGCGTCTTCTACCTCGACGCCAACCGGCAGTGCATCGACGTCTACAACATGGGGTGGAAGCTCTACCAGCGGCAGCGCGCCGCGGACGAGGAGCGCCGCCGCAAGGAGCGCGCGAACGCCGAGAAGAAGGCCGCCACCCTCAAGGACCAGGCCGCCCGGTTCGGTGCGAAGGCCACGAAGGCCGCGGCGGCGCACCAGATGGTCGCCCGCGCCGAGAAGCTCCTGGCCGGACTCGAGGACGAGCGCGCCGTCGACCGCGTGGCGAAGCTCCGTTTCCCGACGCCCGCCGCCTGCGGACGGACGCCGCTCATGGCCGAGGGGCTCTCGAAGTCGTACGGCTCGCTCGAGATCTTCGCCGGCCTCGACCTGGCGATCGACCGGGGCTCGCGGGTCGTCATCCTCGGCTTCAACGGCGCGGGCAAGACGACGCTGCTGCGCATCCTGGCCGGCGCGGACCAGCCGGACACGGGGGAGATCCTGCCCGGTCACGGCCTGCGCATCGGGTACTACGCCCAGGAGCACGAGAACATCGACGTGAACCGCACGGTGATCGAGAACATGGTGTCGGCGTCGCCGAACCTGACCGAGACCGAGGCGCGCCGGGTCCTCGGCTCGTTCCTGTTCACCGGCGACGACGGCTACAAGAAGGCCGGGGTCCTGTCCGGTGGCGAGAAGACCCGCCTGTCGCTCGCGATGATCGTCGTGTCCGGTGCGAACGTGCTGCTGCTCGACGAGCCCACGAACAACCTCGACCCGGCGTCCCGCGAGGAGATCCTCGGTGCGCTGGCCGGGTACGAGGGTGCCGTCGTCCTGGTGTCGCACGACGCCGGTGCGGTCGAGGCGCTGAACCCCGAGCGGGTCCTGCTGCTGCCGGACGGCACCGAGGACCACTGGAACAAGGACTACGCGGAGCTCATCGAGCTGGCGTAGGACCGCCGGGCGTCAGCGGCCGGCGCCGAGCAGCTGGTCCTCGACCTCGTCGTCGGACTTCGGCTTGGCGTCCTTCCGCCGCTGCCGCTCGAGCGCGCGCTCGCGCTCGTCGGGGTCGTCCTGGTTGAGGTTCCGGTACTCCTGCACCATCACGTAGGCCAGGAACCCGAAGCCACCGGCGGCGAACAGGAACCACTGGATGAAGTAGCTGAGGTGCAGCCCGGTGTCGGCAGAAGGGCGGTCCCAGCCGAGCGGAGCCGCCTGGGTCGGCGCGGGGGACTCGGACGCGAGCTGCCCGTACGCACCGGTCCAGATCGGCACGTCCACCTTGTCGGCGACGTCGGGCAGCGTGACCGACTGCACCTGGTCGGTGTGGGACGGGTCCGACCGGCCGGGGATGCGCGGTTCGCTCTGCTGCAGCCGTGCGGTCACGGTCACCTCGCCGCCCGGGGGAGCGGGGACGTGATCCGGGGCGTCCTGCCGGTTGCCGGTCGGGACCCACCCCCGGTCGACCACGAAGGCGCGTCCGTCGGCGGTGACGAGCGGCGTCAGCACCTCGAACCCGGGCTGCCCGTTGTGCACGCGGTTGCGGACGAGGAGCTGCTCGTCGACGTCGTACCGGCCCGTGACCTGCACCCGGAGCCAGGTGTCGCCGTCGTCCCAGCTGCTCGCCTGCGGGAGCGCTTCGGTCAGGGGGACGGGGGTGTGGTCGTAGTTCGCGGCGATCTGCTCGTTCTGCCGGACCGCCTCGTTCCGCCGGTCCCACTGCCACATGCCGAACAGGGTGCAGACGATCGCGAACGCGACGGCGATCGCGAAGTAGCCGAGCCACCGACGGCTGCGGACGAATCGCCAGCCGACGGTCGGCCCGTCGGCAGCAGTGCTGTCGGCAGCTACGCCGTCGGGGACGGTGTCGGTGTTGTCGGACGAGCCTGCACGGTGTTGTTCTGCCTGACGCTGCAGCTTGGCAGCGTGCTTCCGGCCGTACCGGCTGCTCGGGTCGAACGGGTCGGTCATCGTCCGGTGCCGGTGGAGCGCACCCCGACGTCGTTCTTCGGCGCGTCCTCACGCGTCCGGACGTCCTCGAGCCGCTCGACCTCTTCCTGCATGCCCGTGACGCGCACGGGAAAGGACCGCGAACGGAGGTAGTCGGCGAGGAAGTCGCAGTGCTCGTCGCACGCGGCCCAGATCTTGACCCGGTCGGTGGCGTGGATGCGCGGGTTCCGCCAGTTGATGCGCCACTCGGCGGTCTCACTGCAGCCGGCCCGTGAGCACACCGGGGTCGAGCCCGGCTCGGTGAAGAGGTCGAAGGTCGCGCCCATCAGCGCCGGGCCTTCGACCGCGCGGTCCAGACGCGGGAGCGGTCGCCGTTCCGCTGCCACTCTTCCTGGGCGTGCTGCGCCTGTTCGCGCAGGCGCTCCTGCTCGGCGCGGTAGGCCTCGGCCCGGGCGTCCTCCTGTTGCTCGCGGAGGCGGGGGTCGACGGCGTCGTAGAGCTCGATGGCACCGGCGGGCGTCACGATGTCGCTCTCTGCCTGGCTGCCGGCGTTCGCCAGGATCACGGCGACCCAGGGGATGACGGCCGCGGCGACGATCGGGATGACCGCGAGCCACGTGTGCCACGCGGACCAGATGAGGACGGCGCCGACGAAGCACACCACGCGGAACGCCATCTGCCAGACGTACTTGGACAGGCGGTGCGCCCGGTCCAGCTCCGGGGAGTCCGGGAGCGTCGTGATGCTCTGCATCGCGGTGGTACGCGACTTCGTGCGCTGCGACTTCATACGGTGTTCTTCCTCTTCCCGGTGACCAGCCTAAGCCCGCACCACCGACAGTGGGCCAGCCGCGCGGGGGACAACTGCGGGTACCGGCTCCGGTACGCTCGTCCGGGCGTGTCCGGCGGGTCCGACCGACCGGACGCCCGGTACCACCACACGAACGGAGCGACCATGAGCACCCCCCGAACCGTCCTGATCACCGGCGGCAACCGCGGCATCGGCCACGCGCTGGCGGAGCGTTTCGTCGCAGAGGGCCACCGCGTCGCCGTGACCTCCCGGAGCGGCACGGGCGGACCCGAGGGCGCGCTCACCGTCGCCGCGGACATCACGGACTCCGCCTCGGTCGACGCCGCGTTCACGCAGGTCGAGGCCGAGCTCGGCCCGGTCGAGGTCCTCGTCGCGAACGCCGGGATCACGAACGACCAGCTCCTGCTCCGCATGTCGGAGGAGGACTTCACGAGCGTCGTCGACACGAACCTGACGGGTACCTTCCGCGTCGTCAAGCGCGCCACGAAGGGGATGATGAAGGCGAAGTTCGGCCGCATCGTGCTCATGTCGAGCGTCGTCGGTGCGTACGGCCAGGTCGGTCAGGTCAACTACGCATCGTCGAAGGCCGCGCTCGTCGGCATGGCGCGGTCGATCACCCGCGAGCTCGGGTCCCGCGGCATCACGGCGAACGTCGTCGCTCCCGGGTTCATCCAGACGGACATGACGGCCGCGCTCCCCGAGGAGCTGCAGGCCGAGTTCAAGAAGCAGATCCCGGCGGCGCGCTACGGCACCGTCGAGGACGTCGCGGCGGCCACGCTGTTCCTCGCCGGCGACGGCGCCGGGTACGTCTCCGGAGCGGTCATCCCGGTCGACGGCGGTCTCGGGATGGGCCACTAGGCCGTCCCGCGGGCCGGGTCAGCCCCGCAGACCCAGCGTGGCGAGCACGGCGGACAGGTCGCGGTCCACGACCGCCACGTCCGCCCGTGCGCGCACGAGCGGCTTCGCGTCGAACGCCACGCCCAGCGCCGCGACGCCGAGCATGACGAGGTCGTTCGCGCCGTCGCCGACCGCCACGGTCCGCGAGAGGGGCACGTCGTCCTCGGCGGCCCACGCCCGCAGGGTCTCGGCCTTCGCCGCCGCGTCCACGACGTCGCCGGACACCCGGCCGGTCAGGGCGCCGTCGACGACCTCGAGCCGGTTGGCCCGGCAGTGGTCCAGCCCGAGCCGTGCGGCGAACGGGTCGAGGACCTCGTGGAACCCGCCGGACACGACGCCCACGGTCCCGCCGGCGGCGTGCACGCCGCGGACGAGCTCGTCGGCGCCCCGCGTCACGCGGACCGCCTGCTGCGCGCGCGTGCAGACGTCGGCCGGGAGGCCCGCCAGGGTCGCGACCCGCTCCCGGAGGCTCGCGGCGAAGTCGATCTCCCCGCGCATGGCGCGCTCCGTCACCGCCTGCACCTGTGGCCGGGTCCCGGCGTGGTCGGCGAGGAGCTCGATGACCTCGTCCTCGAGGAGGGTGGAATCGGCATCGAGGACGACGAGGAAGCGGGGCACGGACCAACGGTACCGACTGCCGGGGGCGCGGCCGACGTCCGTGACGTCAGCCGCGCCTCCAGGCCGGTGGTGCCACGTCGGCGACGTGACCTGCCGGGTCCCCGCTACGCCTCGACGCGGACGCCCTTGCCGACGTCGGCGGGTGCAGTCCGGACTCGGACGCCGTTTCGCGCTACGCCTCGACGCGGACGCCCTTGCCGACGTCGGCGGGTGCAGTCCGGACTCGGACGCCGTTTCGCGCTACGCCTCGACGCGGACGCCCTTGCCGACGTCGGCGGGTGCAGTCCGGACTCGGACGCCGTTTCGCGCTACGCCTCGACGCGGACGCCCTTGCCGACGTCGGCGGGTGCAGTCCGGACTCGGACGCCGTTTCGCGCTACGCCTCGACGCGGACGCCCTTGCCGACGTCGGCGGGTGCAGTCCGGACTCGGACGCCGTTTCGCGCTACGCCTCGACGCGGACGCCCTTGCCGACGTCGGCGGGTGCAGTCCGGACTCGGACGCCGTTTCGCGCTACGCCTCGACGCGGACGCCCTTGCCGACGTCGGCGGGTGCAGTCCGGACTCGGACGCCGTTTCGCGCTACGCCTCGACGCGGACGCCCTTGCCGACGACCGTGATCCCGGACTCCGTCACCGTGAAGCCGCGGGCCTCGTCGGTCTCGCGGTCCACGCCGACCTGCGCGCCCGGCGCGATGACGACGTCCTTGTCCAGGATCGCGTGGTTGACGATCGCGCCGGCGCCGATGGATGCACGCTCGAAGACGATCGAGTCGAGGACCTTCGCGCCGGAGTCGATCCCGCACCAGGGACCGATGACGCTGCGCTCGACCTGCGCGCCGGAGAGCAGGCAGCCGAGCGAGACGATCGAGTCGACCGTGGAGCCGGTGTTGCCGTTGCCGTCACGGACGAACTTCGCCGGCGGCAGGTTCGTCTGCTGGTTGAAGATCGGCCAGTCCTGGTTGTACAGGTTGAAGACCGGGACGGGCGCGATGAGGTCCATGTGCGCGTCGAAGAACGAGTCGATCGTCCCCACGTCGCGCCAGTAGAAGCGGTCGCGCTCGTTCGAGCCGGGCACGTCGTTGCGCTGCAGGTCGTAGACGCCGGCGTCGCCGCGGGACACGAAGTCCGGGACGATGTCGCCGCCCATGTCGTGCGCGCTCGTCTCGATCTGCCCGTCGCGGAGCACCGCGTCGACGAGGGCGTCGGCGGTGAAGACGTAGTTGCCCATCGACGCGAGGATCTCGCCGGGGGAGTCGGCCAGCCCGACGGCGTCCTTGGGCTTCTCGAGGAACGCGTCGATCTTCGTCGGGTCGTCCTCGGCGACCTGGATCACGCCGAACTGGTCGGCGAGGCCGATCGGCTGGCGGATCGCCGCGACCGTGGCACTGCGGCCGGAATTGATGTGGGCCTCGATCATCTGCGAGAAGTCCATGCGGTACACGTGGTCGGCACCGACCACCACGACGATGTCCGGGCGCTCGTCGCGGAGCAGGTTGAGCGACTGCAGGATCGCGTCGGCGGACCCGGCGAACCAGCGCTTGCCGAGTCGCTGCTGCGCGGGCACCGAGGCGACGTACGAGCCGAGGAGGCCCTCCATGCGCCAGGTCTCCGCGACGTGGCGGTCGAGGCTGTGCGACTTGTACTGCGTCAGGACGACGATCTTCTGCAACCCGGAGTTGACCAGGTTGGAGAGCGCGAAGTCGATGAGTCGGAAGTTCCCGCCGAACGGGACTGCGGGCTTCGCGCGGTCGGCGGTGAGCGGCATGAGCCGCTTGCCCTCGCCACCGGCGAGGACGATGCCGAATACCTTCTTTGGTGCCATGTGGTTCACAGTAGGCGTCCGGACAGCGAACCCGTTACGTTGAACCAGTGCGAGTCGATCTGCTGACCAGGGAGTATCCGCCGGAGGTCTACGGCGGAGCGGGTGTCCACGTTGCCGAACTCACCGCAGCCCTGCGGTCGGGGACGGACACGGACGTCCGCGTGCGGGCCTTCGGGGCCTTCCGCGACGAGACCGATGTCTGGGCGTACCGCACGCCCGCCGGCCTGGAGCAGGCGAACGGCGCACTGCAGGCCCTCGGCACGGACGTCGCGATCGCGGCCGACGTCGCCGGTGCGGACCTCGTGCACTCGCACACCTGGTACGCGAACGCCGCCGGACGGATCGCGCAGCTCACCCACGCCATCCCGCACGTGGTCACCGCCCACAGCCTCGAGCCGCTCCGCCCGTGGAAGGCCGAGCAGCTCGGCGGCGGCTACCGGCTCTCGAGCTGGATGGAGCGCGAGGCGTTCGAGAACGCCGACGGCGTGATCGCCGTGTCGAAGGCCATGCGGGCCGACATCCTGCGCTCGTACCCGTCGATCGACCCGGCGACGGTACGGGTCGTCTACAACGGCATCGACATCGAGGAGTGGAAGCCGACCGTCGACGAGGACGCCGTCCGCGCGCTCGGCATCGACCCGTCGAAGCGCTCCGTGGTGTTCGTCGGCCGGATCACGCGGCAGAAGGGCCTGCCGTACCTGCTCCGCGCGGTGGCCGCGCTCCCCGAGGACGTCCAGATCGTCCTGTGCGCCGGCGCCCCGGACACCCCCGAGATCATGGCCGAGGTCACCGGGCTCGTCGAGTCGCTCCGCGAGACGCGGCAGGGCGTGGTCTGGATCGACCGGATGCTGTCCCACCGCGAGGTCGTGAACGTGCTGTCGTCCGGCACCGTGTTCGTCTGCCCCTCGATCTACGAGCCGCTCGGCATCGTGAACCTCGAGGCGATGGCGTGCGGCATCCCGGTCGTCGGCACGAAGACCGGCGGCATCCCCGAGGTCGTCGCGGACGGCCTGACCGGGCGCATCGTGCCGATCGACCAGGCGCAGGACGGCACGGGCACCCCGAACGACCCCGACCGCTTCGTCGCCGACCTCGCCGCGACCCTGGACGAGGTGCTCGCCGACGAGGGCCTGGCGAAGCTCATGGGCCGCGCCGGACGCCTCCGCGTGGAGTCCGAGTTCACGTGGGACGCGATCGCCCACCGGACACGGCAGGTCTACGACGAGGTGCTCGCGCAGAACCCGTAGGCTGGAGCACATGCCCTCGGTCGTGCGCTTGTCAGACGTCTCCGTGGTCCGCAACGGGGCCACCATCCTCGACGGGATCTCGTGGGAGGTGCAGGACGACGAACGCTGGGTGGTGCTCGGCGCGAACGGTGCCGGCAAGACCACGCTGCTGCAGGTCGCGGGCGCGCAGACGTTCCCCACGTCGGGGTCCGTCGAGGTGCTCGGGACCGACCTGGGCGGCGCCGACCTCTTCGAGCTCCGTCCGCGCATCGGCTTCGCGTCCACCGCGCTCGCCCGGCGCATCCCGGTGACCGAGAAGGTCGTCGACGTCGTGCTCACCGCGGCGTACTCGGTCACGGGGCGCTGGAACGAGGAGTACGAGGAGCTCGACGTCCGCCGCGCCCAGCGTGTGCTCGAGGAGTGGGGTCTCGGCGCCTTCACCGAGCGCACGTTCGGCGAGCTGAGCGACGGCGAGCAGAAGCGCGTGCAGATCGCCCGTGCCGTCATGACCGACCCCGAGGTCCTGTTCCTGGACGAGCCGGCCGCGTCGCTCGACCTCGGTGCCCGCGAGAGCCTGGTCCGGACGCTCGGCGGCTACGCGCAGAGCAGCGACTCGCCCGCCATCGTCGTGGTCACCCACCACGTCGAGGAGATCCCCGCGGGCTTCACCCACGCCCTGGTGCTCGCGGACGGCCACGTCCAGGCGTCCGGCGCGATCGACGAGGTGCTCACCGACGCCACCCTGACCGAGGCGTTCGGCGTCGCGCTCACCGTGACCGAGGACGCCGGCCGCTGGACGGCACGCGCGGCCTGACCTGCTCCTGTTCCGGCCCGTCTTCTGGTATCGTGGACGGCTGGCGCACGCCGCAGACTTCCCGTGCGGTGCTCACTCGAGTGCCCGCACATTCCCACCATCTCCAACCGAGGAATCTCCATGAAGACCGACATCCACCCCGAGTACAACGCCATCGTCTTCCGCGACCTGGCCTCCGGTGAGACGTTCCTGACGCGTTCGACCGCGACCAGCGACAAGACCATCGAGCTCGACGGTGCGACCTACCCGGTCATCGACGTCGAGATCTCGTCCGCGTCGCACCCGTTCTACACGGGCAAGCAGCGCATCCTCGACTCGGCCGGTCGCGTCGAGAAGTTCAACCAGCGCTTCAAGGGCTTCAGCAAGTAGGTCCCGAACGCCTGACGGGCGGTCCTCCTCCGGGAGGGCCGCCCGTTCTGCGTGTGCGGGCGGGCGCTCGCGGGCGCGCGACGGGAGGGCGAGCGATGGGAGGGCTGGGCACGTTTCGGGCCCAGCGACACGTCACGGGGTCGCGAGCGCGCGAGCTGTCGCTCAGCGCGTGAGGACGGACGGGAGGCGCGGGGCGGGGCGGCACCGTGCCTCCAGGCCGGTGGGTGGCCGCGTGGCGGACGCGGGCGGACAGGCGGCGCGGCCCGGCCGGCGCGCGTCCCGGCTGCGCGGCCCGGCGCGGTCAGGCGCGCGCGACCGCCGCCGCGGCCAGCGCCACGATCTCCTCGCCGGCGCGCACGCCCGCGGCGTGCGTCACGGTGCAGTGCGGCGCGGTCCACCCGACGGCGTGGAGCTCGCCGTGCGCCGGCCGGAGCGCGACGTCCGCCCACGCGAGCATGTCCCGGTCGAGCAGCGAGTCGCCCGCGGCGACGGTGGTCGTGGCGCCGACACGCGCGGCGACCTCGGCGAGGGCACGTTCCTTCCGGATCGCTCGGGGCACCGCGTACAGCTTGCGGCCCTGGAGCGACACGACCCACCCGAGCAGGTCGAGCGCGGCGACGAGGTCCTGCAGCGCGGCGTCGGGAAGCGCCGCCCGGTCGACGACGGCGTAGACGAACAGCTCCTCGGCGCGGTGGTTCCGGAGCAGGGCGCCGGTGGGCAGGAGGCCCAGGAAGCGTTCCTCGGCCTCGGGGAGCGGCGCCGACGAGGACGCGATGTCCGACCGGAGGGACTCCGCCCAGTCGGCGTCCGGCGTGCCGCCGTGCAGGATGACGGCCCCGTTCGTGGTGACCGCCCAGCCGTCCGTGGGCAGGGGCAGGCGGATCCGCCGGTACTGCGCCACGGTCCGGGTCGTGACCGGCACCACGGTCGCGCGCGCGGCGAGGGCGGCGAGGGCGTCCTCGGCGGGACGAGTCATGAAGGACAGGGGCGCGCCCTGGTACACCTCGGCGACGACGAGCGGTGGTGCCTGGTCGTCCGGGCCCTCGAGCAGCAGGGCGGCCGCGGAGTAGACGAGCGTGCGGTCGAGGTCGAACCCGACGACGGCGCTCACGGTGTGGCCGCCGTGACGGGCTGCTCGACGACCCGGCTGCCGAGCGGGTGGATGAGGCCCACGCAGCTGTACGCCAGGTCCGGCCGGGTCACGACGGGCACGCCGCGTTCGCGAGCGAGGGCGACGACGTGTGCGACGTCGACGTCCTCGGGGTCGCGGACGAGCACCTGCCACGGGACGCGGCGGAGCAGCACGCGGGTCGTCTCGCCGACACCGGGCTTGACGAGGTGCAGGTCCTCGATGCCGTACTCGGCGCCGATCGCCTCGACGGTGCGCATGCCGCGCCAGTCCACCGCGCGGTCGGCGGCGGCCGCGGCTGCGGCGGGGGCCTGCGCCGCGGCGGTCGCCAGCGCGGCGGTCACCCGGGGTCGGACGGCGTCGAACCGGTCCTCGATCGCGGCCACGAACGCCCGCGAGTGGTCGCGGTCGCCCAGGTGCCGGTACTGCTTCGCACCGTGCAGCGTGCCGAGCGGCGTCACCGACCGGTTGAACACCGTGCGCGAGACCAGGCCGGACACTGTCGAGTTGAGGCACGCCGACGGCACGAGGTAGTCGTCCCGGGTGCCGTGCAACGGCGTGCACCCCGCCGGGTCGGCCAGGACGGCGAGGTCGTCCCGGAACCGGACGCCGTCGGTCTCCGCGAACCGGTCGAGCGCGGCCGTGAGCTCCCGGGTGATCGCGCCCTTGCCGGTCCAGCCGTCGACGAAGACGACCTGGTCGGGGTCGTGGTGGGCGGCGAGCCACCGGAGCGCGGTCTCGTCGATGCCGACGCCGCGGACGATGCTCGCTGTGACGTGGGGGAGCAGCACGCCGTGGTACCGGGCAGCCCAGCGGCGGACGAGGATCCCGATCGGGGTCCCGGCCCGGGCGAGGGACACGAGCACCGGACGCTCCCGGTCGTGCAGGACGAGCTCGGTCACGGTGCCGACCGCCTCGGCCACGCGGTCGGCCGAGCGGTGCAGCGCGTCCTCGTAGAGCCGCTCGTAGGCGGGCGACGGCACGTACTCGACGGGCAGCGACTCGGCGTAGTTGGCGCCCTCGAGCTGGATCGCGCGCTCCCGGTCGGCGGTGTCGGCCTCGAGTGCGACGTCGGCCAGGTCCTGCAGCAGCCACGTGACGTCGTCGGGCTCGTACGACCCGAACGACGGCCCGGTCAGCGGACGCGGCCCGGTGTCGGCGGGGGAGCCGCCGGACCGGTCGAGCGCCGACTCGACGAGGACCACCCGGGGCGTCACCGCGGCCAGGGCGGAGAGGAGGCCGTCGTCGCCGTCGAGCAGCGCGCGGTCCGTCCCCGGCTCGGGCAGCACGACGATCGCGTCGAAGCCGCGGACGTTGTAGGCGTACCGCTCACCCGGACCGTCGACGGTCCGTTCGCGCGACCGGAACCGGATCCCGGACCGCACCGGCCACGCGGGGTCGTCGAGCACGGCGACGGGGGAGCGGGTGGTGGTCGAGGACGTCACGTCCAGCCCGGTGCGCCGGAGCGCGTCCGCCACGACGAGCGGCGTGTGCATGTGCTCCTCGGCGCCGAGCACGAGCACGCGTCCGGGGGCGGCCCCGAGCAGGGGCCGGAGGTCGGCGGCGGTGCCCTCGACGTCGGTGCGCGGCAGGCGGGTGCGGCTCGCGGGGACGCCGGTGCGGTCCGTCGCGGTCGGCGCGGCGCGCAGGGTGGTCACCTCGGCGGCCGGCCGGGAGGCACGGGGTGCGTCCGACGGGTCGTCCCCTGTCCCGACGTGGCTGGCGCTGTCGGCGCTGACGGCGCCGGGGCTGAGGTCGACGGCGTGGGCCGCGATGAGGTCGGCGGCCGCCTGCGGCAGGCCGTCGGGTAGCGAGACCGCGCCCCGCCCGAGCGAGACGACCGTCACGGGCGCGCCGAGCTCGTCACCGAGGGAGTCGGTGGCCGCGACGTCCGCCGGGGTCCGGAGGTCGACCAGGGTCGCCACCACCCAGCGTCGCTGCGGTGCGAGGGCGTGGAGCGCGCGGATGGTCGCTCGGGCGGTCGCGCCCGTGCTCAGCTCGTCGTCCACGAGGACGACCGTGCCGTCGCCGGGGAGCCAGTCCGGGTCCTCCGGCAGCAGTCGGTGGGCGGTCGCGTGCGAGTGGGCCTCGTCGAAGCCCGCCGCGGCGACGGCACCCTCGGGGTCGTGCCGCGTCGAGTGGAGGGACCGCGCGCCGAGGGTCTCGGCGACCATCGCGCCGAGGGCGGTGGCGGTCTCCGCGAAGCCGAGAACGAGGACGTCCGGGTGGTCCGGGCGGTGGACGGCGAGGTCGGTGCGGAGCGTGGTCGCGGCGCGGTGCCGGTCGGCGCGGTCCCGTTCCCCGTCCGTGGTGGCCGTCGGCAGCAGGGCCGTGAGGCGACCGATCGTCGCGTCGTCGACCCGGTGTCCGTCGTCGAGGACGTCGGCGACGCGGGCGCCCAGGACCTCGCCGGCGGCGAGGGCCACGGCCGGCACCGTGGGGACGTGCTTGGCGAGGACGGTCGAGACGAGCAGGTGCGCGCGCTTCGGGTTCCGTCGGAGGGCGACGCGCACGAGCTCGCCGAGCGGGACGGTTGCGGTCCTGTCGGGGGCGTCGGTGTCCTTCGGCGCGTCGCTGAGCACGACCCCGAGGTCGGCGGGCGTGGGCAGGGTCACGGCAGGCTCCGTTCCAGCAGGTCGACGAAGGTCACGTCGGGTGCGGCCACCCCGAACGCACGGGCCCGGAGCAGCGTCCGCTCGGCCCACTCGTGGTGGGGCTTCATCTCGTTCATCTTGTTGCCGTAGCGCGAGGCCGCGGCGCCGCCCGAGGTGTTCGCGAGCACGTCCTCGGCGTCGGAGAACTCTTCGTCGCTGACGACCGACATCGCGTGCACGAGGGGCACGTGCCGGGGGTGGATCACCGTCTTGCCGGTCAGGCCGTTCGCGCGGTCGAGCGTGACCTCGCGCAGCAGCCCGTCGAAGCCCTCGAGCAGCAGCTGCCGGCGGAGGGCGAGGTCGCCCGCCTGCTCGAACGGCGTCGACCGGAGTTGCGTCCGGAAGACCCGGTCCGAGTCGGGGTAGTGCTCCCACACCGGGCCGGCGACCACGAACCCGTCGCCCGAGCGACCGAGGACGTTCACGACCTCGCCGATCACGGACGCCAGCACCTGCACGTCGTACACCGTGAGGTGCGACGGCCGCCGGAGCCCGTAGACGCTCGACAGGTCGGTCGCGCCGATGCGCACCGCGAGGACGTCGCGCCGCCTGTCGACCAGCACGTCGCGGATCGCGGTGAGGGCGTCGGTGCGGGTCTCGCGGTGGATGATCGACGGCGACTCCAGGATGGGCATCACCACGAGCCGGTGGTCGTCCGGGCGCCCGGCGTTGCAGTCGTCCAGGACCCGGAACCAGCGGTCCCCGACGCCGTCCTGCGCCTCGAACTTCGGCAGCACGATGCCGGTCAGGACGTCGAGCGCCTCTGGTCCGACCCGGTCGGCGAAGCGCGCCAGGTGCTCGGCGTCACGGACGCGGACGAACAGCTGCGGGAGCGTGTCGGGGTCCTCCGACCGCGCGAGCTCGCGGAGCGCGGCGTCGACGTTGTCCTCGGCGCGGGGCAGGTCCGCGTCGGCGACCGAGTCCTCGAGGCAGAGCACGATGGAGGCGGCCCCGAGCTCCCGCTGCCGGCGGACGTCACGGACCAGGTCCGGACGGATCCCCGGTGTGTAGAGCGTCGCGCCGAGGGCGACCGCGCGGAGGGCGGTCCCGCTGCTCCGGGTGACGTCCTCGGGCGGTTGCCGGAAGAACGCCCGGTGCCCGTCCGGATCGCTCCGTTCGAGCTCGGCGAAGTGGCGCACGGGTCAGGCTCCGATCGACGGGGCGGAGAGGGTGAACCCGAAGGCGGCGAAGACCTCGCCGTCGTGCGGGGCCCGGGGGAACGGTTCGGCGCGGAGTTCGAGCTCCCCGTCGACGACCGACAGCGCGAGGATCGTCGTCGTGTCACCGGTGCCGGGGTCGACCGCGAGGGTGGTGCCGTCGTGCAGTGCGACGGTCATCCGCTCGGCGCCCCTCGCGATGAACAGCGCACGGCGCAGACTGCGGACGTACCGGAGCGCGACGAGGGCGACACCGTCGTCGAACCCGACGAGCGGCCGGTTGCCCGGGGTCTGGACGGCTCGCCCGGCGGTGGCGCCGTCGACGGTCGCCGCGCCGACGACGTGGTCGGTGCTCTCCCAGACCGTGCTCGTGCAACCGGCGACGACGAGGCTCCCGACGGCGGAGCGTCGACGGTCGACGCGGACGACGGGCGTCCCGGCGTCGAGGACCTGCACGTCGCGGGGGTCGGCAGCCGGGAACGGACGGACCCGTCGAGCGCGGGCAGCGAGCCTGGAGGCGACGCGCGCCGACGGGCCGGTCGACGTCGGTGTGGGGGTGGACCCCGGACTCGGCACGGACGGCGTGCGGGGGACGGAGGGCGTCGTCCGCGCCGTGGGGCCGGACAGGGTCAGCCCGGTCCCCCGGGTCGGGGCGCCACCGTCCGTCGGTCCTGCGATCGGTGGCGTCGCCGCAGCGCGCTGCGTGCCGGCCGTGTCCCGCGGCACCGGTGGGACCCGCCGCCGGAGGTACGGGTGCGCCGAGGTCATCGCCGCCGACCGATGCCGTGGTCGTTCCGGAGCCCGGTGAGCCCCGTCGTGTAGCCCTGGCCCACCGCGCGGAACTTCCAGTCCGTCCGGTGCCGGTACAGCTCGCCGAGGATCACGGCGTCGATGGTGTGGTTGCGGTCCGACGGCAGCGCGAAGGACACCAGTTCGCGGCCGTCCGGCGCGCTGACGCGGATCGACATCGAGCGCACCGAGCCGAGGTCGCCGGGGGAGCGGCGGTCCGGGTCGAGGTAGACCGCGAAGACGATCTTGTCGACGACGTCCGGCACCGACACGAGGTCGACGTCGATCTCCTCGTCGTCGGACTCGTCGAGGTACGCGACGGAGGCGTCGGCGCTCTCGAGCTGGTTGAAGAAGACGAGGTCCTCGTCGGAGAGCACGAGTCCGTCCGCGCCGCACACCAGGGCGACGGGCACGAGCTCGGCCGACGGACCACGGCTGACGATCTGGTCCCATGCGATGCCGACGACGACCGCCGTCAGGCCGGGGTTCTCGGCCGTCAGCGCGGCGTTCGCCCCGGGGACGAGCCGCCCGCTCACGAGTCCGCTCCGCGGAGTCGCAACCCCGGATCGCCGTCACCGAGACGCTCCCGTAGGAAGCGGCCGTGGGTGGAGAGCTCGGCGATGGCGCCGCTCCGGATCTGTTCGTGCATGTCCTCCACCGTCTCCGCGACGACGTCGAGCTGGTCGGCGAGCGTCCGGGTGGCGTCGCTGTCGTCGCGCCGGTCCGCCGCGGGCAGCGAGCGGTACGTGCGGACGGGTGTGGGCAGGTAGTCGTCGACGACGGCTTGGAACAGGTAGCGCTGCTCCGTCGAGGCGCCGCGGGCGACGGTCGTGTCGGCGGCCTCGCGCAGGAGGTCCTCGACGTGGCGGATCCGCGAGGCGATCACCGTCGGCAGGTCGGCTCCCGCGGCCCGGACGAACGCGCGCAGGTCGTCGAGCCCGGCGGCGACGGCACGGTAGTCCGCCGAGCCGCCGGCACCGCGGACGTCGATCCGGGCCGCGGCGGCCGCAGCCGCTTCCTCGGGCGTCGGCGTCCGATGCCCCTCGTCGTGCCGGTGGTCGGCACGGTCGTCGTCCCGGCCGAAGAGCGCCCGGAAGCGGTCACGCACGGCGCCGGGCAGTGGAGGTCATCGGGCGACCGACCGGGGGTCGTCGTCGCTCTGCCGCGCACGCTCCAGGTAGGGCTTCGCCCGCTGGATGCCCGCCTCGAGCGCGCTCACGGTCGATGACATGTTCTTCGCCGCCTCGGAGCGGAACGAGTCGATGGCGTCCATCGTCTGGAACACGTTGTCGAACGCGCGCTGCAGGGTCTCCACGCTGACGCCGGAGTTCGTCGCCTGCTGGTGGATCCGCGTGGTCTGGTCGCGGAGCATCTCGCTCGTCTGCAGGATCATCGCGTTCGTGGTGTTGTTCACGGCGTCGATCTGGTCGAGCACCATGCGCTGGTTCGCGAGCGCCTGGGCGACGACGACCGCGGTGCGGAGGGCCGCGACGGTCGTGGTGCGCGCTCGCTCGACACCCTTGATGAGCTCGGTGTTGTTCTTGCGGACGAGGTCCATGGCGAGGTACCCCTGCACCGAGACCGCGAGCTGCGTGAGGATGTCCTGGTGCCGCTGGCGCACCGGGAACAGCACGTCGGACTCGAGCTTCTGCGCCTCGTCCACGCGGCCGGCGTTCCGCAGCGACTCGACCTTCGTGACGGCCGCCTGGTCGAGCGCCTTCGCGAAGACGGCGTACTCGCTCAGCTGCTGCATGGTCTCCCACAGCTGGACCTTCTCGTCGGCGAGCGTCGCGTTGTCCTTGCGGAGCTCGTCCTGGCCGGCCATGAGCGACTTGATGATGCGGTCGAGCTGCGTCTGCGCGGACTCGTAGCGCTGGAAGTACTTCGCGAGCTTGTTGCCGCCGGGGATCATCCCGAGGATCTTCCGGCCGGTGCTGAGGTCGGCCTGGTTCGGGGTCAGGTCCTCGACGGTCGAGCGAAGGTCGCCGAGGGTCGTCGCGACCTTCACCTGTGCGCTGTCGCCCGTCCGGCGGGCCCCCGCGACCGAGGACTGCGACCGCTCGAGCATCCGCGACGAGAACCCGCCGGACCGGGCGATCTCGCTGCCCGCGATCTGGTTGATGCCGTCGACCTTCTCGCCGAAGGCCGGGGAGCGCGGGTCGAGCGCGGCGACCTCGTCGACGAACTCGCGCGCCTGCGCCGCGATCTGCGCCTGCCGCTCGGCGTCGACCGGAACCATGCCGGGGGCGTCGTCTGGCGTGATCGTCTCCGCCGCGTCGGCCGGCCGCAGGACGAGGGCGTCCTCGGACGAGTCAGCGGGCTCCGGCGGTGCGAGGGGTCCGGGCATCGGTGTCTCCTGGGTCGTTCGAAGGGGTCGCGGGGTCGCGGGTCGAGGGGAGCGGCTCAGCCGAGCTGGACGCCGAAGTCGGTGGCGATGCCGGCGAGGCCGGTCGTGTAGCCCTGGCCGACGGCGCGGAACTTCCACTCGGCACCGTTGCGGTACAGCTCGGAGAAGATCATCGCCGTCTCGGGCGCCGCCTCCTCGGACAGGTCGTAGCGGACGATCTCGTTGCCGTCCTGGTCGAGCACGCGGGAGTACGCACTCCGGACCTGGCCGAAGTTCTGCCGCCGGGCCTCGCCCTGGTCGATCGACACCGCGATGACCACGCGGACGACGTCGGCGGGGAGCGCCTGCAGGTCGACGGTGATCTGCTCGTCGTCTCCGTCGCCCTGACCGGTGCGGTTGTCGCCCTGGTGCGCCACGGCACCGTCGACGCTGCGCGGCTGGTTGTAGAAGATGAAGTCGGCGTCCGAGCGGACCTTGCCCGACTCGCCGAGCAGCAGCGCCGACGCGTCGAGGTCGAACTGCTCGCCCGAGGTCGTGCGCGGGTCCCAGCCGAGGCCGACCGTCGCGACGGTCAGCCCGGGGCTCGTCTTCGTGAGGGAGAGGTTGTTGCCCTTGGCGAGGGAGAGTCCAGCCATGATCGGGTCCTTCCAGGTGGTGCGGTCGGTGCGGGTGCGGAGGTCAGTCGAGGACGACGCCGAAGTCGGTGGCGACGCCCCGGAGTCCGGTGGCGTAGCCCTGGCCGACGGCGCGGAACTTCCACTCACCGTTGTACCGGTAGATCTCCGCGAAGATCATGCCGGTCTCCGACGCGGCGTCCTCGGTGAGGTCGAAGCGCACGACCTCGTTGCCGGTCTCGTCGTTCACGACCCGGCAGAAGGCGCCGCGGACCTGCCCGAAGTTCTGCCGACGGGCGTCCGCCTGGTCGATCGTCACGACGATGACGACCCGCTCGACGTCGGCGGCGACGGCGTCGAGGTCGACGAGGATCTGCTCGTCGTCGCCCTCGCCCTCGCCGGTGCGGTTGTCGCCCTGGTGGACGACCGAGCCGTCGTTCGACTGCAGCTGGTTGTAGAAGATGAAGTCGTCGTTCGAGCGCACCCGGCCGTTCGCGCCGACGAGCAGCGCGGAGGCGTCGAGGTCGAACTGCTCACCGGCGGTCGTGCGCGGGTCCCAGCCGAGACCGATCATCGCGCGCCGGAGACCCGGGTCGGTCTTGGTGAGCGAGAGGTTGTTGCCCTTGGACAGCGAGAGGGTCGCCACGGAGGACTCCTGTTCCTTGATCAGAGGGCCGCGGCCGCGGGGGCGACCAGGTCCTGGACGGTGCGGCCGTTCGCCCGCTCGCCGATCGCGCTGAACGACCAGCCAGCCGAGCCGCGGGCCACCTTCGCCATCACCATGGCGGTGTGCGGACCGGACTCGGTGAGCTCGTAGCGCACGACCTCGGGGGCACCGGCGGTGGAGTCGTCGACGACCCGGCAGAACGCGTTCTTGACGCTGTCGAAGGTCTGGCGGCTGTAGCTGCTGATCACGAACACGATCTGCGCGACGGCGGGGTGCACGGCGCTCAGGTCGATGCGGATCGTCTCGTCGTCGCCCTCACCGGCGCCGGTGAGGTTGTCGCCGGTGTGCTGGGCGGAGCCGTCCTTGCTGCGGAGCTGGTTGAACCAGACGTAGTCGATCGGCGTGCCCTGGGCGTCGAAGAAGATCGCCGAGGCGTCGAGGTCGACCTCGGCCTCCTTGCGGCCGCCGAACAGCCCGCGCTTCGCGGCGACGGCGTCCCACCCGAGGCCGAGGCGCACGCGCGTCAGTGCGCTGCCGTCCTGTTTCGTGAGGGAGAGCGACTGGCCCTTCTGGAGGCTGAGTCCCATGGTGTGACCTTTCGTTGGAGCAGTTCGGTGTCGTCCGCGCGGGACCAGTGGCGTCGCGCGGATCAGTGGACGAGCTGGGCGGGTTCCGCCGGCTGCTCGGCCGCGGCCTTGCGGCGGTTCCGGACGACGGAGGAGATGAAGGCGGCGAGGATGAAGACGACGCCGATCAGGCCCGTGACCACCTCGTTGACCTCGGTCGTGATCGTGACGAGCAGGATCACGGCGAGGGCGCCGATCGCCCAGTGCGCGCCGTGGTCGAGGTACTCGAACTCGTCGAGCGTGCCCTGGCGGACGAGGAACACCGTGAGCGAGCGGACGAACATCGCGCCGATGAGGCCGAGGCCCAGGGCGATGATGATCGGGTCCGCGGTGATCGCGAACGCGCCGATTACGCCGTCGAACGAGAACGACGCGTCGATCACCTCGAGGTACAGGAACAGCAGGAACGCCGCACGGCCGGCGACGTGCCCGAGGCGGCGCTTCTTCGTGATGCGGTCGGCCTCGGCCACCATGTGGTCGGTGCTCTCGAGCGCATCGCCCTCGTCCTCCGGGTCGTCGACGTCGAAGAGCCCGCCGAGTCCGGTGACGAGGAAGTAGGTCACGAGTCCGGCGATGCCGGCGATGAGCACGACGCTCTGGTGGTCGCCCGAGGACACCGCGAAGACGGCGAGCAGCACGAGGGCGACGACGACGTTGACCATCGGGAGCTTGCCGATCACGTGCAGCGGGCGCTCGAGCCACTTGAGCCACAGGATGTCGCGGTCCTCGAACATGAAGTCGAGGAAGATCATCAGCAGGAACATCCCGCCGAAGGCCGCGATCTGCGGGTGCGCCTCGTGCAGCAGGTAGGCGTACGTGCCGGGCTCGTCGATCGGGCCCTTCTCGAGCGCGAGCTGGACGGCCTCGACCGGGTTCAGCTGCGCGGTGATGCCGACGATGAGGAGCGGGAAGAGCACACGCATGCCGAACACCGCGATGACGATGCCCACGGTGAGGAACATCTTCTGCCAGAACGGGCTCATCCGCTCGAGGATGCGCGCGTTCACGACGGCGTTGTCGAAGCTCAGGCTGATCTCGAGCACACCGAGGATGAGCGTGATCACGACGGCGGTCCAGCTGCCGTAGATCAGCGCCGTGGCGAGGGCGAGGACGGTGATCACGAGGGACCACCCGAAGGTCTTCAGGAACACGTGCGGCGGTCTCCCGGTCGGTGCGTCGTCGAGCAGGGGCTGAGGACGTTCGCAGTCGAACGAGCCCCCGCGGCGATGCTACATGCTCGGCGCCGTCCCGCGGTGGGGCCAGCGGCCGTCTGCGGTGAACGCCGGATCGCGCTGCTTCCGCATGTACTCCTGGAACGAGGACGCCTGATCGGCGCACCAGCCGACCTGCTTGCGGTGGAGCTCCTCGGCCGAGACGCCGAGCTCCTCCGGGTACTTCGCGGCGATGGCCTGCGCGACCCGACCCGCGGCGACGGCGTCGGCCCCGGCGTCGTGCGCGTCGTCGAGCTGCACGCCGTAGAGCGCCGACGCGGCCTCGAGCGTGCGCTTGCCCTTGCGGTACGTGTCGAGCGCCTTGTCGATCACGAGCGGGTCGACGACGTTGCCGACAACGGGGGAGGGCAGGCCGTGCCGTCGGGCCTCGCGGTCGAGCACCGTGAGGTCGTACGGGGCGTTGTAGATGACGAGCGGGATGCCGCGGGCGAACACGGCCTCGACCGCGGCGATGACCTCGGCCACCACCTCGCCGGCGGGGCGGCCCTCGGCCTGCGCCCGCTCGGTGGTGTAGCCGTGCACCGCGGCGGCGCCCTCGGGGATCGCGATGCCCGGGTCAGCCACCCAGGCGCCCTCGACGATGGACCGCCCGGTCATGTCGATGAGCCCGACGTGCGCGGTGACGATGCGGGCGGTCTCGACGTCGACGCCCGTTGTCTCGAGGTCGAACACGCCGAGTGCGTGCCACCAGGGGCGACCGGAGAGGTCCTGCACCGGGGCGTCCGGAGCGGACGTGTCGGTCACTGCTGCGGAGTACGTCACGTCAGGAGGCTAGCCGGACGCACCGACACGACCGACGCGACCCGCCCGCCGGACCCGACCCGTGCCTCCAGGCCGGTCCGCTCGCTACTGCGTGACCGGCCGCCCGACGTGCAGCCAGTAGAACGACTGCGTCCCCATCGTCAGCGTCACGTTCCCCTCGTCGTCGAACGACGGGAACGACCCGCCGCCGAACAGGTCGTACAGCGGCCGCCCCGCGAACTCCGGGGCCGACACCGTGACGGACGTCGGGTTCGTCGCGAACGAGAACACGCACAGGACGTCCTCGGCGCTCGGCCCGAACTGCTGCCCGGAGCCCTCCCAGGACCGGACGAACGCGAGGACGGAGTCGTTGGACGTCTCCTGCACGTGCAGGCTGCCCATCCCGAACACGGGGTGCGCCTTGCGGACGTGGATGACGTTCCGCACCCAGTGCAGCAGCGAGCGGGACTGCGCGAGCTGCGCCTCGACGTTGACCTGCGCGTAGTTGTAGACGAGCGACTGGACGACCGGGAGGTAGAGCTTGCCCGGGTCGGCGGTCGAGAACCCGGCGTTCCGGTCCGGCGTCCACTGCATGGGCGTGCGCGAGGAGTCGCGGTCCGGCAGCCAGATGTTGTCGCCCATGCCGATCTCGTCGCCGTAGTACAGGAACGGCGAGCCCGGCAGCGAGAACAGCAGCGCGTGGATGAGCTCGAGCTCCGCGCGGGAGTTGTCGAGCAGCGGCGCGAGGCGACGGCGGATGCCGATGTTCGAACGCATCCGCGGGTCGTAGCCGTACCAGCCGTACATCGCCTGGCGGTACTCCTCGCTGACCATCTCGAGCGTCAGCTCGTCGTGGTTCCGGAGGAACACGCCCCACGCGGCCTTCTCCGGGACGTCGAGCGTCTCCGACAGGATCGCCTTGAGCTCGGCGGCGTGCTGGGCGCGCAGCGAGTAGAAGATGCGCGGCATCACCGGGAAGTCGAACGCCATGTGGCACTCGGGCTCCTCGTCGGTACCGAAGAACGCGGCGGTCTCGCGGGGCCACTGGTTCGCCTCGGCCAGGAGCACGCGGCCGGGGTACTCGTCGTCGACCATCGCGCGGAGCTTCTTGATGAACTCGTGCGTCTCCGGCTCGCCCTCGCCGTTGCCGTCCTCGGACTGGAACAGGTACGGGATGGCGTCGAGTCGGAGCCCGTCGACGCCCATGTCGAGCCAGTGCCGGACCACGTCGTAGACGGCCTCGACCACGGCGGGGTTCTCGTAGTTGAGGTCGGGCTGGTGCGAGAAGAACCGGTGGAAGAAGAACTGTCGACGGACCGGGTCGAACGTCCAGTTCGACTCCTCGGTGTCCACGAAGATGATGCGGATGTTCTGGTAGTGCTCGTCGGTGTCGCGCCAGACGTAGAAGTCGCCGTAGGGGCCGTCCGGGTCCTCGCGGGACTGCTGGAACCACTCGTGCTGGTCGCTCGTGTGGTTGAGCACCATGTCGATGACGATGCGCATGTTCCGCTCGTGCGCCTTCGTCACGAGTTCGCGGAAGTCGTCGAGGGTGCCGAACTCCGGCAGGATCGCCTTGTAGTCCTGGATGTCGTAGCCGCCGTCGCGCATCGGCGACTGGAAGAACGGCGGCAGCCACAGGGCGTCGACGCCGAGCCACTGCAGGTAGTCGAGCTTGCCGATGACCCCCTGGATGTCACCGATCCCGTCGCCGTTCGAGTCGACGAACGAGCGGATCATGCACTCGTAGAAGACCGAGCGCTTGTGCCACTGCGGGTCGAGCGTGAGTCCGGGCAGCTGGATCGGGGCCGTGAACGTCAACCGTGCTCCTCGTCGAAGGTCGGCGGGCCGGCGGCGTGGCCCGTCCCCGCCACAGTAGGCGCGCGGCCCTGCGACTGTCCGCGGGTTGCGCGGGTCGCGTTCGGTCGCGTTCCGTCCCGTGCGGTCCGCCGGCCTGGAGGCACGGGGCGCGTCGCCGGGGCGGGCTGCGGTCCGGTGCGTGGTCCGGTTCGTCTGGGTGGGCTGCGGTCCGGTTCGTCGGGGTGGGCTGCGGTCCGGTGCGTGGTCCGGTTCGTAGACTGGCCGGGATGCGAGCGCCCGTGATCTCCCCGTACCAGTCGCTGACGGCGTCGACGCCCGTCGTGCACCGCTCCGTCGTGGTCGACGGCCGCACCACGCACTACTGGGAGTACGGGCCGGCCGACGCGCAGGAGACGGTCCTGGCCGTCCACGGGTTCCGCGGCGACCACCACGGCCTCGAGACGATCGCCGCCCACCTGGTCGGCAAGCGGGTGCTCGTGCCGGACCTGCCCGGCTTCGGGATCTCGGACCCGCTGCCCGTGTCGGACATCGACGGCTACGTCGGTTGGCTCACCGGCTTCCACCGAGCCCTCGGGCTGACGCGGGACACCGTCGTGCTCGGCCACTCCTTCGGCTCGATCGTCACCGCGGCTGCCGTCGCCGCCGGGCTCGGCACGCGGCTGCTCGTCCTCGTGAACCCCATCGCCGCGCCGGCGCTCCAGGGGCCGCGTGCCGTCGCCACCGGCATCGCGATCGGGTACTACCGCGCGGGGGCCCTGCTGCCGCGGCCGCTCGGGCTCGGGCTGCTCCGGAACCGTGCGATCGTCCGGGCGATGAGCGTCGCGATGCTCAAGAGCCACGACCGCGACCTCCGCCGCTGGGTGCACGAGCAGCACGACCGGTACTTCTCGGCGTTCGCGGACCGCACGAGCGTGCTCGAGGCGTTCCGCACCTCGGTCACCCACGACGTGTCGGAGTACGCCGACCGCATCGACGTGCCCGTCCTCCTCGTCGCCGCGGAGCACGACGACATCACCGCGGTCCCCGAGCAGCAGGCGCTCGCGGCGCGGCTGCGGGACGCCGAGCTCGTGGTGGTCCCGGGCGTCGGGCACCTCGTGCACTACGAGACCCCGGGCGCGGCCTCAGAAGCCGTGCTCCGTCGGATGGCCGACCGACCGCGTCGCGCGGGGCACCCGCGGCGGACCGGGTCCGGCAGGGTGGACGGGGCGACCTCGTGACGTGCCTGCGGATCGGCATCGACTGCCGGTACGTCCGCATCGGGCGGCACGACGGCATCAGCCGGTTCACCGCCGGCATCGCGGCGCACCTGCCCGACCGGCACGACGCCGTGCTGCTCGTGCACGACGAACGGCAGCTCGAGTCGCTGCCGTCCGGACTGCCGTGGGAGCTCGTCCCGGCGCCGACCGACGTGGGGGAGCCGTTCGTCGCCCGGGTCGTCAACCGGCTCGGCCTGGACGCGGTGTTCTCGCCCATGCAGACCATGGGGTCGCGTGGGCGGCGGTACGCCCTCGTGCTGACCCTGCACGACCTCATCTACTACCGGAACCGCACGCCGCCGCGGGAGTTCTCGTGGCCGATCCGGCTCGGCTGGCGGCTGTTCCACCTCAGCTGGGCGCCGCAGCGCTTCCTGCTCGACGGCGCCGACGGCGTGGTCACGGTCTCGCGCACGACCGCCGGCCTGATCGCGGAGCACCGGCTCACGAAGCGCGCGGTCACGGTCGCGTACAACGCGGCGGACCCGGCGGAACCGCGCGACCCGGCGGCCGGGCGGCAGCGCTCCCTCGTCTACATGGGCTCGTACATGCCGTACAAGAACGTCGAGACCCTGGCCGCCGCGCTGCCGCTGCTCGGACCGGACTGGACGCTGCACTGCATGTCCCGGGTGTCCGACGCCGACCGCCGGCGGCTCGAGCGGCTCGCACCGGCGGGTTCGATCGTGTGGCACGACGGTGCGTCCGACGAGGAGTACCTCGCGACGCTGCGGTCCGCGACGGCACTCGTCACGGCGTCCCGCGACGAGGGCTTCGGCATCCCGCTCGTCGAGGCGATGGGTGTCGGCACACCGGTCGCGGTGAGCGACATCCCCATCTTCCGTGAGATCGGCGGCGACGCCGCGGAGTACTTCGACCCGTCGTCGCCCGCGGCCGTCGCCGCCGCGGTCCGTCGGCTCGAGGACCGCTGGGACACGGCGTCGGCGGCATCGCGGGAGCGGGCCGCCCGGTTCCGCTGGGCGGACTCCGCCGAGCAGGTCGTGCAGGCCGTCGAACGTGCGGTGGCCGATCGGGCGCGACGCCGCGGCTGACGGACGCCTGCGCCAGGTGGCGGGCACGCCGCGTCATCGCGCCCGGCGTGGTCCGCCGACCACCGTGCCCGGTGCGGTCCGCCGCGCACCGTGTCCCGTGTGGCCCGCCTCGTCAGCGGTCAGCTGCGGTGACCGTCGCTCCCGGGAAGACGGCGTGCGTCCGCTCCGACGCGGTCGCGACCACGGCGTCGAGCGCTGCTCCGGTGCCGCCGGTCACCACGACGACCCGCTGGAGCGCCGGGTCGTCCGCCGTGCGTTCCGGCCCGGAGGAGCAGCGCACCGCCACCACCCCGCCGACGTCCGCGACGGAGCGGGCGACCTCGAACCGCTGCCGGCTGACGGCCGCGTCCGCGGACACCCCGACGTCGAGCGTCCCGATCCGCGCGACCGCCGTCACCCGCACGCCGTTGCCGCCGGCGTCGGCAGCGGCGGCGCTCAGCCGCGTGACCACGTCGACCTGCTGACCGGGGGAGAGCGCGGTGTCGACCACGACGACCGCGGCCACGTCGTACGCCGCGAACGCCTGCTTGTCGGCGGTCGGGTCCTTGACCGTCTGCACGCCCGGGACCGCGCTGGCGTCGGCGCGGAACCGGTCGAGGGCCGCCTGCGGCTGCGGGAAGACCCCGCCGACGCCGTTCTGCACGCTGCCGACGATGGTCGACAGCACGACCGCGATCACGACGCCGGCGACCGCGAACCCGAGCAGCACGAGGGATCCCCGTCGCAGGCGCTGCGCGCCGGTGACCGTGCGGACCGCGGCGGTGTCCGGTCCGAACACACGGTCCAGGTCGTCGTCGGACGCGTGCCGACCCGAGTCAGCGGCGGCGAGCCGACCCGAGGCAGCGGCGGCGTGCCGACCCGGGACCGCGGCGGCGCGCCCACCGTCGGGCAGGGGGCGTTCGGACCACGGTGGGTCGTCGTCGGTCCGCCTGGCGTCCATGCCGTCCCCCTCACACCGTCCGGGTCGGGCGGCCCGGGAGCCGGCCGTCCGTGCAGCGGAGCGTAGTCCGGCGACGGTCAGGGGGTTGCGGGTTCCGCGGGACGCCGTCGTGGGTCAGCCGCGGCGCTCCAGCGGGTTCTGCTCCGCGAACGATTCGTCGCCGGTCTGCTCGGAGACCTCGTCCAGCGGGTCGTCGAACCGGACGAGCTCGGCTCGGAAGCGCTCGGGGTCCCAGCGGAACGAGTGCACCGACCCGTTGCGGATCGGCGTCGACCAGCGGTCCGCGGTGCCGGGAGCGGCGGCGTTGACGAGTGCACGGATCACCGCGCCGTGGGTCGCGACGACGACCGACCCCGCGTCGAACCGGACCGCGATCTCGCCGAGGGTCTCGGTGGCGCGGGCGAGGAGGGCGCTCCGCGACTCACGTCCGGGGACGACGTCGTCCGCGTAGCGCTCGACGACCTCGGAGTCGGTGAGGCCCTCGGCTTCGCCGTAGGACCGCTCGGCCAGGCCCGGGTAGGTCGACGGGACGTCGAGCCCGAGGTGGGCGGCGATGATCGACCCGGTCTCGTACGCGCGCGAGAGCGGCGACGCGACGACGGCGTCGAAGGACCAACGCGCGAGGAGTGCTGCGGCCGCGGCCGCCTGGGAACGGCCGGTGTCGTTGAGCGGGATGTCGGTGGAGCCCTGGATGCGGCGCTGCGCGTTCCAGTCGGTCTCGCCGTGCCGGACCAGGGTGAGGAGCGTCGTCACCCGTCGATCATCGCAGACGGCAGCAGACGCGCCGCCAGGGCCTCGAGCGTCTCGGTGGTCCCGCCGTCGATCTTCACCGCTGCTCGCCGGTCGCTGCGGGTGGTGCCGCGGTTCACGATGACGACCGGGTGCTTGCGGCGCGTGGCGTGGTCGACCAGGCGGACGCCGGAGTTCACGGTGAGGGACGACCCGACGACCAGGAGCGCGTCCGCGTCGGCCACGATCGACACGGCCTCGCGGAACTTCTCGGCCGGCACGAACTCGCCGAAGAACACCACGTCGGGCTTCAGCACCCCGCCGCACACCGAGCAGTCGGGCACGCGGAAGCGCTCGACGTCGGTGATCTCGACGTCACCGTCCGGCTGCAGCTCGACGTTGCCCGGTTCGTCGATCCAGGGGTTCTCGCGATCGAGCACGGCGGCGAGGTCAGCGCGCGAGAAGACCTGCCCGCACGTCAGGCACACCGCGCGGTCCATCGACCCGTGGATCTCGACCACCCGGCGCGACCCGGACCGCAGGTGCAGCCCGTCGACGTTCTGCGTGACGACCCCGGTGACGAGCCCCGCTCGCTCGAGCGCGGCGAGGGCGCGGTGCCCGGCGTTCGGACGTGCCGCGGCGAACGAACGCCACCCCAGGTGCGAGCCGGCCCAGTACCGCTGTCGCTTCGCGGCGTCGGACCGGAACTCCTGGAAGGTCATCGGCTTGCGGACCACCCGGCCGTCGCCGCGGTAGTCGGGGATCCCGGAGTCGGTGCTCAGCCCCGCCCCGGACAGCACCGCGATCCGCTTGCCCGCGAGGAGCTCGACCACGCGGTCCAGCTCGGCCTGCATCGGGTCGGTCAGCACGTCGTCCACGGTACCCTCAACAGCCGACCGCCCAGCCGCCTTCCCACGAAACGAGCCCCGTGCACCCCGTCCGCATCGACACCCTCGACGACCCGCGCCTCGACGACTTCGCCCGACTGACCGACGTGGCGCTCCGACGGGTCTCCGAGCCGGAGGGCGGGCTGTACATCGCGGAGTCGAACACGGTGATCGAGCGCTCGGTCCGGGCCGGGCACGTGCCCCGGAGCGTCCTCGTGCAGGAGAAGTGGCTCGACAGCGTGCTGCCCCTGGTGGCGGACCACGAGGGCCCGGTCTTCGTCGGGCCCGACGCCCTGCTCGAGCAGCTGACCGGGTTCGCCATGCACCGGGGCGCCCTCGCCGCGATGCACCGTCCGGAGCTGCCGAGCGTCGCGGACGTCGTGCGGGACGCCCGGCTCGTGGTCGTGCTCGAGGACATCGTCGACCACACGAACGTCGGTGCCGTCTTCCGGAGCGTCGCCGGACTCGGCGCCGACGCGGTGCTCGTCAGCCCGCGCTGCGCCGACCCGCTCTACCGACGGAGCGTCCGGGTCAGCATGGGCACCGTCCTGCAGGTGCCGTGGACCCGCATCGGCGACTGGCCCGCGGCGGGCGACGACCTCCGCGCGCAGGGGTTCCACCTCGCCGCGATGGCGCTCACCGACCGCTCGGTGGACCTGGACGCCTTCGTGCAGGACATCCCCGAGCGGATCGCGCTCGTGATGGGCACCGAGGGCCAGGGCCTCACGCCCGCCGCGATCGCCGCAGCCGACACGACCGTCCGGATCCCGATGGCGCACGGCGTCGACTCGCTCAACGTGGCTGCGGCGAGCGCCGTCGGCCTGTGGGCGGTCGCCCACGCGCAGCGGGCGGCCCGCTAGGCACCGATCCGGTCGGCGGGCAGCAGCACCGGCCGGGAGGATCGTGGCGGGTCAGGCGGGCAGCCACCGTCCGACGGCGGTCACCAGGGCGCGGTCCGTGTCCGGCCCGCCGGTCAGGCACCCCCCGACGGGCGCGCCGTCCACGGTGAGCACCGGCGCGCTCACCGACGGGAGGCCGCCGACGCTCGCGAGCGCGGTCATCGCGGTCGTCGCCGTCCGGACCCGCTCGAGCTCGACCGCGTCGGCGGCGAGCGCGGGAGCCGGGCCGGGCACGGTCGGCGCCAGGAACACGCGGTAGTGCAGCGCCTCGCGGATCGCGGCCCGGACGACGGGGAACCGCTCGCGCGCCGCCGCCACCTGGTCGGCCGGAGCGGCGGCGGCCGCGGCGAACCGTCCACCGACGACGGCGCCGAGCGCTCCCGGGTGTGCGGCGATCCAGTCGCCGTGCACGGCCGTGGCCTCGGCGCCCTGCACCAGCCGGAGCAGCTCGCGCAGCTCGTCGAGTCCGGGGAGTCCGAGCGCGGCGAGGGAGGTCTCCGGCACGTCGGGCCCGACCGCGGCGCGGAAGGCCTCCCGCGTCGCCGGGTCCGCGGCGTCGAGCAGGTCCGTCAGGACCACCGGGTCGCCGACCGGCTGTCGGGCGATGTCGTCCGGCACCGAGGCGTCGAGCGCGCGGAGGAGCGTGTCGGCGTCCCGCGTCAGCCATCCGACGGTGTCGAACGACGGCGCGAGAGGCAGGAGTCCGGCCCGGTCGACGAGCCCGTGCGTCGTGCGGAGGCCCCACAGCCCCTGGTAGGACGCCGGGACCCGGATCGAGCCGGCCGTGTCGGTGCCCAGTCCGATGCCGGCCGTCCCGGAACGGACGGCCGACGCTGAGCCGCTGGACGATCCTCCCGGCACGGCGGTCGGGACCGCCCCGTTGGGTGGGGTGCCGTGGTGTTCGTTGCGTCCCGTGAGCGCGTAGGCGAACTCGTCGGTCCGCGCGATGCCGCGGATCGACGCGCCGGCGGCGAGGAGCGCCGCGACGGCGGCCGCTGCCGTCGCGGCGGGGACCGACTCCCGCAGGTACGTGGGGTTCCCGGCACCGACGGGGTGCCCGGGGACGGCGTAGAGGTCCTTCACGGCGACGGTCTCGCCGTCGAGCGGGCCGGTCCCGGTCGGGGCGACGAGCGGGTCGCCGAGCACGCGCCAGACCGTGGTGTCGAACGCCCGCGGGCGTCCGGTGACGTGCGCCGCCTCGATCCGCCACGTGCCGTCCTGGCGGCGCCACAGCTGGGTCTGCAGGCCGGAGCCGCCCGCGTCGAAGGTGGACACGGCGACGACCAGGGCGAGGTCGTCAGCGAGCGGTCGGACCTCGACCCGGGTCAGGGTCCGGCTCGCGACCCCACCGCGCGCGCCGCGGAAGGCGCTGATCGCGTCGTGGCCGACGAGCAGACCGCGGTCGTCGCCGCGCAGGGTCGTGGGGGAGCGGACGAAGGCGTCGTCGAGCGCGGCGAGGTCGTCGGCGGCGAGGGCGCGCTCGTAGGCGTCCAGGGCCTCGAGGAGCCCGGCAGGGGCGTCCGGCCCGCTCACCGGAGGTCCTCGAAGTCGGCCTTGCGGATGCGGGCGTGCGCCCCCGTGACGAGGTCGACCACCTGCGAGACGTTGAAGTCGGTCGCGGCGCTGAGGTACGCGTACGCCAGGTGCGGCTCCATGCCGTAGCGGGCGCCGAGGATCGCGATCGCGTGCCGGACGCAGGCCCGGACGGCCTCGTCGAGGTCGGGGTCCATGCCGGTCGGGACGAGGAACTCGTGCGTCTCGACGAGCGGCCACACGAGGTCGCCGAACCGCTGGACTGCCTCGGCAGCGGGCGTCAGGTCGAAGCGCAGCGTCGCCCGGAGCGAGGCCTCCATCGCGGTGAGCGCGACCTCGCCGTCCCCCTGCGCGAAGTGCGGGTCGCCGACGTACACCGACGCGCCCGGCACGAGCACGGGCAGGTGCAGCTGGGCTCCGGCCTGCAGCAGGTTGACGTCGACGTTCCCGCCGTGCCGCCCCGGTGGGACCGAGTGGAGCCGTTCGCCCGGGGTCGCGACACCGGTGATGCCGAGGAACGGGGCGAGCGGGAAGCGGGCGTACCGGTCGCGGGACTCGGTGAGCGGGATGCGGCCGAGCAGCCCGTCCGGTCCGGGGACGACGTCCGCGAAGACGCTCACGGTCGTGCCGTCGACCGGGTACTCGCCGTGCAGCGCGCCGCGGCCGTGCCGGTTCGACACGACCCCGTACGGGACCCGGGGCAGCGTCTCGAGCACCGTGACGGTCAGGACGTCCCCGGGCTCTGCGCCCTCGACCGCGATCGGGCCGGTGACCACGTGCGGTCCGTCGTGCTCCGGGTCGCGGCGAGCGGCACGGGCCACGGCGACCGCGTCGTCGAGGACGTGCTCGCGGGGCACGCCGTGCCGGGCGAAGAACGCCACCGGGTCGCTGCCCTGGTCGGGCAGGAGCCCCTCGTGGCTGAGCGTGTCGATCGTCACCTCGGCAGCGGACGGCACCGTCATCACCGGGCGGTCGGCGTCGCTCGGCAGGCGTCCCCACAGCGCCTGCTCCGGGTTGACCGGCAGGTACCGGTCGGAGCGGACCGGACCCGTGCCCGGTTGCAGGACAGGGACGGCGGGGGCGGACGACGGCGGCGGCACGGGCGCGGTGCCCGGGGTGGATCCGTGGAGCATGTCCGTCACGGTAGGGGGCGTCCGGGGCCGCACCGGGCCGTCCCGCCGATGTTTTACACGTTCGTCACACGCGGCACCCGGTCACGCCCCGGTACGCTCCTGTGCCGTGCCAGCAGTCGTCCGTCGCCCCCGCTCCGCCATCAGGAGGCCCGTGACGATCACCGTCGTCGCCGTCCTCGTGCTCGTCGTCGGGTTCCTCGTCGCGGCGGCCGTCGTGCCGTTCGCCCCGGCGAGCGCGCGGACCACGACGTACGCCGCCCCGACCTCGACGCTGCCGGCGCTGTCCTTCCCGGGCTACGGCGCGACCGCGGTCGAGGCCACCGACTTCCCGGAGAGCCTGCGGACGAGCGGGGACCGGAAGGCCCGGTCGATCGCGAGCATCTCGAAGGTCGTGACCGCGCTCGTCGTCCTCGACGCGAAGCCGCTCCGACAGGGCCAGGCGGGACCGACGATCACGTTCGACGCGCAGATGCAGGGGCTCTACGCGACCTACGCTGCGCAGAACGGCGAGGTCGCCCCGATGCCCGCGGGGCTGCAGCTGTCGCAGTACCAGACCATGCAGGTCATGCTCATGAAGTCCGCGAACAACTACGCCGGCGCGCTCGCACTCTGGGCGTTCGGCTCGATGGACGCCTACCAGCGCGCCGCGACGACCTGGCTGCACGCGCACGGGCTCGACGACACCACGATCCACGAGCCGACGGGCCTGGACGCGGGCAACACCTCGACCGCGACCGACCTCGTCGACCTCGGGCAGCTCGCACTCGCGGACCCCGTGGTCAAGGAGATCGTCGGCACCGCGCAGGCCACGGTCCCTGGCGCCGGGCAGATCGAGAACTCGAACAAGCTGCTCGGGATGGACGGCGTCGAGGGCATCAAGACCGGAACGCTCGACCAGGCCGGCGCCTGCCTGCTGTTCGCCGCCACCTACGAGCGGGGCGGCCGGACCGTCACGGTCGTCGGGGCGATGCTCGGCGGGGTCGACCACGACTCGCTCGACGTCGACGTGCAGCGGCTTCTGCGCTCGGTCGCCGACAACTTCCAGGTCGTCACCCTGACGCACGCCGGGCAGACGTTCGGGACGTTCTCGACGCCGTGGCGGGACGAGGCCGACGCCGTCTCGGCGAAGGCGGCCGAGGTCCTGGTCTGGGGACGGACCACCGTGACCGCGAAGACCACGCTCGAGCAGCTCACCTTCGGCGCTGCGGGGGATCGGGTCGGGCGTGTGCGCTTCACGATCTCCGACCACGACCCGGTGACCGTGCCGCTCGTCCTCGAGCGCGGGATCGAGGACCCCGGCGTCTGGTGGCGCTGGACGAACCCGTTCCAGGGCACCGCCGCCTGACCCCGAGCACCGCGTAGTGTCGGCGGGGTGACGACGACGTTCCCCCGGTCCACCCCGTCCGCCCTCGGCATCGACGCACGCGGGGTGTCCGCGTTCCTCGACGCCCTCGAGTCCACGCCGGGTGTGGAACCCCACTCGTTCCAGCTGCTCCGGCACGGGCAGCTCGCCGCCGAGGGCTGGTGGGCGCCGTACGCCCCCGACCGGGTGCACCTGCTCTACTCGCTGAGCAAGAGCTTCACCGCCGCCGCCGTCGGCACCGCGGTCCGGGCCGGCCTGGTCGACCTCGACGCCACGGTCCTCTCGTACTTCCCCGAGCTCGACGCCGACGTCACCGACGAGCGCAGCCGGCGCATCCGCGTGCGGCACCTGCTCGCGATGGCGTCCGGGCACCGCGAGGAGGCCCTCGAGCGCGCCCGCGCCGCCGACCCGACGAACCTCGTCCGCGGGTTCCTCCTGACGCCCCCGGACGAGGAGCCCGGCAGCGTCTTCGCCTACAACCAGCCCTGCACCTACACGCTCGCGGCGATCGTCCGACGCGTGACCGGCGGTTCCCTGGTCGACTGGCTCCGCCCGCACGTCCTCGAACCCCTCGGGATCGACGACCTCGTCTGGAAGACCGACGAGACCGGCGCCGAGCTCGGCTTCAGTGGCTGCTACGCCCCGACCTCGGCCGTCGCCGCACTCGGGCAGCTGTACCTGCAGCGGGGCGTGTGGGACGGCCAGCGCATCCTCGACGAGGACTGGGTCGCCGCCGCGACGAGCACGCAGGTCGCGAATCCGGACGAGGAGAACGTCGACTGGCGACAGGGCTACGGCTTCCAGTTCTGGATGGCCCGGCACGGCTTCCGCGGCGACGGCGCCTACGGCCAGTTCTGCGTCGTCCTGCCCGAGCAGGACGTCGTCCTCGCCATGACCGGACAGAGCACCGACATGCAGGCCGTCCTCGACGCGGCCTGGCAGCACCTGCTGCCCGCCGTCGACGCTGCGGACGTCGACGTGGCAGCCGACACCGCCCTGGAGGCACGGCTCGCCTCCCTGGGGCTGCCTCCCGTCGAGGGGGTGGAGCTGCACGACGACGCGGACGGGTCCTACGCGGCGACCGGCGTCGCCGACGGGGTGCGTCTCGCCCGTTCGGGCGACGGCTGGCGCGTCACGGTGGACGTCGACGGCGGCACGCTGACGTGCCCGGTCGGTCAGGGCACGTGGGCCGTCGAGGGTCCGCTCGCCGCGAGCGGGGCCCGCCGACGCGAGGGGGTCGTCGCCGTCGACGTCCGCTTCGTCGAGAGCCCGCACCGGCTCCGCCTCCGGCTCGACACCGGCACGGGCACGGCGACCTCGTCGTGGGCGACGCAGCCGTTGCACGACGGACCGCTGACGCTCCGGCGCCCGGCCGACTGATCGGCCGTCGCCCGGTCGCACCCGGCCACCCGGTCGCACCCCGTCTCCGGCGTCGCACCCTGCCACAGCGGGGTGCGACGCGCGTGCGGGGGTGCGACGGGGGCACTAGGGCGTGTCGGAGCGGTGCTCGACGACGTCCTGCAGCTCCGGGCGCTTCGGGGAGACGCCGTCGCCGGAGGACGTGTGCCGGATCCGGCGCACCACCCACGGCACGAGGTACTCCCGCGCCCAGCCGAGGTCCTCGACCCGGGCCTCGCGCCACGGTCGGGCCTCGAGCGGCTCCGGCACGAACGGCTCCAGCCCGTGGTCGACGCCCAGGGTGTCGAGCACGGCCGCGGCGACCGTGGCGTGGCCCGTGGGGGAGTGGTGCAGCCGGTCGGGTGCCCACATCCGCGGGTCCCGCAGCACCCGGAGCGCCCACATGTCGGCGACGAGCGCCCCGTGCTTCAGCGCGATGGCGTGCAGGTTCTCGTTGTAGATCGCCGTCTTGCCGCGGACCATCCCGAGCACCGGGGTCATGCCGACGTCCGGGCCGGTGAACAGCAGGACCGTCGCACCGTCGCTCCGGAGCCGCTCGACCATGCCGTCGAACCGCTCGGCGAGCTCGTCGGGGTCCGACCCCGGTCGGATGATGTCGTTGCCGCCGGCCGAGACCGTGACGAGGTCCGGGCGGAGCGCCAGGGCAGGCTCGACCTGCTCGTCGACGATCTGGCCGAGGAGCCGACCGCGGATCGCGATGTTCGCGTACGCGAAGTCGTCGGTGCGGTGCGCGAGGACCTCGGCGACCCGGTCGGCCCAGCCGCGGTTGCCGCCGGGCACGGTCGGGTCGGGGTCCCCGATGCCCTCGGTGAACGAGTCACCGATCGCGACGTACCTGGACCACGGATGACGATCTGACACGTCCCGAACCGTAGTCTCGTGCCATGACGAAGGCCAACCCCGCCTGGAGCCTGCCCGAGGACCTGCTCGCCCGGATCGCGGCGCGGGCGCCCGGGTACGACGCGGACAACGCCTTCTGCGCCGAGGACCTGGCCGAGCTCCGTGCCGCTGGATGGCTGCGGATCGGGGTGCCCGTCGAGCAGGGCGGCTCTGGGCTCGGCCTCGCCGCGACGGCGCGGTTGCAGCAGGAGCTCGCGCAGGCCGCACCGGCGACCGCGCTCGGGCTGGGGATGCACCAGGTCTGGGTGCAGGCGGCCCGCAGCGTGTCCGCACAGGGTGGGTCGTTCCTCCAGGCCGTCACCGACCACGCGGCGGACGACCACCTGCTCGCGTTCGGGGTGAGCGAACCCGGCAACGACGCCGTCCTGTTCGACTCGTCGACGACGGCGGAGCCGGACGGCGACGGGGGCTACCGCTTCACCGGGACGAAGGTGTCGACGTCGCTCGCACCGGCGTGGGACGTGCTGAGCGTGTTCGGGAAGGACACCAGCGGGCCGGAGCCGCGGCTGGTGCACGGCTTCGTGCTCCGTTCCGACGGCGACGTCGAGCACCTGGACGACTGGGACACGCTCGGGATGCGCGCGACGCAGAGCCGGACCACCCGGCTGCTCGGCGTGCACGTGCCCGCGGAGCGCATCGTGCGGTCGCTGCCGGTCGGCCCGACGAACGACCCGCTCGTGTTCGGGATCTTCGCCGCGTTCGAGCTGCTCGTGGCGTCCGTGTACGTCGGGATCGCCTCGCGCGCGGTGGACCTGGCGGTCACGGCGGTGTCCGGTCGCGCGGGGCGGGACGGGGTCCCGCGGTCGCAGGACCCGGACGTCCGTCGGACGATCGCGGACCTGCGCGGTGCCGTCGACGCCGTGGCGCTGCAGGTCGGGTCGCTCGCCCGGTCGGCGGACGAGGGCGAGGACCTGGGCGCGCGGTGGTTCCCCCTGCTCGTCGGGACCAAGGCGCGGACGGTCGACGCGGCGCAGCACGTGGTGGACGAGGCGATGCGCGTCGTCGGCGGGCGGGCGTACGCGGCGGACTCGGAGCTGGCGCGGCTCGCCCGGGACGTCCGGGCCGGGCAGTACCACCCGTCCACGCGGGACTCCGCAGCGCGGACGATCGCGGCGGCGGAGCTCGGCCCGCTCGCGTAGCGGCGCCGGCGCGCGGCGGCCGGTCGTCGGTGTCGGTGGGGCGTGGCATCATCGGCGCGTGAGCAAGCAGGACGGACGCAACCGGCTCGTCTCGGACCGTCCCGTGGACGACCTGACGGCGACGGTGCTGCACGTCGACATGGACGCCTTCTTCGCGTCCGTCGAACTGCTCGACCGTCCCGACCTGCGCGGCCTGCCCGTGATCGTCGGCCACGACTCCGACCGGTCCGTCGTCACCGCGGCCACGTACGAGGCCCGGAGGTACGGCGTGAACTCCGCGATGCCGATGGCCGTCGCCAAGCGCCGCTGCCCGAACGCGATCATCGTCGAGCCGCACTTCGAGAAGTACACGGCGAAGTCAGCCGCCGTGATGCGCGTGTTCGGGAGCTTCACGCCCCGCGTCGAGAAGCTCGGTATCGACGAGGCGTTCCTCGACGTCGCCGGAGCGCTCCGGCTCTCCGGCACCCCGTGGGAGATCGGTCGGGCGATCCGCGCCGCGGTCCTCGCCGAGACCGGGCTGCACTGCTCGGTGGGCGCAGCCTCGACCAAGTTCGTCGCGAAGCTCGCGTCCAGCCGGGCGAAGCCGGACGGGCTCCTCGTCGTCCCGGCCGAGCACACCGTCGCGTTCCTGCACCCGCAGCCCGTCTCCGCGCTGTGGGGCGTCGGCGGCACCACGCAGGAGAAGCTCGAGCGGCGCGGCATCCGCACGGTCGGCGACCTCGCGCACACCCCGCTGCCCTCCCTCGTCGCGGCACTCGGACCCGCTGGCGGCCAGCGCCTGCACGACCTGTCGTGGGGGCGTGACCCGCGGGTCGTCGATACCGGCGTCAGCGAGAAGTCGATCGGGCACGAGACCACGTTCGGCCACGACCTCACCGAACGCGACGACGTCGCCCGCGAGCTCCTGCGCCTGGCCGACAAGGTGGCCGTCCGGCTCCGGCGCGCCGACGTGCAGGCCCGCACCGTGGCGCTCAAGGTCCGGTACACCGACTTCAGCACGCTGACCCGGTCGCGCACCCTCGCCGAACCCACCGACGTCGCCAAGCGGCTGCACCACGAGGCCGTCGAGCTCTACGACGTGCTGCACCGGCCGGGCAACCGGATCCGGCTCATCGGCGTCCGCGGCGAGAACCTCGTGCCCGCCGCCGCGAGCAACGCGCTGTGGGACGACGACGCGCCATGGCGGGACACCGAGACCACCGTGGACGCCGTCGCCGCACGCTTCGGCGCGGGCGTGCTCCGGCCCGCCTCGCTCGTCCGCGGCACGCCCGAGCAGCGGCCCCCGCACGCCCGGCAGGACCCCGCGTGACGGTAGACTCGCGTGAAGTGAGCGCAGCGGAGTACGACGACCAGCAGCAGCCCGCGACACTGTGGGGCGACACCCCCGAGACCGTCGCGGACGGCGCCGTCCGCCCGCACGAAGACGCCGTGGCCCAGGCCGAGAACGCCGGCAACGCGGCCGCCGAGCACCTGTCGCCGGCGTTCCCCGAGCGGGCCGCGTGGGGCACTGCGTCCAAGCTCCGCGCCTGGCAGGTCGAGGCCCTCACGAAGTACTTCGAGAAGGAGCCGCGCGACTTCCTCGCAGCCGCGACCCCGGGCGCCGGCAAGACCACGTTCGCGCTCCGGCTCGCGACCGAGCTCCTCGCCCGCGGCACGATCGACCGGATCATCGTCGTCGCGCCGACCGAGCACCTCAAGCGGCAGTGGGCCGACTCCGCCGACCGCGTGGGCATCCGGCTCGACCCGATGTTCAAGAACGGCGACGGCATGTTCGGCCGGCACTACCAGGGCGTCGCGATCACGTACGCCCAGGTCGGCATGAACCCTGAGGTCCACCAGCGCATCACCGCAGGCGGGAAGACCCTGGTCATCCTCGACGAGGTGCACCACGGCGGCGACGCCCTGACCTGGGGCGACGGCATCCGCGAGGCGTTCACGAAGGCCACGCGCCGACTGTCGCTCTCCGGGACGCCGTTCCGCTCGGACACCGCCCCGATCCCGTTCGTGCAGTACGCCCCCGACGAGCAGGGCATCCGCACCTCGGTGTCCGACTACAACTACGGCTACGGCCGCGCGCTCAAGGACGGCGTCGTCCGCCCGGTGCTCTTCATGGCCTACGCCGGCCAGATGCGCTGGAAGACCCGGATGGGCGACGAGATGTCGGCCTCGCTCGGCGAGCAGGTGACGAAGGACATCACGGCGCAGGCGTGGCGCACCGCGCTCTCCCCGGAGGGCGAGTGGATGCCGGCCGTGCTGTCCGCCGCCGACAAGCGTCTGACCGAGGTCCGCCGAGGTGTCCCGGACGCCGGCGGGCTCGTCATCGCCACCGACACCACGACGGCTCGTGCCTACGCCCGCATCCTGCAGCGCATCACGGGGGAACGACCGACCGTCGTGCTCTCGGACGAGGCCGCCGGGTCCAGCCGCATCCAGGCCTTCTCCGAGGACACCTCGCGCTGGATGGTCGCCGTCCGCATGGTGTCCGAGGGCGTCGACGTCCCCCGGCTCTGCGTCGGCGTCTACGCCACGAGCGCGAGCACCCCGCTGTTCTTCGCGCAGGTGATCGGCCGATTCGTGCGCGCCCGTCGCCGTGGGGAGACCGCGAGCGTCTTCCTGCCGAGCGTGCCGAACCTGATGGCCCTGGCCGCCACCCTCGAACTCGAACGCGACCACGCGCTCGACCGCCCGAAGGACGCCGACGACGGGATGTACAACCCCGAGGACGCGATGGTCGCCGAGGCCAACAAGGAGGACCGCGCGTCGGAGAGCCTGCTCGAGGTGCAGCCCTTCCAGGCGCTCGACTCGCAGGCCTCGTTCGACCGTGTCCTCTACGACGGCGGCGAGTTCGGCACCGGTGGCGAGGTCGGTTCGCTCGAGGAACTCGACTTCATCGGCATTCCCGGGCTGCTCGAGCCCGACCAGGTGCGTGACCTGCTCCGCGCCCGCCAGGCGACCCAGGCCAAGCGGTCCCGCGGTCGTGCGGTGAAGGACGGCCTGCCGAAGCAGCAGCCCGCGGCGGACCGCCCGATGTACCAGACGCTCAAGGAACAACGGACCGAGCTCGCCCGGCTGGTGTCGATCTGGTCCCGGCACGCCAACGAACCGCACGGCGCGATCCACGCCGAGCTCCGACGCATCAGCGGCGGCCCGGCCGTCGCGCAGGCGAGCGTCGAGCAGATCCAGAAGCGCATCGACGTCCTGCGCTCCCGCATCGGCAACCGACGCTGAGCCGCTCGTGATCGAGCAGGTCGACGACCGCACCTGGTACGTCCGACGCACCCCCGAGTCCTCACCCGAGGCGATCATCGACCGCTTCGGCGGCGGCTACCGACTCCGCCGGTTCTCGCTCACCGAGTCCCGCCGCACCCCGCACGGTGTGTACACCGGGCCGGAGCTCGCCGAGACCGCGTGGTGGCGACTGCAGGACCGTCCACGCGGACGGTGACCGGTGCACCGACGGACCGCGGACACCCGCCGTGCCGTCGCCGGATCGCGCGGCGCGGCTTGGTGACGCGACCAGGCTTCTTCCGGTAGACCGGACGCATGGCAGACTCCATCCCCCACGTCCTCGTCCTCGGCGGCGGCTCCGCCGGCTACACCACGGTCAAGCAGCTGCAGAAGCACGCGGCGACCGTGCCGATGCGCATCACGCTGGTGGACCAGAACACGTACTACACGTACCTGCCGTTCCTGCCGGAGGTCGCCGGCGGTCACATCGCGCCGAAGGACGTCACCTTCGAGCTGCGCCGCGCGCTCAAGAAGACCCGCGTCATCCAGGGCAAGGTCACCGGCATCTCGTCGAAGGACAAGACCGTGTCGATCGCCACGGCCGGTGGTGACGACCGCACCCTCGGCTACGATCAGCTCGTCGTCGCGCTCGGCTCCGTCACCCGCACGTTCCCGACGCCGGGGCTCGAGGAGTACGGGGTCGGCTTCAAGACCGTCGAAGAAGCCGCCTACGTCCGCGCGAAGCTCCTCGACAACATCGCGAAGGCCGCTGCCACGCGAGACGAGGACGAGCGCCGCCGTCTGCTCACGAGCATCTTCGTCGGCGGTGGCTACACCGGGGTCGAGGCCATCGGCGAGCTCTTCGACGTGTCGCAGGCCGCCATCAAGACCTACCCGTCGCTCGCCGGCGAGCAGCCCCGCTGGGTGCTCATCGACGCGCTCGACCGCGTGGCGCCCGAGGTCGGCCCGGAGCTGTCGAAGTGGACCCTCGAGTCGCTCCGCGCCCGCGGCATCGACGTCCGCCTGAAGACCACCATGCCGAGCTGCGAGGGCGGCGTCGTCAAGCTCTCCGACGGCGACGAGTTCGCGACCGGACTGCTCGTCTGGACCGCCGGCGTCAAGCCGAACCCGCTCCTCGACGCCTCGGACCTGCCCCGCGGCCCGAAGGGGCACCTCGCCGCGAACGCGAAGCTCCAGGTCGAAGCCGAGGACACGCACGAGGTCGTCCCGGGCGTCTGGGGCCTCGGTGACGTCGCCCAGGTCCCCGACCTGACCGCCGAGAAGCAGCCGGCGTACTACCCGCCGAACGCGCAGAACGCCGTCCGCCAGGCCGTCGTCGCCGCCGACAACGTGGTCGCCACGATCACCGGCAAGCCGCTCGAGGAGTACCGCCACCCGTCGATCGGCACCGTCGCCTCGTACGGCGTCGGCAAGGGCGCCGCGAACATCAAGGGCGTCAAGATGACGAACCTGCTCGCCTGGCTCGCCCACCGCTCCTACCACGTCTACGCGATGCCGACCCTGAACCGGAAGGCGCGCATCGTCATCGGTTGGGTCACCGGTGCGGTGTCCGGTCGCGACGCGACCTCGCTGATCAAGGAGACGGACCCCCGCCGCAACTTCGTCGAGGCGTCCAAGTCCTAGGGACGTCACCACCCCACGGACGGGAGGCGCGGTGCCGGCTGGCACCGCGCCTCCCGTCCTTTGTGGGTCGCCTCCCACCCGACCAGGCCGAGCGTGGCGCGCACGAGCGAGAGGAGCGCGCATGCGCGCCATGACGTACCGCGGGCCGTACCGGGTCCGCGTCGAGGAGAAGCCCGACCCGCGGATCGAGCACCCGAACGACGCGATCGTGCGGGTCGAACGCGCCGCGATCTGCGGGTCCGACCTGCACCTCTACCACGGGATGATGCCGGACAGCCGCGTCGGCCACACCTTCGGGCACGAGTTCATCGGGGTCGTCGAGCAGGTGGGACCGTCGGTGCGGAGCCTCGACGTGGGCGACCGGGTGATGGTGCCGTTCCACATCTCGTGCGGCAGCTGCTGGTTCTGCGCCAGGGGACTGTTCACGAACTGCCACAACGTGAACCCGAACGCCACCGCGGTCGGCGGGATCTTCGGCTACTCGCACACCACGGGCGGCTACGACGGCGGGCAGGCCGAGCGCGTGCGGGTGCCGTTCGCCGACGTCGGGCCGCAGGCGCAGCCGCTGGCCGGTCCGGCCGGCGTCGTGAAGCGGTACGCCTACCGACGCTTCAGCGAGGGTCGGCTGGCGCACTGGATGCTGCTCGTCGTCGGTGACCGCATCGACGTCGCGACGCACCGGGTGACGGACGCGCTCCGCGGGAGGCCGGACCGGCTCCTGCACGAGACCGGGGTGCGCTCGGAGCGGGTGACGCACCCCGTGCGGGCGCGACTCGGGTCGTCCCGCCGGGACTGGCGGCACCAGCTGCTCGACCCGGTCGTCGCGAACTGGGGGTGGCTCGCGGCGATCGGTGGCGTGGTGGTGGTGGTGCGGCGGCTGCGGCGGCGCTGAACCCTGGCGGAGCCGGGGCGGCCCGTGCAGCGCCGCCCGCGCAACGCAGAAGGCCCCCTGACCGAAGTCAGGGGGCCTTGCGCTGTTCCTGTGTCCGAGGGGGGACTTGAACCCCCACGCCCTAATACGGGCACTAGCACCTCAAGCTAGCGCGTCTACCAATTCCGCCACCCGGACAGGTGTTTCCAGTTGTGTGCCAGAGCCGATCCGGGCTGTTCCCCCGGCCGTTCTGACAGGAGAAGACACTAGCACGGCCCTGAACGCCCGATGAACACGGACGCGCATCCCGGGCGCGTCCTCGGTCGCGCCACCGACCGACGCGCCGACGCGGCCCGGTAGCGTGAGGGCATGAGCGACCAGCAGGCGAGCGCCGACCCGACCGAGCAGGACCTCGAGGCGACGGCCGCGATCGCGCGGGACCTCATCCGCATCGACACGACGAACTGGGGCGAGGGGAAGTCCCGCGGCGAGACGGAGGCCGCGCACTACGTCGAGGCGAAGCTCCGCGACCTCGGTCTGGAACCGCAGCTCTTCGAGTCGGAGCCCGACCGCGTGAGCGTCGTCGCCCGGGTCCCCGGTCGTGACCGCAGCAAGCCCGCCCTCGTCGTGCACGGACACCTCGACGTCGTCCCCGCCGACCCCGCGAACTGGACGGTGGACCCGTTCGGCGGCGAGGTCCGGGACGGCATGCTCTGGGGCCGCGGTGCCGTCGACATGAAGAACATGGACGCGATGATGCTCACGTCGCTCGCCGACGTCGTCGAGCGGCAGGGAGCGCCCGAGCGGGACCTGGTGATCGCGTACTTCGCCGACGAGGAGGCCGGGGGCGTGCTCGGCTCCCACCACGTCGTCGAGCACCACCCCGAGGTCTTCGCCGGGGCGTCGGCGGCCATCAGCGAAGTCGGCGGGTACTCGATCACGCTCGGCGACCGACGCGCCTACCTGCTGCAGACCGGCGAGAAGGCGCTGATGTGGATCAAGCTGGTCACCCGCGGCACCGCGGCGCACGGGTCCCACGTCATCCGCGACAACGCCGTCACGAAGCTCGCGGCGGCGGTCGCCCGCATCGGCAGCGAGGAGTGGCCGGTCCGGCTGTCGGCGACCACCGACGCGATGGTCGCCGAGGTCGCCCGGTTCCTCGGCGTCGACCCGACGGTCACCGGCCCCGACGAGGTCGCTCTCGCGACCGGGTCGGCCTCGCGGTTCATCCACGCGGCGCTGCACACGACGTCGAACCCGACGGTCCTGACGGCCGGGTACAAGCACAACGTCATCCCGGACACCGCCGAGGCGCTCGTCGACATCCGCTGCCTGCCCGGCGACGAGGAGTCCGTTCTCGCGCGCGTCCGGGAACTCGCGGGCGACGACGTCGAGGTCGTGACGTCCTTCCGCGACATCGGGCTCGAGCAGGACTTCGGCGGCCCGCTCGTCGACGCGGTCCGGGACGTCCTCGGCCGCCACGACCCGGGTGCCCCGGTGCTGCCCTACCTGCTCTCGGGTGGGACCGACAACAAGGCACTCTCGACGCTCGGCATCGCCGGCTACGGCTTCGTCCCGCTGCAGCTGCCGGCCGACGTCGACTTCCCGGCGATGTTCCACGGCGTCGACGAGCGGGTCCCGCTCGACGCCCTGGCATTCGGGCGGCGCGTCCTCGGCGACCTGCTCGCCACGTACTGATACATTGCCGGGTCGCCCCCGCGGCACCGTCCTGCCTGCTGACCCCTGAAAGGCCCGCACGATGCACATCCTCGAGGCGATCTTCCTCGGCTTCGTGCAGGGACTCACCGAGTTCCTGCCCGTCTCGTCGAGCGCGCACCTGCGCATCGTGGGCCTGTTCCTGCCCGACGCGAAGGACCCCGGCGCGGCCTTCACGGCGGTGACGCAGCTCGGCACCGAGACCGCGGTGCTCATCTACTTCTGGAAGGACATCACGCGGATCGTCGGGCGGTGGTTCCGCTCGGTCCTCCGGCGGGACATCCCGAAGGGCGACCCCGACGTCCGGCTGGGCTGGCTGGTGATCCTCGGGACGATCCCGATCGGGGTCGCGGGGCTGCTGCTCAAGGACTCGATCGAGACCACCTTCCGGTCCCTGTGGATCGTCGCGATCGTCCTCATCGTGTTCGGCATCGTGCTCGGCGTGCTCGACGTCGTCGGTCGCAAGGTGCGCCGCATCGAGCACATGACGTTCCGGAGCGGCCTGCTCATCGGTCTCGCGCAGGTGCTCGCCCTGGTGCCGGGTGTCTCGCGCTCCGGTGCGACCGTCTCGATGGGCCTCGCGCTCGGCTACACCCGTCCGGCCGCGGCGCGGTTCGCGTTCCTGCTCGCGATCCCGGCGGTGTTCCTGTCCGGCTTCTACGAGGCCGCGACGAGCCTCGGGGACACCGGCGCGCCCTTCGGACTCGTCGACACGCTCGTCGCCACGGTGGTCGCGTTCCTCGTCGGCTTCGTCGTGATCGCCGCGTTCATGAACTACATCTCGAAGCGGAGCTTCCTGCCCTTCGTGGTCTACCGGATCGCACTCGGTATCGTGCTCATCGTGTTGCTGTCGCTCGGAGTGGTCCAGCCGTGAGGGCCTGGGAGGCCCCATCCGTCCCCGACGTCCCCGGGGAGGGCCCTCGTCCCGTCGTGCACGACACGGCGTCCGGGCACCCGGTGGACCCGACGCGCGGCGAGGACCGCGCCGCGCTCTACGTCTGCGGCATCACGCCGTACGACGCGACGCACCTCGGCCATGCCGCGACCTACCTGGCGTTCGACACCCTCGGCCGGGCATGGCGGGACGCCGGGCTCCTGGTCGAGTACGCGCAGAACACGACCGACGTCGACGACCCGCTGCTCGAGCGAGCCGCCCGTGACGGCGTGGACTGGCGCGAGCTCGCCGCCTCGCAGATCGACCTGTTCCGTCGCGACATGGAGGCGCTCCGCGTCCTGCCGCCGGACGAGTACGTCGCCGTCACGGACGAGGTCGAGCGCGTCGCCGAGGCCGTCGCCTTCCTGCAGGAGACCGGCTACGCCTACGCGGTCCCGACGGCGGAGTCCGAGGGCGACGACCTCTACTTCGACGTGAACCGCCCCACCGAGGCGTGGACGCTCGGGGACGAGAGCCGACTGGACCGCGAGACGATGACGCGCCTGTCGGCCGAGCGCGGCGGCGACCCCGACCGTGCCGGCAAGCGCGATCCGCTCGACCCACTGCTCTGGCGCGCCGCGCGCACGGGGGAGCCGTCGTGGGACACCGTCGTCGGTCCGGGACGTCCGGGCTGGCACATCGAGTGCAGCGTCATCGCGGGCGACCGCCTCGGCCTGCCGATCAGCGTGCAGGGCGGCGGCAGCGACCTCGTCTTCCCGCACCACGAGATGAGCGCCGGTCACGCGGCGGCTCTCGCGCACCAACCCCTCGCGAACGCGTTCGTGCACACCGGGATGATCGCCTACCAGGGCGAGAAGATCTCGAAGTCGCTCGGCAACCTCGTCACCGTCCGCGGACTGCTCGACGACGGCGCCGACCCGCGCGCGATCCGCCTCGCCCTGCTGTCGCACAAGTACTCCGACGACTGGGAGTGGTTCGACGGCGAGCTCTCGAGCGCCACGGCACGCCTCGCGACCTGGGACGCCTGGGCCGCCGGCGAGCCGGCCGGACACGCAGACGACGCCGCCGACGTCGCCGCGCGCATCCGCGCACGGGTCGCCGACGACCTCGACACGCCCGGAGCGGTCGCCGCGGTGGACACCGCGATTGCGGGCGGCACGGCCGTCACGCCGGAGCTCGTCGACCTCGTCGACGCCCTGCTCGGCATCCGCCTCGGCTGACAGGTCGGCCCGCGCCGGTCGAGCGTGCACGACACGCCGCGCGTGTGCCGCTGGGCGGGCACGTCTCGTCGGCGGACGGCGCCGAACGGGCCAGATCTGGCGCGCTCGGCGCGCCGAGCGGGGGGGGGCGGCCCGCCGCGACGCGGCTGGCGGCTGGCGGACGTGCCCGCAGACGGACGGGAGGCGCGGTGCCAGCCGGCACCGCGCCTCCCGTCCGTCTGTGGTGCGTCTACTGCTGGGGCGGCCGCCAGGGACCCTCGCCACCCGCGGTGCCGCCGTCCTTGCCGTCCTTGCGCTCCCGCCGCCGGAGGTACTGCTCGAACTCCTGCGCGATGGCGTCCCCGGACGCCTCGGGGGAGTCGACGGTGTCCCGGGCCTGCTCGAGCTGCCCGATGTAGCTCGCCATGTCCTCGTCGTCGGCGGCGAGGGCGTCGATGCCCTCCTCCCACTCCGTGGCCTCGTCGAGCAGGGTGCCGCGCGGCACGGTGACGTCGGTGAGCTCCTCCATCTTGTCGAGGAGCGACAGGGTGGCCTTCGGCGAGGGGGAGTTGTGCACGTAGTGCGGGACCGAGGCCCAGAGCGACAGGGTCGTCAGGCCCGCGGTGTCCATCGCGTCGGACAGCACGCCGAGGATGCCCGTCGGGCCCTCGTACGTGGAGCGGTCGACGTCGAAGGCCGAGCGCACCCCGGCGTCCTCGCTCGAGACGAACACCGAGATCGGTCGGGTGTGCGGCACGTCGGCGAGCATCGCCCCGACGAACACCACGGCGTCGATCGAGTACACGTCGGCGAGGTCGATCACCTCGGCGCAGAAGCCGCGCCACGTCCGCGAGGGCTCGGGGCCGACGAGCACGAAGACCTCGCGCTCGGACTCGGCACCCGTCGCTCCGACGACCGGTCGACCGTCCTGGCCGGGGCCGTACAGCACGATCCGGGGCCAGGTGATGCCGCGCGAGCCGTCCTCCGAGGTCCCGACCTCTGGCCGGTTGAACTGGTAGTCGACGTACCGCTCACCGTCGATCTCGCGCAGTTCGTCGAGCCCCAGGGCGTCGACGATGCGCCGAGCGAGACCGCTGGCCGCCTCGCCGGCGTCGTTCCAGCCCTCGAACGCGACGACGAGCAGTCGGCCGTCGCTGAAGGGGGAGTGCTGTGGCACGGAGGGGCCTCCTGGTGGTGGAGCGGGGCACGCGCTGCACGCGCGCGGCCGGACACGGTACGAGTACCCCAGGATAGGCCCGGCGCTCGTCGGGGCGTGGCGGCGTCCGCGTGCAGCGGAACCCCGACCGCTAGACTCGTCGCCCGTGACCGCCCAGCACCCCGACCGAGTCCTGCCCGCAGCCGTGCTGTGGGACATGGACGGCACGCTCATCGACACGGAGCCGATCTGGCAGCAGTCCCAGGTGGAGCTGACCGCCCGGTACGGCGCCGAGTGGACCCACGAGGACGGCCTCTCGCTCGTCGGCTCCGGCCTCGAGCGCTCGGGGGAGATCCTCCGCGACAAGGGCGTCGACATGGAGGTCGAGGAGATCGTCCAGTGGATGACCGACTACGTCACCGAGCGGCTCGACGGCGAAGAACTGCCGTGGCGCCCGGGTGCGCGTGAGCTCGTCGAGGAGCTGCACGACCGCGGGGTCCCGACCGCCCTCGTGACGATGTCCCGTCGCAAGATGGCCCTGGTCGCGGCCGAGGCCCTCGGCGCCCGCGGCTTCCGTGTCGTCGTCGCCGGTGACGACGTCGACCGCCCGAAGCCCTTCCCGGACGCCTACCTGGCCGCTGCCGACGCCCTCGGCGTCGAGGCCACGGCCTGCGTCGCGGTCGAGGACTCGGCCACCGGCGTCGCTGCGGCGGTCGCGTCCGGCGCCGTCACGGTCGCCGTCGAGCACATCGTGCCGCTCTCCGAGATCGGCGGGGGCGACGTGCACCTGACGACCCTCGCCGGGGTCGACGTCGACCGCCTGGTCGAGCTCACCGGCCCGGCCCTGGCCGCCCGCACCGAGGCGGTGGCCCGATGACCGCCGAGCAGCACGACGACCAGCTGCACGAAGACCAGCAACCCGCCGACCAGCACGACGAGCTCGCCGCCCTGCCGCACACCGCCGGGGGCGCCCCGCACTCCCCGCCGCGCGGTCCGTTCCGCGCCGGGGACCGCGTGCAGCTCACCGGCCCGAAGGGCAAGCTCACGACGCTGTCGCTGGAGACCGCGGGGGAGTACCACACCCACCGCGGTGTCCTCCGGCACGACGACGTCATCGGCCAGCCCGACGGCTCCGTGATCCGGGCGAGCACCGGCGACGAGTACCTCGCGCTCCGCCCGCTCCTCAACGACTACGTCATGTCGATGCCCCGCGGTGCCGCGATCGTCTACCCGAAGGACGCGGCCCAGATCGTCGCCTTCGCCGACGTCTTCCCGGGTGCCCGCGTGGTCGAGGCCGGCGTGGGGTCCGGCGCGCTGTCGCTCTTCCTGCTCCGCGCGATCGGCCCGACCGGTCGCCTGCAGTCCTTCGAGCGTCGGGAGGAGTTCGCGGCGATCGCCCGCGGCAACGTCGGGACCTTCCTCGGCGCCGTCCCGGACAACTGGTCCGTCACGGTCGGCGACCTGGTCGAGGAGCTCCCGGACGCGACCGAGCCGCAGAGCGTCGACCGGGTCGTGCTCGACATGCTCGCCCCGTGGGAGTGCGTCGACGCCGCGGCGGACGCCCTCGTCCCCGGCGGGCTCATCGTCTGCTACGTCGCCACCGTCACGCAGCTGTCCCGCACCGCCGAGGCCCTCCGCGACACCGGGCGCTTCACGGACCCGCAGTCGAGCGAGACCCTCGTGCGCACCTGGCACGTCGAGGGTCTGGCCGTCCGACCGGACCACCGGATGGTCGGACACACCGGCTTCCTGGTCACGGCACGCCGCCTGGCCGACGGCGTCGTGCTCCCCAACCTGAAGCGTCGCGCAGGCAAGGCGGAGTTCTCGGACGAGGACGTCGAGGCCTGGACGCCCGGCGCCGTGGGGGAGCGGTCGGCCAGCGACAAGAAGCTCCGCAAGGTCGCACGGCAGGCGGCAGCGCAGGCCCGCAAGGTGGCCGCCGCCGAGGCCGGTGCAGCACAGCCCGGTCCGGTCGAGGGCGACCGGTAGAGTACCGACCGTGCCCGTCCTGCATCGAACGGAAAGAGGGTCCGTGCGCACCATCCCCGCACTCCTGGTCACCATCGGCCTCGCCGCCGCCCTCACCGGCTGCTCCGCCAGCGGTGCCGGCACGACGCCGCCCCGCTGCGCCGCCCCCGGGGCAGCGTCGCAGGCGGTCACCGCGAGCGGTGCGTTCGGCAAGGAGCCGAAGGTGAACGTCCCGGCCGGGCTCACCACGAAGGGCACGCAGGTCTCGGTGCTCCGTTCCGGTGACGGTCGTGCGGTCGAGCAGGGCACGCCGGTCCTCGTCGAGTACACGCTCGTCGACGGTGCCACCGGGAAGGTCGTCGAGACGAGCGGCTACTCCGGCCAGAGCGCGCTGCTCACGGCGGGCGCGGACAAGTTCGGCGCCCTCGGTGCCGCGCTCGAGTGCTCGAACGTCGGCGACCGCCTGGCCGTCGCGCTCCCCAAGAGCGCCCTGACCGCCGGGGCGAGCACCTCCACCGAGTCCTCGAAGACCGAGGACGCCGTCGTCGCCGTGGTGGACGTGCGCCGCGCCTACGACGCCCGCGCGACCGGGACCCCGCAGCTCGCCGGCGACGAGATGCCCGCGGTCGTCCTCGCACCGTCCGGCGCCCCCGGCATCACGATCCCCTCGTGGAGCGCGCCGACGAGCGACGAGTACCACCTGCTCCGCAAGGGCAGCGGCGCCGAGCTCACCGACAAGGACACCGCCGTCTTCAAGTACACGGCCGTGACCTGGGGCGACTCGACCGCCGACTCGAACGTCACCGGGTCGAACTGGACCGACGGCTCGGGCGCGCAGACGCTGCCGCTCGCCGAGGGCCAGGTCATCGACGGCGTGCGCAAGGCCGTGATCGGCCGTCACGTCGGCGACCAGGTCCTGGCGATCGTGCACCAGGGCGGTTCGGCGACTGCGTACGTCATCGACGTCCTCGGCGTCATGCCGTCCTGATCGAGTCCCTCCCGGACCGGCCCCCGCGCACCGCGTCGAGCCGTCCACCGACCGACGCGCGGGTGCACTCCGGTGCACCCGCGCTGTCGTAGGATCGGGCTCGTGCCAGCGACCCGAGCTCCCCGTGTGCCCGCAGAGGAGCGGCTCTTCAGCCTCGTGCTGGCGCTGCTCTCGACGGAGTCCGGGCTGACGAAGGCCGAGATCCTCGCGAACGTGCAGGGCTACCGGCAGCGCTTCACCCCCGGCGGCGACAACGCGTCGCTCGAGCGGCAGTTCGAACGCGACAAGGACGACGTCCGCGAGCTCGGCATCCCGCTCGAGACGATCGAGACCCCGGGGGCGGCGGGCAACAATCAGACGCTCCGCTACCGGATCCCGAAGGGCGAGTACGACCTGCCGCTCGACGTCCGGTTCACGCCCGACGAGTCCGCGCTGCTGTCGCTCGCCGCGATGGCCTGGCGCGAGGGCGCGCTGTCCGCCGACTCCCGCCGGGCCCTCCTCAAGGTCCGTTCGGCCGGCACGGACGACTCCGCCGCCGACGACACCGGCGCCGACGACGTCGAGGACCCCCGCGGCATGGCCGCCTACGCTCCACGGCTCCGGACCCGCGACGCGGCGTTCGAACCCCTGCGGTCCGCGCTCGACCGGGCAGCGGCCGTGCGCTTCGACTACATCACCCCGGGCGAGCACGAGCCCCGGCAGCGCGACGTCGCACCGCTCGCGCTCGTCCAGCACGGCGGCCGGTGGATGCTCTGCGCGCACGAGTTCTCGACGGGCGGGACGAAGAACTACCTGCTCTCCCGGATCGTCGGTCCGGTGACCACCCACCACCCCGGACAGCACCCCGCACCGGCCGGTGCCGGCGAGCGCGCCCTCGCCGAGCTCGACCGGATCTGGGCCGAGCGGACCGCGCGCATCGCCGTGCAGCCCGGCTCGGACGCCGAGCGGCGGCTGCAGCGCCGTCGGGGGACCGAGGTCGACGGCGGCGGCGTGCTCGTCGTGCACCACGTCGACCCGCAGATCCTGGCCGAGGAACTCGCCGCGTTCGGCCCGGAGGTCCGCGTGCTCGAGCCCGCCGCACTGCGCGAGCAGGTGGCGGCCCGGCTCCGCGGCCTGGTCGCCGACCACACGGACCCCGAGGAGACCGCGCGTGGCTGACCAGCAACCGCTCCAGGCGCAGGACAAGCTCGCGTTCCTGCTCGTCCTCGTCCCGTACCTGATCGACCACGAGCGCGTCTCGGTCGCCGACGCCGCACGGCACTTCGGCGTCACCGAGCAGCGCATCCGCCGGGCCGTCGAGCTCATCGCGGTGTCCGGCGTCCCCGGCGAGACCATGCAGTACCAGCACGGCGACCTGTTCGACATCGCGTGGGACGACTTCGAGCAGAACGACATGATCGTGCTGACGAACCTCGTCGCGATCGACGACGCGCCCCGGCTCTCCGCGCGCGAGGCCTCGGCGCTGATCGCCGGGCTCCAGTACCTGTCCGCCCTGCCCGAGGCCGCCGACCGCCAGGCCATCCACGACCTGATGGCCAAGCTGTCGCGCGGCGCCGGGGGAGCGGCGTCGAACGTCGCCGTCGGCCAGGACCTGCACGACGCCACGCTCGCGACGATCCGGCGCGCGATGGCGGACGGCCGCGGGCTCGTGTTCGACTACGCCGGCCCGCGCACCCGCGGCAGCACCCGCCGCGTCGATCCGCTCCGGGTGGAGTCGATCGACACCGACTGGTACCTCCGCGCCTGGGACCTGGACCGCGATGCGCTCCGGACGTTCCGCCTCGACCGGATGTCCGCCGTGGCCGTCGACGACCGCGCTGCTGAGCGGTCCACCGCAGACGTGGTCATCCCAGACACGCTCTTCCAACAGTCCGGCCAGGACGTCATCGTCACGGTCGAGCTCGACTGCTCGGCGCTGCCGCTCGTCGCGGACTTCCTCGCCGACACGGCCGACGCCGAGGACGCCGACGGCCGCGTCCGCATCCGTCTCGCCGCGTCGAACGGCTTCGACGGCGTGGTGCGGCTGGTCGCCGGGCTGCCGGGTCGCGCCGTCGTCCTCGACCCGCCGGCGGCGCGCACGGCCGTCCGGTCGTTCGCCGAGGCGGCCCTGGCCGCCGAGTAGCGGGCGCCTGCCGGGCCGCGCGCGCGTCACGTCGTGCGCGACGCGACCCCGGTACGGACGGGGGGCACGGGGCCGGCCCGCACCGTGCCTCCCGTCCGCCTCGACGCGGCCTGTGCGTCGCGCCCGGGCGACCGACTTGTCGGTGCCGGTCCCGTAGGATCGACCGCATGGCTTCGACGACCGCGAGCGGGCGAGCGGAGCGGCCCGGGCGTCCGAAGAAGGACACCGAGGGCCGCATGTCGCTCGGGCAGCACCTCATCGAGCTGCGGAACCGGCTGTTCAAGGCCGTCGTCGCGGTCGCGGTCTGCGCGATCGGCGGCTGGTTCCTCACGCCGTTCGTGCTCGACGCGCTGCGCGCGCCGGTCACGCAGCTGGCCGAGGTCGGCGGCCACACCGCCGAACTGAACTTCCCGATGATCACCGGGGCCTTCGACCTCAAGCTGCAGATCGCGATCACGATCGGCATCGTCATCTCGAGCCCGGTCTGGCTGTACCAGGTGTGGGCGTTCATCGTCCCCGCGCTCGTGCGCCGCGAGAAGCAGTACGTCTTCGGGTTCCTCGGCACCGCCATCCCGCTGTTCTTCGCCGGGTGCTGGTTCGGGTGGTACATCTTGCCGCACGTCGTCGGCATCCTCGGCAGCTTCGTCTCCGCGCAGGACACGTCGATCGTCGACGCCAAGGCCTACTACGACTTCGTCATCAAGCTCATCGTCGCCGTCGGCATCGCGTTCGTCCTGCCGGTGTTCCTCGTGCTGCTGAACTTCGTCGGCGTGCTGTCGGCCGCCTCGATCATCAAGGCCTGGCGCGTCGCGATCCTGTGCATCCTGGTGTTCTGCGCGATCGTCACGCCGTCCGCCGACGTCATCTCGATGTTCCTGCTCGCCGTACCGATGGTCGTGCTGTACGTCGCGGCCTGCGCGGTGACGTGGATCCACGACCGTCGGGCGGCCAGGCGCCAGGCGAAGCTCGACGCGGAGTACGGAGCCTGATGACCACGGAACTCAGCCCCGCCGAGCGGTACCGGGCGGCGAAGGTCCGGAACCGTTCGCGCAACCTCGAGCTGTTCCGCACCGACCTGCGCTTCGACCTCGACCCGTTCCAGACCGCCGCGTGCGACGCCCTCGACCAGGGCCGCAGCGTCCTGGTCGCCGCGCCGACCGGTGCGGGCAAGACGATCGTCGCCGAGTTCGCGATCTGGCTCGCGATGCGCCAGCCCACGCCGAAGGTGTTCTACACGACGCCGATGAAGGCGCTGAGCAACCAGAAGTACGCCGAGCTCGTGCAGGCCTACGGCGAGTCCGAGGTCGGGCTGCTCACCGGCGACACCAACGTCAACCCCCGCGCCCGGGTCGTCGTGATGACGACCGAGGTCCTGCGGAACATGATCTACGCGGGATCCGACCTGCTCGACGACCTCGCGTGGGTCGTCCTCGACGAGGTGCACTACCTGGCCGACCGGTTCCGCGGCGCGGTCTGGGAAGAGGTCATCCTGCACCTGCCGACCGAGGTCCGACTGGTCTCGCTGAGCGCGACGGTCTCCAACGCCGAGGAGTTCGGCGACTGGCTGCAGACCGTCCGCGGCGACACCGACGTCATCGTGTCCGAGGACCGTCCGGTGCCGCTCGAGCAGCACGTGCTCGTCGGCTCGAAGATGGTCGACCTGTTCGACTCCAGCGGTGCCGCGGCGACGAACCGCGTCAACCCGGAGCTCCTCCGGCTCGTCGGCGGCGCGTCCCGCAGCGAGCGGCACGGCGGCGGACACCGCGGGCGCCGTGGACGCGGCGGGTACCCGGAGCACCGCGGACCGCGCACCGAGAAGATGTTCCGCGAGCAGATCGCCCGCGTCCTCGACGAGCGCATGCTGCTCCCCGCGATCTTCTTCGTGTTCAGCCGGAACGGCTGCGACCAGGGCGTCCGCCAGGTGCTCCGCTCCGGGGTGTCGTTCACGACCGCGCAGGAGCGGCGCGAGATCCGCGAGACCGCCGAGTACCACTGCCGTACGCTCCTCGACGAGGACCTCGCCGTCCTCGGGTACTGGGAGTGGCTCGAGGGGCTCGAGCGCGGCGTGGCGGCCCACCACGCCGGACTCCTGCCCGCGTTCAAGGAGGTCGTCGAGGACCTCTTCCGCCGCAAGCTGCTCAAGGTCGTGTTCGCGACCGAGACGCTCGCGCTCGGGGTGAACATGCCGGCGCGGACCGTGGTGCTCGAGAAGCTCGAGAAGTTCAACGGCGAAGCCCGTGTGCCGATCACCCCGGGGGAGTACACGCAGCTCACCGGTCGCGCGGGCCGACGGGGCATCGACGTCGAGGGGCACTCGGTCATCCAGTGGTCCGACGGGCTCGACCCGCAGGCCGTGGCGTCCCTCGCGAGCCGGCGCACGTACCCGCTCAACTCGTCGTTCAAGCCGACCTACAACATGGCGGTCAACCTGATCGACCAGTTCGGGCGGCAGCGCACGCGCGAGGTCCTCGAGACCTCGTTCGCACAGTTCCAGGCGGACCGCTCGGTCGTCGACCTCGCCCGCAAGGTGCGGTCGCAGCAGGAGTCGCTCGACGGGTACCAGCAGGCCATGCAGTGCCACCTCGGTGACTTCACCGAGTACGCGGCGCTCCGTCGGCAGCTCTCCGACCTCGAACGGACGAACGTGCCCGGCGGCCGCGAGGCGTCGCACGGCGCCAAGCGCGACCGGCAGGCGGCGATCACCGAGGTCCGTCGGCAGATGCAGCGGCATCCCTGCCACGCCTGCCCGGACCGCGAGGCGCACGCCCGCTGGGCCGAGCGCTGGTACAAGCTCAAGCGCGCCAACGACAAGCTCGTGCAGCAGATCCGCTCCCGCACGGGCGCCGTCGCGACGACGTTCGACAGGGTGACGGACGTGCTCCTGCAGCTCGGCTACCTGGTTCCGACCGGTGACGGCGAGGCGACCGTCGCGCCCGGCGGCCGACGCCTGCAGCGGATCTACGGCGAGCGGGACCTGCTCGTCGCCGAGTGCCTCGAGGCGGGGGTCTGGAAGGACCTCACCCCGGCGCAGCTCGCCGCGATGGCCGCCACGATCGTCTACCAGCCGCGGCGCGAGGACGCCCCGGGCACCGAGCACGCCCTGCCCCGCGGCGCGTTCCGGCCGGCGCTCGACGAGACCCTCACGATCTGGGCGCGACTCGACGACGTCGAGCGGGACGCACGGCTCGCCGGGTCGCAGCCGCCCACCCCGGCGATGGCGGTCGGCATGTTCCGCTGGGCCTCGGGATCCGCGCTCGACGATGTGCTCCGCACGCTCGACCTGCCCGCCGGGGACTTCGTGCGCTGGTCGAAGCAGGTCATCGACCTGCTCGACCAGGTGAAGAACGCGGGCGACGACGACCTGTCCACGACCGCGCGGCGCGCGACGGACGCGGTGCGCCGCGGCATCGTCGCCTACGCGACGGTCTGACAGGAGGCGCCATGGCGGTCCTCGGCAGCGCGGTGCGCCCGCAGGGTGGTGGCGTCCGGCAGCGTTCCGGTGACGTCCGGCCGTCGTCGAGCGCACCCGTGCGGGACGCGTTCGCGGCCCTGCCGCTCCGGACGGCGCTGCCGCTCGCGGTGATCGGCGGCCTGCTCTTCGCGCTCTCGTTCCCGTCCCCCGGGTGGTGGTTCCTCGCCTACCCGGCGATGGCCTGCATGCTCCTCGCCGCGATGGGACAGCGCGCCCGTCGCGCCGCGTGGCTCGGGTACGTCGCCGGTGCCGCGTTCTGGCTCCCGGCGATCTCGTGGGCCGGTCGCTACCTCGGCCCGGTGCCTTGGCTCGCGCTCGCCCTGTTCGAGGCGGCGTACTTCGCCCTCGGCGCCGTCGCGATCGCGCTCGCCTACCGGTGGGTGGGCCGGGTGTCCCGGTCGGTCGCCTGGCGGGTGTGGGTGCTGCCGGCGGTCGTCGCGGGCCTCTGGACGGGGCGCGAGTGGTTCTCCGGCAGCTGGCCGTACGAGGGCTTCGCCTGGGGGCGCGTCGGCCTGTCCCAGTCGCAGGGACCGTTCACGCACCTCGCCGCGTACGTCGGCGTGCTCGGCGTGACCTTCGTCGTCGTGTACTGCGTCGCCGTGGCGCTCTCGCTCGTCCTCGTCGTGCCCGAGGACCCCGGTGCGGTGCTCCGTGCACCGATCCGCGTCGCGACCGCGGGGCTCCTGGTCGCCGCGGTCCTCGCCGTGCCCGCGTGGCCGACCCCGACCGACGGCACCATCCGCATCGAGGCCGTGCAGGGCAACGGACCCGCCGGGTACTTCGACGGTGCACAGCCGGGCGAGGTCCTGAACGCCCAGGTGGCTGCGACCGAGGTCGGCGCGAAGGGCGTCGACCTCGTGGTGTGGCCCGAGGCCTCCGCGGAGTACGACCCGCGGGTCCAGCCGGTGATCGCCGACGCCCTGGACACCGTCGTCGAATCCGTCGGGGCCCCGATCGTCGCCGGAGCGATCACGCAGACGGCCTCGGGCGTGCTGCACAACACGTCCTTCGTGTGGACCGCCGACGGGTGGCAGTCCTCGTACGACAAGAAGCGTCCCGTGCCGTTCGGCGAGTACGTCCCGGACCGCTGGTTCTTCTCGAAGCTCGCACCGTCCCTCATCGGCCTGCTCCAGCGCGACTACACGCCCGGCACCAAGCCGAACGTCCTCGACGTCGCGGGCATCAAGGCCGGCATCGCGATCTGCTTCGACATCGTCGACGACGGGCTCACGACCGACATGGCCCGCGGGGGAGCGCAGGTGATCCTCGCCCAGACGAACAACGCCGACTTCGACGGCACCGACGAGAACCTGCAGCAGCTCGAGATCGCGCGGCTCCGGGCGGTCGAGACCGGTCGCTCGCTCGTCAACATCTCCACGGTCGGGGCCTCACAGGTCATCGACCCGACCGGTCGGACGATCGACCGGGTGCCGGCGTACACGGCGACGTCGATGATCACCGACGTGCCGCTCGGTACGGGGACGACCCCGGCGACCGTCGCGTCCGGGTCGGTCACGCTCGTCGTCGCGCTCGGGTCGCTCCTCGCGCTCCTCGCCTGCGCGCCGTGGGGTCGACGGCGCTCCACCGCTGCCCGAGGCTGAACCCCGCCACCTCCCTCTGGGAACGGTCTGTGAATGCGCCTCACCGGGATGGATGCCGCGTGGGACAGTGTTGGGGACTGCAGACGAGCGAGAGGAGCACAACCATGGCTGATCGGAGTCTCCGCGGCATGCGGCTCGGAAGTCAGAGTCTCCAGAGCGAGGAGGGCGTCGAGCTCTCCGACCGGAAGCGTGCGGTCTACCAGACGACCTCGGGGGAGACCTTCGACGTCGTCTTCTCGGCCGATGCCGAGGTCCCCCAGACGTGGTCCGAGCCCCGGACCGGTCGCGAGGGTCGTCTGCTCGGCGACGACGGCATCCCCGTCGAGGTCGCTGCAGAGGACGTCAAGGCACCGAGGACCCACTGGGACATGCTGCTCGAGCGGCGGTCCCGCGAAGAGCTCGAGGAGCTGCTCGAGGAACGCCTGGCGGTCCTGCGCGCCCGACGCGGCGCATGAGCCGCGCCACCTAGGACCGCGCGCCTGGGTCCGTTCCCGCGCGGCTGTCCCTGCCGCCGACACGACGACGCCCGTCCCGGATCTTCCGGGACGGGCGTCGTCGCGTGCGGCCGTGCGTGTGCCAGCCCGGGTGTGGCTATGCCTGCGGCCGCTCGTCCCCGAGGACGTCCTTCGTCGCGTCGTCCGCGGCCGCGAGGTGCGCATCGACACTCCGGTCGGACTCCGCGAGCCGCTCGTCGAGCGCCGCGTCCGGGACGATGTCGGCGGCCGTCGCGTCCGGTCGGGGGTTCGACGCGGCGGCACCGTCGACCGTGGCGGTGTCGGCGAGGCTCTTGTTCGCGAGCTCCGAGATCTTCGCCAGGAAGTCCGTGCCACCGCCGGCACCCGCGACCGGGCCGGAGCCGGAGCGGCTCGCCGTGAAGCCCTTCGCGATGCCGGAGAGCGCCTCGGTGAACTCGCTCGGGATCATCCAGAGCTTGTTCGACGTTCCTTCGGCGATCTTCGGCAGCGTCTGCAGGTACTGGTACGACAGCAGCTTCTCGTCCGGGTCGCCCGTGTGGATGGCGTCGAACACGGTCGCGATCGCCTGCGCCTCGCCCTCGGCGCGCAGGACCTGGGCCTTCGCGTCACCCTCGGCCTGCAGGATGGCGGCCTGTCGCTGGCCCTCGGCCTCGAGGATCTGGGACTGCTTCGTGCCCTCGGCCTGCAGGATCGCCGCACGACGGTTCCGCTCGGCACGCAGCTGCTGCTCCATGGCGTCCTGGATCGACACGGGCGGCTCGATCGCCTTGAGCTCGACGCGGCCGACGCGGATGCCCCACTTGCCGGTGGCCTCGTCGAGGACGACCCGGAGCTGGCCGTTGATGTTGTCGCGGCTGGTCAGGGCCTCTTCGAGGTTCAGGCCACCGACCACGTTGCGGAGGGTGGTGGTCGTGAGCTGCTCGACGGCCCCGAGGTAGTTCGCGATCTCGTACGTTGCCGCTCGGGCGTCCGTCACCTGGAAGTAGACGACCGTGTCGATCGAGACCACGAGGTTGTCCTCGGTGATCACGGGCTGCGGCGGGAACGAGACGACCTGCTCGCGCATGTCGATGAGCGGCCGGAGCCGGTCGATGAACGGCACCAGGATGTTGAGTCCCGGGTTGAGCGTCTTGTGGTACTTCCCGAGTCGTTCGACGATGCCGGCGGTGGCCTGCGGCACGATCCGGATCGCGCGGGACAGGACGACGATCACGAAGATCACGACGACGAGGACGAGGACGAGCAGAGCGATCGTCCCGGCTGAGATGGTCACGAGGTGGCCCTTTCTCCGAGGCGGACGACCGCGGTCGACCCCTCGATCGACTCGACGACCACGGGGGCGCCGAGCGGTGGTGTGCGCTCGGGGGAGTCGGCGGCGAGCTGGGCGCTCCACGTCTCGCCGTTCGCGAGCCGGACCTGGCCCGGCGTCGATGACGTGAACGCGACGGCGACCGTGCCGCGCAGGCCGATCAATCCCTCGATGTTGGTGCGGTGCGGATCGGCGCTCCGGCCCAGGGCCGCGAGGAGCCGCGGGCGGACGAGCGAGAGCAGCAGCAGCGCGACGCCGGCGGCGACGATGGCCGCGAGCCACCACGGTGCGCCGAGCAGCGCCGCGATCAACCCCCCGGCCGCCCCCGCCGCGAGCATCAGGAAGATGAAGTCGAGGGTGAAGATCTCGACCACCCCGAGCAGCAGTGTCAGTCCGATCCAGACGATGGTCTGGATCCAGTCGGTGTTCACGCGGACTCCCTCCCTCGTCGCGCACGCCGGCGTGCAGCGTCGCGACTGCCGGTACTTCCCTCCAACCTACCGTCCGCCCCTGACCCGGGGACGAGCGCGGGCGGCGCGGCCGGGACCGGTTGGTAGGCTCGTCGGCGGCCGACCGGCCGGAATACGCGACCAGGAGAACACTGTGACGAACCCCCTCGCCCCCGGATCCCTCGCCGACAAGCGCGCCCTCGTCACCGGGTCCTCGCGCGGCATCGGCGCCGACACCGTCGGCTACCTGGCGGAGGCCGGCGCGAAGGTCGTCGTCAACTACCGCAACAAGGCACGTCGTGCCGAGCAGATCGCCGAGAAGGTCGTCACCGCGGGTGGTTCGGCCCTCGCCGTCGCCGCGGACCTGACCGACCACGACTCCGTGCAGGCGATGGTCGACACGGTCGTGTCGGAGTGGGGCGGCATCGACCTCCTCGTCCTGAACGCCTCCGGCGGCATGGAGGCCGACCTGGGCGAGGACTACGCGCTCCGCCTGAACCGCGACGCGCAGGTCGACATGCTGCAGACCGCCGTGCCGCACATGCCGGCCGGCTCGCGCGTCGTCTTCGTCACGAGCCACCAGGCCCACTTCGTCGAGACCGCCGAGACGATGGACGAGTACGTCCCCGTCGCGAAGAGCAAGCGAGCGGGGGAGCTCGCGCTCCGTGAGCTGATCCCGCAGCTCGACGCCGCCGGCATCGAGTTCGTCGTCGTCTCCGGCGACATGATCGAGGGCACCATCACCGCGACGCTCCTCAACCGCCTGAACCCGGGCGCGATCGAGGGTCGTCGGCAGGAGGTCGGGAAGCTCTACAGCGTCTCCGAGTTCGCGGCCGAGATCGCCCTCGCCGCCGTCGAGCCGATCCCCGCCGACCACACCAAGCTCGTCGGCGACGTCAGCGGCTTCACGCAGTAACGTCGTCCGGGTGACCGCCAAGCCCGGCCTGCGCCGCACCTCCCGGATCATCCTGCTCGACCCGGACGACCGCGTGTTCCTGATGGACACGCGGTCGCCGTCGTCCGACGGCGCGCACCGCTGGATCACGCCGGCCGGCGGCGTCGACCCGGGGGAGTCGCACCGGGACGCCGCGGTGCGCGAGCTGCGCGAGGAGACCGGCATCGTCGTCGACGACCCGGGTGAGCCCGTGTGGACCTGGGACTTCACCGTCGAGTGGGACCTCGCCGACCACGACCGCGGCCACAGCGAGTTCTACGTCGTGCGCACGCCGGGTTTCACCCTGTCCGACGCCGGGTGGACCGAGGACGAGCAGGTCGACATCCTCGACGCGCGGTGGTGGACGGCCGACGAGCTGGACGCCACCGACGAGCCGTTCGAACCGGCCGAGCTCCCGGGCCTCGTCCGTCTCCACAGCCGCCGCTGAGGGGCTGTCCCGGCGCCCGCCGGACCGCTACCGTCGTCGCATGGGCGACACCACCCGACACCCGGCCGACCAGCACGATCGGATCCGCGTCCGCGGCGCGCGCGAGAACAACCTGCGCGACGTCGACGTCGACCTGCCGAAACGCCGACTGACGGTCTTCACCGGGGTGTCCGGGTCCGGCAAGAGCTCCCTCGTGTTCGCCACGCTCGCCGCCGAGTCGCAGCGGATGGTCAACGAGACGTACAGCGCCTTCGTGCAGGGCTTCATGCCGTCGCTCGCCCGGCCCGACGTCGACGTCCTGGACGGGCTGACGACCGCGATCGTCGTCGACCAGGAACGCATCGGCGCCGACCCGCGGTCCACCGTCGGCACGGTCACCGACGCCTACGCGATGCTCCGGCTCCTCTTCAGCCGCCTCGGCGAACCCCACGTCGGCGGCCCGAACGCGTTCTCGTTCAACCTCGCGACCGTCACCGCCGGCGGGGCGATCACCGTGCAGAAGGGCAAGGACGCCAAGGCCGAGCACGTCTCGTTCTCCCGGCTCGGCGGCATGTGCGCGGAGTGCGAGGGACGGGGGAGCGTCTCGGACATCGACCTGGCACAGCTCTTCGACGACACCAGGGCCCTGTCCGACGGCGCCATCACGATCCCGGGGTGGGGCGGGGACGGCTGGATGGTCCGGATGTACGCGGAGTCCGGGTTCGTCGACGGTGACAAACCGATCCGCGAGTTCACCGAGCAGGAGCGTGCGGACTTCCTGTACCGCGAGCCGACGAAGCGGAAGATCGCCGGCATCAACATGACGTACGAGGGCCTGGTCCTCCGGGTCCGCCGTTCGTTCCTGCAGAAGGACCGCGAGGCGATGCAGCCGCACGTCCGCGCCTTCGTCGACCGTGCGGTGACCTTCACGACCTGTCCGGCGTGCGACGGCACCCGCCTGAACGGCGCCGCCCGTTCGTCGCGCATCGCCGGCCGGAACATCGCCGAGGTGTGCGCGATGCAGGTGTCCGACCTGGCCGCCTGGCTCCGCACCCTCGACGCGCCGTCCGTGCAGCCGCTCCTCGACGGCCTGCGGCACGCGGTCGACGCCTTCGTCGAGATCGGACTCGGGTACCTCTCGCTCGACCGGCCGACCGGCACGCTGTCCGGGGGAGAGGGCCAACGGGTGAAGATGGTGAAGCACCTCGGCTCGAGCCTGAGCGACGTCACGTACGTCTTCGACGAGCCGAGCACCGGCCTCCACCCGCACGACATCGAGCGGATGGACCACCTGTTGCTGCGGCTCCGCGACAAGGGCAACACCGTGCTGGTCGTCGAGCACAAGCCCGAGGTCATCGGGATCGCGGACCACGTCGTCGACCTCGGCCCGGGGGCCGGCCGGGACGGCGGACGGGTGTGCTTCACCGGGACGGTCGACCAGCTCCGGGGGAGCGACACCGTGACCGGGCGGCACCTCGGCGACCGCGTCGCGCTCAAGGACACCGTCCGTCGACCCACCGGTGCGATCCCGATCCGCGGTGCCGACCGGCACAACCTGCAGGACGTCGACGTCGACGTGCCGACCGGTGTGCTCACGGTGGTCACCGGTGTGGCCGGCTCCGGCAAGAGCACGCTCGTCCACGGATCGCTGGCGACGTTGGACGGGGTCGTCGCCGTCGACCAGAGCGCCATCCGCGGCTCCCGCCGCAGCAACCCTGCGACGTACACCGGGCTGCTCGAGCCGGTGCGCAAGGCCTTCGCGAAGGCGAACGGAGTGAAGCCAGCCCTGTTCAGCGCGAACTCCGAGGGTGCCTGTCCAGCATGCAACGGCGCCGGTGTGGTCTACGTCGACCTCGGCATGATGGCCGGTGTCTCGACGCCGTGCGCGGAGTGCGGCGGTCGGCGGTTCGACCAGTCCGTGCTCGGGTACCGGCTCGGCGGCCGGGACATCAGCGAGGTCCTGGCGATGTCCGTCGCCGAGGCCGAACGGTTCTTCGCCGAGGGGGAGTCGCGCGTCCCCGCCGCCCACACCGTCGCACGTCGGCTCGTCGACGTCGGGCTCGGGTACCTGACCATCGGGCAGCCGCTCACGACGCTCTCCGGTGGCGAACGCCAGCGGTTGAAGCTCGCGACGCACCTCGGCGACCCCGGCGGGGTGATCGTCCTCGACGAGCCGACGACCGGCCTCCACCTGGCGGACGTCGCCCAGCTGCTCGGGCTGCTCGACCGGCTCGTCGACGCGGGCCGCACGGTCGTCGTCATCGAGCACCACCAGGCCGTCATGGCGCACGCCGACTGGATCATCGACCTCGGGCCGGGCGCCGGGCACGACGGCGGCCGGGTGGTCTTCGCGGGGACTCCGGCCGACCTGGTGGCCGCCCGCTCGACGCTCACCGGCGAGCACCTCGCCGCGTACGTGCCTCCCGTCGGCGTCGACGAGCACTGAAGCAACCGGCAGCGAACGCACGGGCAACCTGAACCGAACGCGCACGGAACGCATACCGTGTGCGGTGACGGCCGGGTGCGCCCGCACCACCGGCCCCTGATCCAAGGAGCTCCCATGTCCACGAACGGTTACCCGCCGGCCCCGAACGCCCCCGGTGGAGCCCCGGTCCGCAGCGGCGGCAACGGCCTCGCCGTCGGCTCGCTGGTCCTCGGCATCGTCGGCGTCGTCTTCGCGTTCCTGGTCTCGATCGTCGGCCTCGTCGCCGGCATCGTGGGCCTGGTGCTCGGCATCATCGCCCGTCGCCGCGGCCTCAGCCGTGGCATGGTGCTCGCGGGCATCGTCCTCAGCGCCATCGCGATCGTCGTCGCGATCATCTTCATGATCCTCGGTGCCGTGCTCGCGACACAGATGCTCAACAACTGACGACGACTCCGAACGGGAGGCACGTGGCGGCGTCGCCACGTGCCTCCCGTCCCGTCCGTGGCCGGGCTGCGCACTGCGCGACCGCACCCGCGGGACCCCGCCAGGCCGCGACGAGTAGCGTGCGCCGCATGACGTACAGCCAGCCGGACCCGGCAGAAGAGACCACGCAGGCAGAGGCACCCGAGCAGCCCGACACGGACCGCTCGGACCTCGAGGAGCACGGCGAGGAGCAGGCCGCGCTCGAGATCGACAGCGAGGACGTGCCCACGGGCGACGAGACGCCCGAGCACTGACGACGACGCAGGACACGCCGCCCACGGTGACCGTGGGTGGCGTGTCCTGCATCCTGGAGTCGAACGGACCACGCCGCGAGCAAGCGCCGATAATGCATATTATGTCAACTCAGGTCGACGCGGCATGGTCCGAGGGTGGGCTGTCGCCGCTGCCCTACCGCTCGAAGACCGCGACGGTCATGCCCGCAGACGTCGGCGGCCCGTCCATCGCGACGAGCTCGTCCGGCAGGTCCGCGAACCCGACCGTCCGGCCGATCGACTCCGCCGGCCGGAGTCGCCCGGCGACGACCTCCTCGAGCATCGCGACGTACTCGCCGACCGCGATCCCGTGGCTGCCGAGCAGCTCCAGTTCGTCACCGATCACGCGGCCCATCGGGATCGCCGGGATCGCCTCGTCGTCGAGCAGCAGGCCGACCTGCACGTGTCGCCCCCGCGGCCGGAGCGAGGCCACCGCGGCGACCGAGGTCGCACGGCTGCCGTACGCGTCGACGGACACGTGCGCGCCGCCACTCGTGAGCTCCCGGACCGTCCGGACCGCGCCGTCGCCCATCGTGACCGTGGCGGCCCCGAGTCCGGCCGCACGCTCGAGTGCAGCGGCCGAGACGTCCACCGCGACGACCCGCGCACCAGCCCCGAGGGCGACGATGACCGTCGAGATCCCCACCCCGCCGCAGCCGAAGACGACGACCCACTCCCCTGCAGCGACGCGTCCGCGGGTGTGCAGGGCGTGGTACGCCGTGCCGAACCGGCAGCCGAGCCCGGCGGCCTCGGCGAACCCGACCTCGTCGGGCAGCGCCACGAGGTTGACGTCGGCGTGCGGGACGACGACGGCCTCGGCGTAGGAGCCGGGCAGCGTGAACCCGGGCTGCTCCTGGCGCGTGCAGACCTGGGTGGCGCCGTCACGGCACTGGTCGCACGTGCCGCACGCGAAGACGAACGGTGCCGTGACGCGCTGGCCGACGGTGAAGCGGGTGACCCCGGGGCCGACCGCGTCGACGACGCCGGCGAACTCGTGACCCGGCACGTGCGGGAGCCGGACCGAGTCGTCGTGGCCCTTCCAGGCGTGCCAGTCGCTCCGGCAGACGCCGGTCGCCGCGACGCGGACGACGACGCCGTCGGAGGGCGGGGTCGGCGTCGGCAGGTCGACGATGACGGGGCGGGTACCGAACTGCTCGTACTGGACTGCGCGCACGCGCTCATCCTGACAGAAGGGCAGACCGACACACGGACGGACGGACAGACGGACCGCCGGACGGTCGGACGCCCCACCGCGCCGCGGTCACGCCGCCGTCAGTACCAGCGACGCGTTCTGCCCGCCGAACCCGAACGAGTTGTTGAGCGCCGCCCGCAGCGGCGCCCGCCGCGCAGCCTCCGCCACGACGTCGAGCTCGACCGCCGGGTCGAGGTGCTCGAGGTTGCGCGTCGGCGGCACCGTCCCGGTCTCCAGGGCCCGCACGGTCAGGATCGTCTCGACCGCCCCGGCCGCACCGAACATGTGCCCGATCGCCCCCTTCGGCGCCGTGACGAGGGCGTGCTCCCCCACTGCCCGCCGGATCGCAGCCGCCTCGCCGACGTCCCCGACTGGTGTGCTCGTCGCGTGCGCGTTGACGTGGTCGACGTCCGCGCCCGTCAGTCCGGCCATCCGGATCGCCGCGGTCATCGCGCGCTCCTGCTCGCTGCCGTCCGCGAGCGGTGCGGTGACGTGGTGCGCGTCCGAAGTGACGCCCCAGCCGGCCAGGACCGCCCGGGACCGGTGCCGTCTGCCGGCGGCGTGCTCGGCCCGTTCCAGGACGACGAACCCGGCGCCCTCGCCGAGCACGAACCCGCGCCGGTCGACGTCGAACGGGCGGGACAGCGTCGCCGGGTCGTCGTCGCCGGGCTTCGCGAGCGCCTGCGACTGCGCGAAGGACGCCATCGTGACCGGTGTCACCGCGGCCTCGGTCCCTCCGGCGATCACGACGTCGGCCTCCCCCGTCACGATGAGCCGTGCGGCGACCGCGATCGCTTCGGCACCGGACGCGCACGCCGACACCGTCGTGTACGCGCCGCCGCGGGCCCCGCGCTCGATGCTGATCTGCGCGGCGGCGGCGTTCGCCATGAGCATCGGCACCGTCCGGGGTGACACCCGACGCGCCCCACCCGTCCCGAGCACGTCGTGGGCGTCGAGCAGGGTCTCCACTCCCCCGATGCCGGTCCCGACGACGACGGCCAACCGGTCGCCGTCGACCTCCGGTGAGCCGGCGTCCGCCCAGGCCTCGGCGGCCGCCACGAGCGCGAGCTGCTGGCTCCGGTCGAGCCGGTTCGCGCGGACGCGGCCGAGTGCGGCGTCGGCGTCGAGCGCCGCCGGGGCCCCGATCCGGATCGGCACGGCGTCCCACAACCCGCCGTCGCGGTCGAGCCGCGTGACGCCGGACCGTCCGCCGACGACGGCGTCCCAGAGCGGGTCGACGCCGTGACCGAACGGGGAGACGGCGCCGAGGCCGGAGACGGAGAGGTGCACGGGGAACTCCTTCTTGTACAGCAGACAAGTGGAGTTGTACCACGTACAATCGGAACGTGGCAACCACGACGGACGGCGGCACCGCGCGCGGCGCGGCGACCCGCGCACGCATCCTCGAGGCGACCGCGGCGCTGCTCCGCGACGTCCAGGCAGCCAACGCGGCGACGGACGAGGACCCGGCGACCACCGCACCCGTCACCGTCAGCGAGATCGCCCGCGCCGCGGGCGTCTACCCGAACCAGATCACGCACCACTACGGGTCGAAGGACCGGCTCGTCCTCGACGCCGCCTTCACACTGTTCCTCCGTGACACATCGCGGTTGCAGGCCGCCGGACGCCGCTCCCGCACGCCGGAGGGATTCCGCAGCGTCCTCGCCCGCACGGCCCTCGCCATGCCGTCCACCCCGCTCGTCGTCCGCGCCCTCGCGACCACCGGCGGCGACCCGGCGCTGCGCGAGCGCGTGCGGCTGCTGCTCGCCCTGCTCTTCCGGCAGTCCGAGCGGTACCTCGACCGGGTCGTCACCGAGCACGGCTGGCGGAGCCCGAACGGCGTCGCCCGGGACGCCCGGACGTTCTGGAGCGCGGTGTTCGGCGCGACGCTCCTCGCCGACGCCGGGGTGACCGGCGGGCCGTCGGACATCGACCTCGCCGGGACCGTCTCGGTCACCGGTTGACCCCGCGTCCGTCCGGCGCGTGCGCGGACGGACGCGGGACGGTCAGCGTGCGGTCACTCGCTGAAGCCGGACCGGACCAGCGCGGTCAGCGCGTCGACGGCGTCCTGCGCGTCGGCGCCGGTCGCCTCGATGGTCACGGTCGCGCCCTTCGGCAGGGCGAGCGCCATGATCGCGAGCAGGCTCTTCGCGTCCACGCCGTTCACGCGGACGGTCGCCTCGTGCTTCGTGGCGGTCTTCACGAACTCCGCGGCCGGTCGCGCGTGCAGGCCGCTCTCGTTCACCAACTCGACGGTCGAGGACGCGGCCACGTCGTCGACGCTGGCGGCCCCGACACCCGGCCCCGCGCCTCCAGGCTGGTCGCCGTCCGCACGGGAGGCACTGCTCGCCTCCGCCTCGGAGGCTGCGGCGGTCGCCGCGGCAGCGAGCACCGCGTCGACGTCGCCGCCCGTCTGGGCGGCGACGGCGGCGGCCACCGTGCCCTCGACCAGGGGCGCCTGCGAGACGAACACGCGTGCCCGCGCGTCGTCGTCGAGGAAGTCGAGCGCGGTGTCCGTCGTCAGGTAGGCGGACCCGAGGTCGCAGAGGACGACGACCGCGTCGGCCGCGCCGAGCTCCTCGAACCCTGCGGTGATCGCCTCGAAGGAGGTCCCGATCCCGCCGTCCTCGGTCCCGCCGGCCGCGAACATCGGGACGTCGGCGGCCATCTGGCGTGCAAGCTCGACGGTGCCGGTCGCGATCGCCGCGCTGTGCGAGACGACCAGGATGCCGACCGTCACGCGGCGTCCACCGCCGCGCGCAGGATGTACGCCGTCGACTGCGCGCCCGGGTCGCGGTGCCCGACGGCGCGCTCCCCCAGGTAGCTCGCGCGGCCCTTGCGGGCGACGAGCGGGTCGGTCGACTCGGCACCGGTGGCCGCGGCGTCTGCGGCGGCCTCGAGCACACGCTCGGGGGCCTCGCCGGCGGTCGCGGCGGTCGCGGCGGCGTCGACGGCGGGCGTCCACGCGTCGACCATGGTCTTGTCGCCGACCTCGGCCTTGCCGCGCGACACGACCCCGTCGCGCGCCGCGGTGAGCACGGCGACGAGCGTGTCCGCGTCGAGCTCCGACGCGTCACCGGCGGCCTGCGCGGCCTTGAGGTACGCGGTGCCGAAGAGCGGGCCGGCGGCGCCGCCGACCGTCGAGATGAGCTTCGTCGCGACGACCTTGAACACCGCTCCGGGCGAGTCGAAGGAGCCGGAGTCGAGCGCCTCGACGACCGCGCGGAACCCGCGGTCGAGGTTCTCGCCGTGGTCGCCGTCGCCGATCTCACGGTCGAGCGTGACGAGCTCCGCCCGGTGGTCGTCGATGGTCGACGCGGTGCGACGCACCCAGTCGAGGGCCCATGCGGTGTCGAGCGCCAATTCGTGTTCCTTCCTGGAGGGTGGGCGGTGTCAGCGGCCCCAGCGCAGGGCCGGGGTCTCCACCGGGGCGTCCCAGAGGGCGGTGAGTTCGTCGTCGAGAACCGTGACGGTGAGCGAGAACCCCTGCATCTCGAGGGACGTGACGTAGTCCCCGACCAAGCTACGCGTGACGTGGTGGCCACGGTCCGTGAGCACCTCGGCCGCGCGGCGGTAGAGGATGTAGAGCTCGGCGAGCGGCGTGCCGCCCATGCCGTTGACGAGCAGGAGCAGGTCCGACCCGGCCGGCGCGTCGAGGTCCGTGAGGATCGGTTCGAGCACCCGGTCGACGAGCTGGTCGGCCGGTGCCATGGGGATCCGCTCCCGCCCGGGCTCGCCGTGGATGCCGATGCCCAGCTCGACCTCGTCGTCGGCGAGCGTGAAGGACGGCTCCCCCGCGTGCGGGACGGTGCCGGAGGACAGCGCGAGTCCCATCGAGCGGGTGACGTCGTTGACGTGCCGCGCGACGGCGGCCACGGCGTCCAGGTCGTCGCCCCGCTCGGCGGCGGCACCCGCGCACTTCTCGACGACGACCGTGCCGGCGACCCCGCGGCGTCCGGCCGTGTAGAGCGAGTCCTGCACCGCGACGTCGTCGTCGACCACGACGCTCTCGACCCGGACGTCCTCCATGCCGGCGAGCTCGGCGGCGGTCTCGAAGTTGAGCACGTCGCCGGTGTAGTTCTTGACGATGTGGAGCACCCCGGCTCCCCCGTCGACGGCCTTCGTCGCGGCGACGATCGGGTCCGGGGTCGGGCTCGTGAACACCGGGCCGGGGACGGCGGCGTCGAGCATGCCGTACCCGACGAACCCGGCGTGCAGGGGCTCGTGCCCGCTGCCGCCGCCGCTCACGATCCCGACCTTGCCGGCGACGGGAGCGTCCGCGCGGTGCAGGTGGATCGGGTCCTCGACGAGGACGACGTGGTCGGCGTGCGCCCGGGCGAAACCGCGCACGGTCTCGGTGACGACGGCCTGCGGATCGTTGATGAGCTTCTTCATGCTGTCCTCCACGGTGGCGGGGCCGCTCGCGACGGGGCCACACCGCCGTCGTCGACCGGAGTGCGTTCACCCTACAGCGGCCACCTGTTCGGTCCATGTGCACGTTCGTGCAGCACGATGCGCGCGTGGCGACGGCTCCTGATGGGCAACCGCACACCGGGCATGCACGTTCGTGCACTTTCGCGAACTTCCCTCGGTGGCGCATCGCGCAGCGGCGATCCGCGTCACTATGCTCGGCCCCAATCACTCAACGGGGAGTGCCGGACGCAGCACCACCGGACCCCCGACCCCTACGCACAGGAGGTCACCGATGGACGGCATCGGCGTCAATTTCCTCTCGGAGCTCGTCGGTACGGCGATGCTCATCATCCTCGGTGGCGGTGTCGTCGCCGCAGTCTCCCTCACGAAGTCGAAGGGCTTCGGTGCGGGCTTCCTCATGGTCACGATCGGCTGGGGCTTCGCGGTCTTCGCCGGTGTCACCGTTTCGTACAAGTCCGGCGGCCAGCTCAACCCCGCGGTCAGCCTCGCGCAGGCGATCCTCGGCAACATCACCATCGGCCAGATGTTCCTGTACTGGATCGCGCAGCTCATCGGCGCGATCATCGGTGCGGTCATCGTCTGGCTCGCCTACAAGCAGCACTTCGACGAGGAGCCGGACGCAGCAGCGAAGCTCGGCGTCTTCTCGACCGGCCCGGCGATCCGCTCCTACGGCTGGAACGTCGTGACCGAGATCATCGGCACCTTCGTCCTCGTCTTCGTCGTCATCGCCTTCACCAACGGCAAGACCCCGGCCGAGCTCGGCGCGATCCCCGTCGCCTTCCTCGTGATCGCGATCGGTGTCTCGCTCGGTGGCCCGACCGGCTACGCCATCAACCCCGCCCGTGACCTCGGTCCGCGCATCGCCCACGCCCTCCTGCCGATCAAGGGCAAGGGCTCCAGCGACTGGTCATACGCCTGGGTCCCGGTCGTCGGACCGCTCGTCGGTGGCGCGCTCGCAGCCGTGCTGTCGAAGGCCCTCCTCCCCCTCGTCTGACCCCTCCCGCACCGGCCGGCCCCACCCGGGGCCGGCCCCGGTCGACGCCCCGCGCCGACCGACGCACCGAACACACCCGCAAAGGAGCACCAATGGCCGACTACATCGTCGCCATCGACCAGGGCACCACCTCGACCCGAGCGATCGTCTTCGACCACTCCGGTTCGATCGTCTCCGTCGGACAGAAGGAGCACGAGCAGATCTTCCCGCGCGCCGGGTGGGTCGAGCATGACCCCGCGGAGATCTGGGACAACACGCGCGAGGTCATCGGCCAGGCGCTGTCCCGCGCGGACATCACCCGCCACGACGTCGCCGCGGTCGGCATCACCAACCAGCGCGAGACCGCAGTGGTCTGGGACAAGACCACCGGCAAGGCCGTGTACAACGCCATCGTCTGGCAGGACACCCGCACGCAGGCGATCGTCGACGAGCTCGCGGACGGCGACACCGACCGCTACAAGTCGATCGTCGGCCTGCCCCTCGCCACGTACTTCTCCGGCACCAAGATCGCCTGGATCCTCGAGAACGTCGAGGGTGCGCGCGAGAAGGCCGAGGCCGGCGACCTGCTCTTCGGCACCACCGACACCTGGGTCCTCTGGAACCTGACCGGCGGCACCGACGGCGGCGTGCACAAGACCGACGTCACGAACGCGTCCCGCACGCTGTTCATGGACCTCGAGACGCTGTCCTGGCGCGACGACATCCTCGCCGACTTCGGCGTGCCGAAGTCGATGCTCCCCGAGATCGTCAGTTCCTCCGAGGTCTACGGCCACGTCGAGTCGTCCAACCTGCTCCGCGAGGTCCCGATCGCCGGCATCCTCGGCGACCAGCAGGCCGCGACCTTCGGCCAGGCGGCGTTCGACCAGGGCGAGTCGAAGAACACCTACGGCACCGGCAACTTCCTGATCTTCAACACCGGTACCGAGATCGTCCGCTCCGAGAACGGGCTGCTCACCACCGTCGGCTACAAGCTCGGCGACCAGGAGACGCACTACGCGCTCGAGGGCTCGATCGCCGTCACGGGTTCGCTCATCCAGTGGCTCCGCGACAACCTCGGCATCATCGGCAGCGCCCCCGAGGTCGAGGCACTCGCCAAGACCGTCGAGGACAACGGCGGCGTCTACTTCGTCCCGGCGTTCTCGGGTCTGTTCGCGCCGTACTGGCGTCCGGACGCCCGCGGTGCCCTCGTCGGCCTGACGCGCTACGTCAACAAGGGCCACATCGCCCGCGCCGCGCTCGAGGCGACGGCGCTCCAGACCCGAGAGGTCCTGGACGCGGTCAACGCCGACTCCGGTGTCGAGCTGACGGAGCTCAAGGTCGACGGCGGCATGACCGCCAACGACGCCCTCATGCAGTTCCAGGCGGACATCCTCAACGTGCCGGTCGTCCGACCGGTCGTCGCGGAGACCACCGCCCTCGGTGCCGCCTACGCCGCCGGTCTGGCCGTCGGGTTCTGGGCGAACCTGGACGAGCTGCGCGCCAACTGGCAGGAGGACAAGCGCTGGGAGCCCCAGCTCGACGACGCCGAGCGCGACCGTCAGCTCCGCCTCTGGAAGAAGGCCGTCACGAAGACCTTCGACTGGGTCGACGAGGACGTGCGCTGACCCGCGTGTGAGGTGACCGCCTGGAGGCGCGGTGCCGGTCCGACGGACCGGCACCGCGCCTCCAGTGCGTGGCCTGCTGGTGCGTCCGCTGGTGCGCCTGCTCGCGAGACGCCGCCACGACGGCGAGACGCCCCCGGATCCGGGGGCGTCTCGGCGGTTCGGCGGTGTCTCGGAGGTTCGGCTGGGTCGCCGCTCGACGCCGCGGCGTCGCCGGGTCAGGCCGCGGGGGCCGCGCCGACCCAGTCGGCGAGCTTCTGCGCCGCTGCGCCGGAGTCGATCGCCTCGGCGGCCACGACGAGCTGCTCGCGGAAGCGCTGCAGGATCGGCCGATCGGCCTGGTCGGGGTCCTCGGCGAGCCGGAAGGACACCAGTCCCGCGGCGGCGTTCAGCAGGACGATGTCCCGGACCGGGCCGGTCTCCCCCGCCAGCACCCGGTGGACCACGGCGGCGTTGTGCTCCGGGTCACCGCCGAGCAGGTCCTCGGTACGCGCGCGGGCGATCCCGAGGTCCCGCGGGTCGAGGTCGTGCTCGATCACGCGGCCACCGGTGACCTCCCAGATGTGCGAGTGCCCGGTCGTGGTGAGCTCGTCGAGGCCGTCGTCACCGCGGAACACAAGTGCCGTGGCGCCGCGGGTCTGGAACACGCCCGTGATGATCGGCACGAGCTCGAGCTGGGCCACACCGACCGCGTTCGCCTCGCACCGGGCGGGATTGACGAGCGGGCCGAGGAAGTTGAAGACGGTCGGCACGCCGATCTCGCGGCGCACCGGAGCCGCGTGCGCGAAGCCGGGGTGGAACGCGCTCGCGAAGGCGAAGGTCAGACCGACACGCCGGAACGTGTCCGCTACCCGCACCGCGTCCATCGTCAGGTCGAGCCCGAGGGCGGCGAGCACGTCGCTCGATCCGGACTTCGACGAGCTCGCGCGGTTGCCGTGCTTGACGACCGGCACGCCCGAGGCGGAGATCACGATCGCGGCCATCGTCGAGACGTTCACGGTACCCACGACGTCGCCGCCGGTGCCGACGATGTCGAGCGCCATCGGGTCCACGTCCAGTGGGACAGCGGCATCGAGGATGGCGTCGCGGAACCCGACGACCTCGTCGACGGTCTCGCCCTTCGCACGCAGGGCCACGGCGAACGCGGCGATCTGTGCTGCTGTCGCACGCCCCTGGACGATCTCCTCCATGGCCCATGTGGACTGCCTGATCGAGAGGTCCTCGCGCGCCATGAGCGCGCTGATCACCGCAGGCCAGGAGAGTGAGAGCGACATGCCTTGATCGTAGTGAGTTCGAGAGACCCGCCAGTCTGCTGCGAAAACACTGTCACAGGTTTCGGCCATAATGGTGGACGTGACTAGCACCCCTCTCTCCAGATCCGCCAGCGGTCCGGTCCTGAACAGGCCGAACGCCGTTGCCGTGGGGACGATCGTGTGGCTGGGCAGCGAGGTCATGTTCTTCGCCGGCCTGTTCGCGATCTACTTCACGCTGCGCAGCACCTCGCCCGAGCTCTGGGCGACCGAGACGTCCAAGCTCGAGGTGCCCTTCGCCTCCGTGAACACGATCATCCTGGTGCTGTCCAGCTTCGCCTGCCAGTTCGCGGTCTTCGCCGCCGAACGCTTCCAGGTGCACCGCACGAGCTGGAACCCGAAGGACTGGGGCATGACGGAGTGGTTCTTCGTCACGTACTGCATGGGCGCGATCTTCGTCTGCGGCCAGATCTTCGAGTACGCCAACCTCTGGCATGAGGGCGTCACGCTCTCCTCGAGCGCCTATGGCTCCGCGTTCTACATGACCACCGGCTTCCACGGCCTGCACGTCACGGGCGGTCTCATCGCGTTCCTCCTCACCCTGGGTCGTGGCTTCGCCGCCAAGAACTTCGGGCACAAGGAGGCGACCACCGCGATCGTCGTGTCGTACTACTGGCACTTCGTCGACGTGGTCTGGATCGGTCTCTTCGCCGTCATCTACCTTCTCAAGTAGGAACTGGACACCCCGCACAGCATGTTCAACAGAACCAAGTCCAAGAAGGGCCGCCGTTCCCCGATGGCGACCGTGTCGCTCATCGTCGTGGGTCTCATGACCACCGGCGGTGCGTACGCGCTGTTCAGCTCGACGGCCAACGCCGACGACAGCACGACCACCGTGGCCTCGAGCCAGTCGAAGGTGAACGAGGGCCAGAAGCTCTTCGCCTCGAACTGCGCGACCTGCCACGGTCTCGACGCGCAGGGCACGAGCGAGGGCCCGTCCCTCATCGGTGTCGGCGCCGCGTCGGTCGACTTCCAGGTCGGCACCGGTCGCATGCCGATGGCTGCCCAGGGCCCGCAGGCCGAGGAGAAGCCCGCCCAGTTCACGGACGAGCAGATCGACGCGATGGGTGCCTACGTCGCCTCGCTCGGCCCCGGCCCGGCCGTCCCCTCCACGTCGCTGACCGACGGCAAGGGCGACGCCGCCGAGGGCGCCGAGCTCTTCCGCATCAACTGCGCGATGTGCCACAACGTGGCCGGTGCCGGTGGTGCGCTGACCGAGGGCAAGTACGCGCCGAACCTGCAGACGGTCTCCGGCAAGCACATCTACGAGGCCATGGCCACCGGCCCGCAGAACATGCCGGTCTTCAACGACCTGAACCTCACGCCCGAGCAGAAGGCCGACATCATCACGTACCTCAAGTACGTGCAGGACAACAAGTCGCCTGGCGGCTTCGCCCTCGGCTCCCTCGGCCCGGTGGCAGAGGGTCTGTTCATCTGGATCTTCGGTCTCGGTGCGGTCGTCGCGATGACCGTGTGGCTGACCGCGAAGACCAACTGATCGTCCGTGTCGAACGACACTGAAGGGAACACCATGGCAGAGCACGACGACGAGGCACTGAGCTCGTCCTCGGCTGTCGAGAAGCACGGCACGACCAGTACCCCGGCAGGCACGGCGGTCGTTCCCGCCGACCCGTTCGAGAACCCGGGCGAGCCGCCGCACCGCGCGCGCCGCACCGACGTCGACCCGAAGAAGCAGCGCCTGGCCGAGCGTCAGGTCGCCACGTTCTTCTACCTGTCCATCGTGGGCAGCGTCCTGGCGATCGCGGCCTACGTCGCGTTCCCGATCGACCCAGAGAACTTCGGCACCGTCCGCGCTGGCAACCTCTGGCTCGGCCTGGCCATCGCCCTCGCGCTCATCGCCCTGGGCCTCGGCGCCGTCTACTGGTCGAAGACGCTCGTCGTCGACCGCGAGATCTCCGAGATGCGCCACCCCACCCGTGGGACCGACGCGACCCGCGCCAAGGCGGTCGAGGCGTTCCAGCTCGCCGACAAGGAGTCCGGGTTCAGCCGCCGCAAGCTGATCCGCAACTCGATGATCGGCGCCCTGGCCGCGTTCCCGCTGCCCGGCATCGTCCTCGTCCGTGACCTCGCCCCGGCAGAGGACCCGAACGAGCTGCTCCGTCACACGTTCTGGAAGTCGGGCATGCGCCTGACGAAGGACCCGACGGGCCTCCCCATCCGGGCCTCCGACGTCACCATCGGTTCGGTCTTCCACGTGATCCCGGACGGCATGCTGGACTCGGAGCACATGCTCGAGGAGAAGGCCAAGGCCTCCGTCCTCCTCATGCGCCTCGACCCGAAGGACCTCAACCCCGCCAAGGGGCACGAGGACTGGGGCTACGACGGCATCGTCGCCTACTCCAAGATCTGCACCCACGTCGGGTGCCCGGTCGCGCTCTACGAGCAGCAGACGCACCACCTGCTGTGCCCGTGCCACCAGTCGACGTTCGACGTCTCGAACAACTGCGAGGTCATCTTCGGCCCGGCCGCACGTCCCCTCCCCCAACTTCCGATCGCGATCGACGACGACGGCTACCTGGTCGCCCAGAGCGACTTCCACGAGCCGGTCGGACCGTCCTTCTGGGAGCGTGAACGCTGATGACCAGCACCACAACCACCACCCCTTCGTCGACGGCCACGAAGCCGGCGCCGGAGCGCGGATCCCGCATCATCGGCGGGGTCGCGAACTACATCGACGAGCGCACCAGCATCTCGGGCCTCGTGAAGGAGGTCGGGCGGAAGATCTTCCCCGACCACTGGAGCTTCATGCTCGGCGAGGTCGCGCTGTACAGCTTCGTCGTCGTACTGCTCTCCGGGACGTTCCTGACGTTCTTCTTCCAGGCGTCGATGACCGAGGTCGTCTACAACGGCTCGTACGTGCCGCTGAAGGGCGTCGAGATGTCGACCGCCCTGCAGTCCACGCTGAACATCTCGTTCGACATCCGCGGCGGACTCTTCGTCCGGCAGATCCACCACTGGGCGGCCCTGCTGTTCGTGGCCTCGATCATGCTGCACATGGCCCGCGTGTTCTTCACGGGTGCCTTCCGCAAGCCGCGTGAGCTCAACTGGGTCTTCGGCTTCGTGCTGTGGATCCTGGCCATGGCCGAGGGCTTCACGGGCTACTCGCTCCCCGACGATCTGCTCTCCGGCAACGGTCTCCGCATCATCGTCGGCATGATCGAGGGCGTCCCGGTCATCGGCGTCTGGATCGCCTACCTGCTGTTCGGCGGCGAATTCCCGGGCACAGACATCGTCGGCCGCCTGTACACGCTGCACATCCTGCTGCTCCCGGCGATCCTCGTCGCGGTGCTCGGCGTCCACCTCGTGCTGGTCGTCATCAACAAGCACACGCAGTTCGCGGGTCCGGGCAAGACGAACGAGAACGTCGTCGGTGTCCCGATCCTCCCGGCGTTCGCCGCGAAGGCCGGTGGCTTCTTCTTCATCGTCGCGGGCATCCTGGCCCTCATCGCGTCGCTGTTCACGATCAACCCGATCTGGAACTACGGCCCGTACGACCCGTCCCCGGTGTCCGCCGGTACCCAGCCCGACTGGTACATCGGCTTCGCCGACGGCGCGCTCCGTCTGGTGCCGCCGCACTGGGAGGTCGTGTGGTTCGGCTACACGGTGTCGTTCAACATCCTCGTGCCGATCGCGGTCCTGATGTTCCTCATCATCGCGATGTTCATCTACCCCTTCATCGAGGCGTGGGTGACCGGTGACAAGCGCGAGCACCACCTGGCCGACCGTCCGCGCAACGCCCCGACCCGCACCGCCTTCGGTGCCGCGGGCATCACGCTGTACGCCTCGCTCTGGGCGGCTGCCTCGTCCGACATCATCGCCACGCACTTCATGGTGTCGATCGAGCACGTGATCCACGTCATCCAGGCCACGACGGTCCTCGGCCCGTTCGTCGCCTTCTGGATCACGAAGCGCGTCTGCCTCGCGCTGCAGAAGAAGGACCGCGAGATCGTCCTGCACGGCTACGAGTCGGGCCGCATCGTCCGCCTGCCGCACGGCGAGTACATCGAGGTGCACGAGCAGCTCGACGAGTACGAGCGCTGGAAGCTCCTGCAGTTCAACGAGTACAAGCCCCTCATGATCCGTCCGGACGCCAAGGGTCGGATCACCGCGGTGCAGAAGACCCGTGCACGCCTCTCCCGCTTCTTCTTCGAGGACCGCATCGCTCCGGTCACGAAGTCCGAGCTCGAGGCCGCGCACGCCGCTCACCACGGTCCGGAGATCGACAGCACCACCCCGGCCCCCGCGGTCGGTGCCGGGAACCACTGACACCCAGCTACACTTCTCGGCAAGAACGAACGAGCCCCTCGTCCACTTCGTGGTCGGGGGGCTCGTTCGTTCGCCTCAATTTCAGAGAAACACGCTTCCGGTTCACCTCGGATTCAAGAACGAGTGGTGGACTCGTGGAGAACGGTGTGGCACTGTGTTGCACCACGCATCCGCCAACGGAACGAGACACCGATGGACAGCCGGACGGCCGAACACCCCAGGCCGAACCACTTCCTCCTCCACCTCAGCGACACCCACCTCGTGGCGGGTGACGGCGACCTCTACGGAGACGTCGACTCCGCAGCGCGGCTGCAGGCGATCATCGCCGACATCGAGGCCTCCGGGACCCACCCCGAGGCGATCGTCGTCACCGGCGACGTGGCCGACAAGGGTGAGCCCGGCGCCTACGCCCGGGTCCGCGACATCGTCGAGCCGGCCGCGGCCCGGATCGGCGCGCAGGTCATCTGGGCCATGGGCAACCACGACGAGCGCGGCGCCTTCCGCCAGGAGCTCTTCGGCCTGCAGCCCACCGACCGCCCCGTCGACTTCGTGTACGACGTGAACGGACTGCGCGTGATCACCCTCGACACGAGCGTCCCGGGCCAGCACCACGGCGAGGTCTCCCCCGCGCAGCTCGACTGGCTCGCCGAGGTCCTCTCCGAGGCAGCGCCGCACGGCACGATCCTCGCGATGCACCACCCGCCCGTGCCGAGCGTCCAGGACCTCGCCGTCCTCGTCGAGCTCCGTGACCAGGCGGCCCTGGCCGAGGTCGTCGAGGGCTCCGACGTCATCGCGATCATCGCCGGTCACCTCCACTACTCCACGAGCGCGGTGTTCGCCGGCATCCCGGTCTCGGTCGCCAGCGCCACGTGTTACACGCAGGACCTGACGGAGTACCAGGGCGGAACCCGGGGACAGGACGGCGCGCAGTCGTTCAACCTCGTGCACGTCTACGGCAACAACGTCGTGCACTCGGTGGTCCCGGTCGGGCACTACTCGACCGTCGGGCAGCCCGTCTCCGCGACGGAGACCGAAGCACGTCTCGCGGCCGCGGGGGTGTCCATCCCGGCCGCGGTCGAGCCGGCCCCGGTCACGGCGAGCATCCCGGTGTTCACGCTCGACGCGGTCCCTACCAGCCCCGTCCGCCGCTGACGAGCGCGGCGACGCGGAGTCGCAGCGCTGCGTCATCGCGGTGCTGCGGCCTCGCGTTGCCCGCGTCGGTGCGCGCCGAACACGCACGACACCCCGTGAGCGCGTCGCCGAGCGTGCACAGGACGTCGGTTGACGGCGCCGAGCGTCCCAGATCCGGCACGCTCGGCGCCGGGCGCCAGCGCTACTCCGCGGTACGCTCCCACGGCGCCGGGAACGGGAAGTACCGCTCCAGGAACTCCGTGACGCGCGCTGTCCGCTCCTCGTCCGAGACCTCGGGGAAGCTGCCGTCGTTCAGGCAGAAGAAGTCGACGTTCCGCTTCTTGAGCAGGTCGTCGAGCGCCTTGAGCCCGGACTGCATCGTCGTGTCGACGTACCGGACGGTGGCGTTCTCCTGCATGATCGCGCGACCGGTCAGCAGTGCGTAGTAGTGGTAGAGCGAGTTCGTCACCGAGATGTTGTCGGCGGCCCGGAAGCGCGACGCCGCGGTGGCGCGGAACTCGTCCGCGAACTCGTGCTCCATCTCGGTCATGATCGACGCCCGGAGCGGCGTGGGCGCGTGCTCGAGGTGCCTCGTGGTCACCGCGCCGAAGCGCTGCTGGAGCAGGCGACGGTTCACCCGGGCGGAGTTCTCGAACCCGCTGCGTGCCGGGTTGTTCGAGCCGAGCCCGATCCGGGTCGTCGCGAGGATGAACTTCGTCACCGACCCCGGGCTGAAGAACACCGACGGGTCGACCGAGCGACCGAAGAACATGTCGTCGTTCGAGTAGATGAAGTGCTCGCTGATGCCCGGGATGTGGTGCAGCTGCGATTCGACGGCCTGCGAGTTGTGCGTGGGCAGCACGGAGGGGTCCGCGAAGAACTCCTCGCTCCGGACGATCCGCACCTTCGGGTGGTCGGCCAGCCAGTGCGGCGCCGGCGAGTCGGTGGCGATGTAGATCTGCCGGATCCACGGGGCGAAGGTGTGCACCGATCGGAGCGCGTACTTCAGCTCGTCGATCTGCCGGAAGCGGGCGGGGGCGTCGTCGCCCTCCCCCAGCACGGCGTTCGCCTGCGCGGCCTGGCGGGCGCGCTGGTACTCGATCGCGTTGCCGTCGACCCACGAGAAGACGATGTCGACCGGGAAGCGGATGTCCGACACGTGGTCCTCGAACATGTGCTCGACGGTGCGCCATGTGCGGCCGTACCGCTCGATGTCCACGACGACGAACTCCTCGACGGGCAGGGAACGCCGCATGAGGGCGTTCTCCTTCGGCGCGAGCACCTCGGTGTCGGTCACGCGCCAGAACTCGAGCTGGACGCTCGTCTCCGCCCCGTAGCGCAAGCGCCCGAGCGGCTCGAGGCGGGGGCGGAACACCCGCAGGACCGGCTCCTCGACCGGACCGAGCCCGTCGTCGATGACGAGCACCGCGGGCTTGCCCGGCGGCTTGGCGTAGAACGGCTCGTTCGCCGAGGCGGCCATCACGGCGCTCTCGGCCCGCTGGCGGTCTCGCTCGTCGACCGCGATCACGGGTCGCTGGTCGTTGCCGCGGATGAGCAGGTGGTCGACGTCGCCGGCGGTGAGCGCGTCGTCGAGGAACAGGAGGTCCTCGATCATCGACTGCTGGGGCGTCAGGTGCCCGTTGACCAGGGTCAGCCGTCCCTTGCGGACGACGACGTCGGGACGGTCGAGACCGCCCGAGGACGGTCGAGGGTTCAGCAGAGGACTCTCGGTCGCCGGCTCGGTCTCGTGGCTCATCCATGCCCTTCGGATCGTGTCGCCGGGCCCTGCGCCCGGCTCCTGTGATCCTACCGTCCGGCGGTCACCCCGGTCGGCGGGTCGGCTCGCGCCGACGACGTGGTGCGCTACGGCCTGGAGGCGCTGCTCGCGTCCGCCTGACGTGGCACCTTGACGAGGATCCCGACAGCGACGAACAGCGCGGCCACGACGAGTTGCAGGGCGGCCCAGACCTGCCCCGGGATCGGCACGACGACGACCGGGTTCCAGCAGACCGCGACGGCCGCCATCGCCACGGCGGCCCACCACGTGCGTCCCCGCACCGCGAAGACGAGCACGATGAGCGCGAGCACGGTCACGCCCCACCGGACGAACACGAACGCCGATGAGTCGATGATCGCCACGAACGCCAGCAGGAGCATCGCCGCGATGAGCGACGGCGCGAGGGCGGGCCGGGTGAACGGCGGGGTGGTCTTCGCGGTGGTCGCCCCGCGGCCGGCGGTGCCCGGTCGCGACGAGGGCACGCCGGTGAGCGACGACCCCGCCGGGGGCCGACCCTTCCGTGCCATCAGGCGCCGGCCTCCTCGAGGTCGATCGCCTGGATCGGGCGCGACATCGGCGGGAGCCCACGGAGCCGCTCGAGGGCGGGTTCGAGCTCCGCGACGACGGCGCGGTAGCCGTCCTCGGTCAGGTGCAGGCCGTCGTCGGTGTACCGCTCGTCGAGGTGGTCGCCGTCGGCGAGGGCGGGCCAGAGGTCGAGGTACTGCGCGTGGCAGGTGGCGACGAACTGGCGCAGGTGCCGGTTGGCCGCGTCGATCTTCGCCGCCCACTCGGCCTGTCGGGGCAGGATCGACACGAGGAGCAGGCGGACACCCGGCAGTTCGCGTCGGAGGGTCACGAGGACGGACTCGACCCCGCGGACGACGTGCTCGACGCTCGCGCGGTGGTTGCCGAAGTCGTTGGTGCCGATGAGCAGGACGATCGCCTCCGGCTGCTCGGCGACGACGGCGTCCAGACGCTCGAGGACGCCGTCGGTGGTGTCCCCGCCGATGCCCTGGTTGACGACGTGCTCGCCCGGGAGCCAGGCGTCCCAGGAGCCCTGCTCGGTGATGCTGTCACCCAGGAACAGGAGCGGTCCGTGTCCCTCGGTCGTGGCTGGCCGATCGGTCATGCTGCCTCCTCGTGGACGGGTGCCTCGGACCCATTGTGCTGGGTCCAGTTGCGCCCCGTCGACTCCGTGTGCTCGGACTCGCGCTCGGCGGCGGCCGTGATGCGTTCCACCATCCCGGGGAAGATCACCCCGTGGAACGGCAGTATCGAGTACCAGTAGAGCCGTCCGGACAGCCCCTGCGGGAAGTAGATCGCCCGCTGGTGGTAGTCGCTCCCACCGCCGTCGCTCGGTGTGACGGTCATCTCGAGCCAGGCGCGACCCGGCGACTTGAACTCGGCGCGCAGGCGCAGGTACCGCCCACGCTCGAGGCGCTCGACCCGCCACCAGTCCAGGGCGTCGCCCTGCTCCAGCCGCCTGGGGTCGCGGCGGCCGCGGCTCAGTCCCACCCCGCCGGCGAGCTTGTCCATCCAGCCCCTGGCGACCCAGGCGAGCGGGAACGAGTACCACCCGTTGTCACCGCCGATGCCCTCGACGACGCGCCAGACGTCCTCGGCTGAGGCGGAGGTGTGTCGGCGGCGGTCGTCGACGTAGACGGTGTGCCCGGCCCAGTCCGGGTCGCTCGGCAGCGGGTCCGCGGGGGTCGCCGCGAGCGTGGCGCTGCGCCAGCTCGTCTCGACCTCGCCCTTCCGCATCCGGGCGAGCGCGAGCCGGACCGCTCGTCGGTAGGACGTCAGCCCGCCCTCGGGACGCGGCACCACGTCGTCGATGTCGTGCTCGCGCTGGATGCACTCGAACTGCAGCGACTCGATGATCGGCGTCGCGAGCTTCCGCGGGATGGGCGTCACGATGTTGAACCAGTGCGCGGAGAGCCCGGGCGTGAGCACCGGGAGCACCGTGAACCGACGCTGCGGCAGCTTCGCCTCGACCGCGTAGCCGTTGAGCATCTGCCCGTACTTCAGGACGTCCGGGCCGCCGATGTCGAACGTGCGGTTGACGTCGGCCGGGATGTCGAGCGCGGCGACGAGGTAGTACAGGACGTCCCGGACGGCGATCGGCTGGATCCGGTTGCGGACCCACCGCGGCGCCGGCATCCACGGCAGCACGTCGGTGACGTGCCGGATCATCTCGAACGAGGTGCTTCCGGACCCGATCACGACGCCGGCCTGGTACGCGATCGTGGGGACGCCGGAGGCGAGCAGCACGTCCCCGACCTCCTTCCGGCTCCGCAGGTGCTTCGACAGCTCGCCGTCGGGGTGCAGCCCGCCGAGGTACACGAAGCGCCGGACCCCGGCGGACTTCGCCTCGCGCGCCATCGTCTCGACGGCCTGGCGCTCGGCCTGCTCGAAGTCGCCGTCGGCCCCCATCGCGTGCGCGAGGTAGTAGACCGCCTCGACGCCGTCGACGGCGGACCGGACGGCGACGGCGTCCTGCAGGTCACCCTGCGCCACCTCGACGTCGTCGTGCCAGGGGACGTCCTGGAGTTTCCGGGGGGTCCGCACGAACACCCGGACCTGGTGTCCGGCCTCGAGGAGACGGGGGACGAGTCGGCCGCCGATGTACCCGGTGGCGCCGGTGACGAGGACGTGCATGCGGGGCACGGTACGCCGGTCGCCTCCGGGTAGGCTTGCCGGGTGGACAACGCAGCGCTCCCCGATGACCCGCACGCAGCCGAACCGCACGCGATCGACGCCGACGCCGTGCGGGCCCTCATCGACCACGCGATCCTGAAGCCCGAGCTCACCCGCGCCGACGTCGACGCCCAGCTCGACGAGGCCGCGGCGTACCGGGTCTTCAGCGTGTGCGTCCGCCCGAGCGACGTCGCGCACGCCGTGGAGCGCCTGACCGGCACCGGGGTGGGCGTCGGGACGGTCATCGGCTTCCCGCACGGCACCACCTCGGCCGGCGCCAAGGTCGCCGAGTCGCTGCAGGCCCTGGCCGACGGTGCGTTCGAGCTCGACATGGTGCAGAACATCGGTGCCGCGAGGTCCGGCGACTGGCAGCGCGTCGAGGACGACGTCCGCGCGGTCGTCCAGGCCGCCGGGAACACCGTCGTGAAGGTCATCCTCGAGACCGCGTTCCTGACCGACGACGAGATCGTCGCGGCCTCGCGTGCCGCCCAGGCAGCGGGTGCCGCGTTCGTGAAGACGTCGACCGGGTTCGCCGGCGACGGTGCGACCGCCCCGCACATCCGGCTCATGCGCGAGACCGTCGGCGCGGGCACCGGGGTGAAGGCCTCCGGCGGTGTGCGCGGGCTCGACACGCTGCTCGAGATGGTCGAGGCCGGAGCCGACCGCATCGGGACGAGCGCCTCCGCGCGCATCCTCGACGAGGTCGCGCACCGCGCACAGACCGGTGCCGCGTCGTCGCTCGGCGACGACTCCTCGTCCTACTGAGCAGATCCACCCGTCCCGACCGCACCCGCGGCCGGGACCGCACCACCTGACCGACCCGCACCGGGCCGGGTCGTACCGGGCGCGACGATGCGTCGACCGGCCGCCCCGAGCCTCCCGTCCGCCGCATCGGAGCGCGCATGACCGACAGCACCGTCCTCGTCCCCCTCGCCCTGGCCGTCGACCTCGGCGGCACGAAGGTCGAAGCAGCCCTCGTGACCGACGCCGGCGTCGTCCTCCCGGCCACGCGCTTCCGCAGCCCCACCGGGCCGGGACGCACGTCCGAGGAACTGCAGGCGGCCGTCGACGAGGTCGTGACGAGCGCCCTCGCCGCACTGCCGGCGGACGGCCTGCTCGTCGGTGTCGGCGTCGGCTCCGCAGGTCCCGTGGACGAGCAGCACGGACTCGTCTCGCCGCTGAACATGCCGGTGTGGCGCGGGTACCCGCTCCGCGACCGCGTCGCTGCCCACGTCTCCGCCGACGTCCCGGTGACCCTGCGCATGGACGGCCTCGCGATCACGCTCGCCGAGCACTGGGTGGGCGCCGCGCAGGGACACGACCACGTGATGGGCATGATCGTCTCGACCGGGGTCGGCGGCGGACTCATCCTGCACGGCAGGACCGTCAGCGGCCCGACCGGCAACGCCGGCCACGTCGGACACGTCGAGTGCGGCGGGTTCGACGACCCGTGCGCGTGCGGCGGCACCGGCTGCCTCGAAGCCGTCGCGAGCGGCCCGAAGACGGTCGCCTGGGCGCAGCGCCAGGGGTTCACGGGGACCACCGGCGAGGAGCTCGCGGCCGCCTACGCCGCCGGCGACGAGGTCGCGGTGGCCGCCGTCAAGCGCAGCGGCCGCGCGCTCGGGCAGGCGATCGCCGCGGCGACCAGTCTGGTCGACCTCGAGGTCGTCGCCATCGGCGGCGGGTTCTCCCACGTCTCCCCCGACCTGTTCGAGTACGCCCGCCAGGCCGTCGCCGAGCGGGTGGAGTTCGGCTTCGTGACGAAGGTGCGCATCGTGCCGACGGGGCTGTCGCAGGACGGACCGCTGATCGGCGCCGCCGCGCTCGTGCACCGCGCCGACGTCCTGCGCTGAGGTCCTGCGGCTGCCGTCGTGCGCCGACGGCGCCTGCGGTTGTCCACAGTGGCTGTCCTGCCGGTGCACGCTCCGGCAGGATGGCCGGGTGCCGTCGTCCCGACTCCTGACCAGTGCGGACTGGCCGGAGGCGGAGCTCCGCGCCGCCGTGCTCGCCGGCGAGCTCGTGCCGGTGGGGTCCTGCTGGGCCTCCGTCGCCGAGCCTCAGGTGCCGTCGCTCCGTGCCGAAGCCTGGGCGGTCGACGTGCCAGAACGTCGGCTCGTCGCGTGCGGGGGCAGTGCGGCGTGGATCTGGGGCGGTCGGTCGTCTGCTCCGGAGCCGGCGGAGGCGGCCGCACCCCTCGGCGTCCGAGTCGCCGACGTGACGACCGTGCGCGTGCGGCAGGTACGCATCGGGCCAGAGGACACCGTGACGCTCGACGGCGTGCGCGTGACGACACCGGTCCGCACGGTCGTCGACCTGCTCCGCGCCACCGGGAACCTCGACCCCGACGCCGCGGACGCCGTGCGGGGGGTCTTCGCGGTGCGTGCGACCGAGCCCGAGGCGGTCCGGGTCGCACTGGACGCACTCGGGACCGTCCCGATGGTCCGTCAGGCCGCGAGGCGGCTCGACGCACTCCTCGGGGCGTGATCGGCTGGTCCCACGTCAGCCGGCGCTGACGCGGTAGACGTCGTAGACCGCGTCGATGCGCCGCACCGCGTTGAGCACCCGGTCCAGGTGGGTCGTGTCGCCCATCTCGAACACGAAGCGGCTCAGCGCCAGGCGGTCCGACGAGGTCGAGACGGTGGCGGACAGGATGTTGACGTGGTGGTCGGTCAGGACCCGCGTGACGTCGCTGAGCAGGCCGGAGCGGTCGAGCGCCTCGATCTGGATCTGCACGAGGAACACCGACTTCGACGACGGTGCCCACTCGACCTCGATCATGCGGTCGGGCTCGTTCATGAGCGACTTCACGTTCGTGCACGAGGCCTGGTGCACCGAGACGCCCTGGCCGCGGGTGATGAAGCCGACGATCTGGTCGCCGGGCACCGGGGTGCAGCACTTGGCGAGCTTGACGAGGATGTCGGGCGCCCCGCGCACGAGCACCCCGCTGTCGCTGTTGCGGAGCTGTCGGCTCGTCACCTGCCGCGGGAACGCGAGCTCGGGCTCGTCGGTCTCGGCTTCGGTCTGGACGCCCGCGAGCACCTTCTCGATGACCGACTGCGTGGAGACGTGTCCCTCGCCGATCGCCGCGTAGAGCGCGGAGACGTCCTCGTACCGCATCGCCGAGGCCACCTCGGAGATGGAGTCCTGGCTCATGATGCGCTGGAGCGGCAGGTTCTGCTTGCGCATCGCCCGCGCGATGGCGTCGCGACCCTGCTCGATCGCCTCTTCGCGGCGCTCCTTGGTGAACCACTGCTTGATCTTGTTCCGGGCGCGCGGACTGCGGACGAACGTCAGCCAGTCCTGGCTCGGGCCCGAGTCGGGGTTCTTCGACGTGAAGATCTCGACGACGTCGCCGCTGGACAGCTGGCTCTCGAGCGGCACCAGGCGACCGTTGACCTTGGCACCCATGGTGCGGTGCCCGATCTCGGTGTGCACGGCGTAGGCGAAGTCGACCGGGGTCGCACCGGCGGGCAGACCGATGACCTTGCCCTGCGGCGTGAAGACGTAGGTCTCCTTCGCGCCGATCTCGTACCGGAGCGAGTCGAGGAACTCCCCCGGGTCGCTCGTCTCCGCTTGCCAGTCGGTGATGTGGGCGAGCCACGCCATGTCCTGGTCGTCGGTGGTCGTCGTGTCGACGTCACGGCCCTGGGCGCGCTGCTTGTACTTCCAGTGCGCCGCGACCCCGAACTCGGCGCGCTGGTGCATCTCGTGCGTGCGGATCTGGATCTCGACCGCACGGCCCTGGGGTCCGAGCACCGTGGTGTGGAGCGACTGGTACAGGTTGAACTTCGGGGTCGCGATGTAGTCCTTGAAGCGCCCGGGCAGCGGGGTCCAGCGGGCGTGCACCGAGCCGAGCATGGCGTAGCAGTCGCGCACGGTGGGGACGAGCACGCGGATCCCGACCAGGTCGTAGATCTCGTCGAACTCGCGCCCGCGGACGATCATCTTCTGGTAGATCGAGTAGTACTGCTTCGGTCGGCCCATCACGTCGCCGCGGATCTTCGACGCCTTCAGGTCCTTCTTGAGCGTGCCGATCACGTTCTGCACGAACTGCTCGCGCTTCGGCTGCCGCTCCTTGACCAGGCTGTCGATCTCGACGTAGAGCTTCGGGTGCAGGACTGCGAACGACAGGTCCTCGAGCTCCAGCTTGATCATCTGGATGCCGAGCCGATGCGCCAGGGGCGCGTAGATCTCGAGCGTCTCCTTCGCCTTGCGCGTGGCGGAGGCGGACTCGACGAAGCCCCACGTGCGGGCGTTGTGCAGACGGTCCGCGAGCTTGATGACGAGCACGCGGATGTCCTTCGACATCGCGATGACCATCTTGCGGACGGTCTCGGCCTGGGCGCTGTCGCCGTACTTGACCTTGTCGAGCTTCGTGACACCGTCGACGAGCATCGCGATCTCGTCGCCGAACTCTGCGCGGAGCTCGTCGAGCTGGTAGTCCGTGTCCTCGACGGTGTCGTGCAGCAGCGCTGCGGCGATCGTGATCGTGCCGATCCCCAGGTCGGCGAGGATCTGCGCGACCGCCACCGGGTGCGTGATGTACGGCTCGCCCGACTTGCGCTTCTGCCCGTCGTGCGCGCGCTCCGCGACCGAGTACGCCCGCTCGATGAGCGTCACGTCGGCCTTCGGGTGGTGCGACCGCACCGTCCGGATCAACGTGTCGACGGCGCCGGCCGGCTGCGCCCGCGAGAAGAGCCGCGGCAGCAGGGACCGGAGCGACCCGATGTTCCCGGTCGTGTTCGGACCGAGCGGACTCGTCGGCCGCGGTGCGGAGCCGGGACGGCTCGCACCGGGCTCGGTCGCACCCTGGGGCGTGGACTCACGGGTGTCCGTCATGGTGCGCCTCCAACGACCGGTGTCCGGGTACGGTCCAGCAAGCCTACGCGCGTCCGGTCAGTGCTCGTGACGCGGTTCGCCCTGGGCGTCCTCGGCGGTGGCACCCGCGCGGACGACCGGCTCGCCGGCCTGCTCCCATGCCGTCATCCCGCCGACGAGGTTCACCGCGGGGACACCGGACTGCTCGAGCGCGGCGACGACCCGGGCGGACCGGCCGCCGGAGTGGCAGACGACGATCGCGGGCTGGTCGCCCCCGTCGATCTCCTGCCAGCGGGCGACGAGCTCCGACATGGGCACGAGCGTCGCCTCGGGAGCGTGGACCTCGTCCCACTCCCCCTGCTCGCGGACGTCGAACAGCCGCGCACCGGCGTCGATACGGCGACGGGCCTCGGCGACGTCGACGTCGTGCACCTCGACCGCCATCAGACGGCCTCGGCGGTCGCGTCGACCTCGCGCTGCCGTTTCTCGGCCGCCTGGCGCTTCTTGGCGTCGGCCTGCTTGATCTTCGGCTCGTTCTCGCGCAGGTGGGCGTACATCGGCGACGCGATGAAGATCGTCGAGTACGTGCCCACGATGATGCCGATGAACAGCGCGAGCGAGATGTCCCGCAGCGTGCCGGCGCCGAGCACGTAGGAGCCGATGAACAGGATCGCCGCGACGGGCAGCAGGGCCACGACCGAGGTGTTGATCGACCGGACGAGGGTCTGGTTCACCGCGAGGTTCACCGACTGGACGAAGGTCCGGTGCGACTCCTGGCTCGTGTTCTCACGCACCTTGTCGAACACCACGACGGTGTCGTACAGCGAGTACCCGAGGATCGTCAGGAAGCCGATGACCGCTGCTGGCGTGACCTCGAGCCCGACGATGCCGTACACGCCCGCCGTGATGAGCAGGTCGTGCAGCAGCGCCACCATGGCGGAGACGGACATCTTCCAGGTGCGGAAGTACAGCGCCATGACGACGGCGGCGAGCACGAGGAAGATCACGAGTCCGCGGATCGCCTGGGCGAGCACGTCGGCACCCCACGTCGCACCGATGTACGTCGAGGCGACCTGGTCATCGGAGACGTCGTACGCCTTCGCGAGGGCGTCCTGCACCTGGGTGGTCTCGCGGTCGGTCAGCTGCTCGGTCTGGACGCGGATGCCGTCCTGGCCGACCTGCGAGACGCGCGGGATGCCCTCGGGCACGATCGACTCGACGGTACGCGTCGCGATCGACTGGTCGGTCGAGCCGGCGTTCGAGATCGTGAACTCGGAGCCGCCGGTGAACTCGATGCCGAGCTGGTACCCGCCGCGGAGCCACGGCACGGCGAGGGACACCACGATCGCGATGATCGCGACGAGGTACCACGTCTTGCGTCGGCCGACGATGTCGTACGAGCGCTTGCCCGTGTAGAGGTCGTTGCCGAACTGGCTGAAGCTGGCCATCAGTCGTCCTTCCCGTCCGGCGTCGTGCCGTCCTGCGCGCCGGAGGCCTGCTGGGCCTTCCGCTCCGCGATCGTCTGGCGGCGCTGGGCCTCGCCCGCGCTGCGCTGGCGCTTGCCGTCGACCACGGGAGCGCGGAACTGCGCGCGACCGCGGTAGACCGCGCCGAGGGCGGACGGGTCGAGTCCGCTGAACCGGTGGCCCTCGCCGAAGAACCGGCTGCGGGCGATGAGCTGCATCATCGGGTGCGTGAAGAGCACGACGACGACGACGTCGATGAGCGTGGTGAGGAGCAGCGTGAACGCGAAGCCCTTCACGTCGCTGACCGCGAGGATGTAGAGCACCACGGCGGCGAGGAAGTTGATCGAGTCGGACGCCAGGATCGTGCGGAGCGCCCGCTTCCAACCGGACTCCACCGCGCTCTCGAGTCCGCGGCCGTCCCGGAGCTCGTCACGGATGCGCTCGAAGTAGACGATGAACGAGTCCGCCGTGATGCCGATGGCCACGATCAGGCCCGCGACGCCCGCGAGCGAGAGCCGGTAGTCGACGCGCCACGACATGATCGCGATGACCAGGTAGGTGATCACCGCGGCGACGCCGAGCGACAGGACCGTGACGAACGCCAGCGCGCGGTACTGGATGATCGAGTAGATCACGACGAGGATCAGACCGATCAGACCGGCGACGAGGCCGCCGACGAGCTGCGCGGTGCCGAGCGTCGCCGAGATGTTCTCGTTCGACTGCACCTGGAAGTTGATCGGCAGCGCGCCGTACTTCAGCTGGTCCGCCAGGGTCTTCGAGGTCTCCGCGGTGAAGTTGCCGGTGATCTGCGCCTTGCCGTTGGTGATCGCCGCGTTCGACGCCGGCGCGGTGATGACCGTGCCGTCGAGGACGATGGCGAACTGGTTCTGCGGCGGCTGGAGCTTGACCAGGCGGCTGGTGACCTCGCGGAAGTCGTCCGACGCCTTGCCCTTGAAGGTCAGGTTGACGGCCCACTGACCGGTCGTCGCGCCCTGCGAGTCGGTCGCGAGTCCGGAGGTCGCGTTGCTGATGCCGGAGCCGGAGACCTCGACCGGGCCGAGGATGTACTTCGCGGCGCCGTCCTGGTCGCAGGTGACGAGGGGCTGGTCGTCGGGCGCCGTCGTGACGTCGTCCGGGGCCTTGCAGTTGTAGTTCGTGTACAGGTCCTGCAGCGCGGGCGTGACCTGCGAGAGGTCGCTGCCGTTCGTCGCCTTCGCGGACGGCGTGGCCTCGAGCGACGCTGGCGGGGTGTACGGCGTCGGCGACGCGGAGGAGCCGTTCGCACCCCCGACCGAAGTGCTCGTCGCGGCCTCGGTGTAGAGCACCGGGCGGAAGGTGAGCTTGGCCGCGGCCTCGATGCGGTCGATGGTCGCCTTGTCGGGCTTGCCCGGGATGGACACGACGATGTTGTTCGTGCCCTGCGTGTTGATCTGCGACTCGGAGACACCCGTGGCGTTGATGCGCTGGCGGATGATGTTGACCGCCTGGTTGAGCTGCTGGGACGTCACCGAGCCGCCCTGCGTGTTCTGCGCCGCGAGCGTCAGCTGCGTGCCGCCCTGCAGGTCGAGCGCCAGTTCCGGCACCCAGCTCGCGCCGGCGAACCACTTGCCGGTGTCGTCCTTGGTGTTCGCTGCCAGCACCGATGCGGCGGTGTTCAGGCCCGCGAGTGCGGCCATGATGATCACCAACCAGGTGAGCGAGCGCAACGCCTTCTTGACGGGTGTCGATCGTGCCACCGGTCGTCTCGTCTTTCTGTTCAGGACCGACGGCGACGCCGGCGGCAGGAGTGAGGCCACCGGGTCACGAGGACCCGGTGGCCCGGGGGTGTCAGTCTTCGGTCTTGCGCTTCGCCGCGTCGGACTCGGTCGGCTCGACGCGCTGCCCGAACTCCGGCTCGTCGCGACGGTCGTCCTTGCCGAGGTCCAGGACCGGAGCCGCGGCTGCGTCGTCCGTGGTCACGGTCTCGTCGACGTCGGAGGCGTTGTCGTCGACCACGCGGGAGAGCGTCTGACGGTGGACCGTCACGACGGTGCCCGGGGCGATCTCGACGTCGGCGGTGACCTTCTCGTCGTCGACGGAGAGCAGCGTGCCGTAGAGGCCGAAGGAGAGCATGACGCGGGCGCCCGGCTGCATCTTCGTCTGCAGCTCGGCCTGCTGCTTCTTGCGCTTCCGGCTGCTGTAGAACATGAAGGCGGCGAACGCGACGATGATGACGATGAGGAAGATGGATTGATCCATGATGGCGTTGCCTTCTCTGGTTGCTCGGCTTCGGGCCGTAGCAGTCTAGGGCACGGGTCTGCACCCGTCCGGTCGCGCGGGGTGCTGCACCCGGCGCACGACTCAGGATGCAGAATACCGCATGCCGCTATTCGTCGTCGAACAGGTCCGGCTGCATCCCGGTGGCGGCGCCCGGCGTCAGGCCGAAGTGGCGCCAGGCCTGCGGGGTGGCGATCCGACCGCGCGGCGTCCGCGTGACGAGGCCGACCCGCACGAGGAACGGCTCCACGACGGACTCGATGGTCTCGGACTCCTCGCCGACGGACACCGCGAGGGTGTTCAGGCCGACCGGACCCCCGTCGAAGCGCGTGAGCATCGTCTCGACGACTGCGCGGTCGAGGCGGTCGAGACCGAGTTCGTCGACGTCGTACAGGTCGAGCGCCCCCTGGACGGCCGTCATGCCGTCGGCGGTGCCGTGCACGAGCGCGTAGTCCCGGACCCGGCGGAGCAGACGGTTCGCGATGCGTGGGGTCCCTCGGGAGCGCCCGGCGATCTCGCGGAGCGCCGAGCGGTCGATGCGCAGGTCGAGCAGGTGGGCGGCGCGGATCAGGACCTGTTCGAGCTCGTCCTTCTCGTAGAACTCGAGGTGTGCCGTGAAGCCGAAGCGGTCGCGCAGGGGGTTCGGGAGGAGGCCCGCGCGGGTGGTCGCTCCGACGAGCGTGAACGGCGCGAGGTCGAGCGGGATGCTCGTCGCGCCAGCACCCTTGCCGACCATGACGTCGATGCGGAAGTCCTCCATCGCGAGGTAGAGCATCTCCTCTGCGGAGCGCGCCATGCGGTGGATCTCGTCGATGAAGAGGACCTCGCCCGGGACGAGCGACGAGAGCACCGCCGCGAGGTCACCGGCGTGCTGGATCGCCGGCCCGCTCGACATCCGCAGCGGACGGCCGGACTCGTGCGCGACGATCATCGCGAGCGTCGTCTTGCCGAGACCGGGCGGCCCGGCCATCAGGATGTGGTCCGGCGTGCGTTCCTGCATCGCGGCGGCCTTGAGCAGCAGGTCGAGCTGCCCGCGGACCTTGCGCTGGCCGACGAACTCGTCCAGGGACTTCGGGCGGAGCGCGCCCTCGAACGCCAGTTCTTCCTGCGACTCGGCGCCGGCGGAGGTGATGCCGCTCACCGTCCGGCCCCCGCGGGACGGAGGGTCCCGAGCGCGGCGCGGAGGAGCGACTGCGTGCCCATGGCGGCGGCGCCCGGGTCGGTGGCGACGACCGAGTCGACGGCGGACTGCGCGGCGTCCTCGCGCCACCCGAGGCCGACGAGCGCCGAGACGACGTCGATCGCGGCGGGGTGTCCCCCGGCGGCACCCGCGACCGTGGCGCCGGCGGGTGCCTGCTCGAAGGCGAGGAGCTTGCCGGAGAGCGCGACCGTGATGAGCTTGGCGGTCTTCGGGCCGATGCCGGAGACCTTGCGGAAGACGGCGTCGTCCTCGGCGGCCACGGCGTTCGCGACCTGGGCAGGGTCGAGGTGTGCGAGCACCCCCATCGCGGACTTCGGGCCGACGCCCGACACGCTGCGCAGGAAGTCGAAGACCTGCAGCGCCTCGGCCGACTCGAAGCCGAACAGCTGGTGCTCGTCCTCGCGCACGATCATCCGCGTGCGCAGGAACACCTCGGACCCGTGGCGCATCGTCAGCGCGTGCGCCGGGGTGACGGTCACGGCGTACCCGACTCCCCCGACCTCGACCACCACGGCCGATCCGGCGATGTCGATGCAGGTTCCCCGGAGGCTCGCGATCATGCTCCGAGCCTAGGGCTGCCCACCGACGGAGCCGGCCCGCCGCGCGGCACCGCCCCGGCCGCGAGCGAACGGTGCGCCACCGCCCGGACGCGCCGCGGCGGCCGCGCGGGCGAGCGGGGAGTCCGCGGTGCCGGCCTGCGCGTCCCGCCAGGCGCGCTGTGCCGGGGTGAGCGTCGCCGGACCGGGGCCGACCCGGTCGGGTGATCCGAGCCTCCAGGCATGGCACACGGCCAGCGCGAGCGCGTCCGCGGCGTCCGCCGGCTTCGGGGCCTCGTCGAGTCCGAGCACCCGAGCGATCATGGTCTGCACCTGCCGCTTGTCGGCGTTGCCGTAGCCGGTGACGGCGGCCTTGACCTCGGACGGCGTGTGCAGTCCGACGGGCAGACCGCGCGCCGCCGCGGCGTGCAGCGCGAGTCCGGCGGCCTGGGCCGTGCCCATCACCGTCCGGACGTTCGCCTGCGCGAAGACGCGCTCGACGGCGACGGCGTCCGGACGGTGCTCGTCGATCTCGGCGGCGATGCCGTCCGCGATGCGGAGTAGGCGCTGTTCGAGCGCCATGTCGGCCGGCGTGCGCACGACGGTGACGTGCACGAGCCGGGCACGCCGGTTCGGTGCGACCTCGACCACGCCGACGCCGCACCGGGTGAGCCCGGGGTCGACCCCGAGCACCCGGAGCATCGGACTAGTCCTCGTCCTCGTCGAGCTCGGCCTGGACGTCCGCGGGGATGTCGAAGTTCGCGTAGACGTTCTGCACGTCGTCCGAGTCCTCGAGCGCGTCGATCAGCTTGAAGACCTTGCGCGCGGTGTCCGCGTCGACCGGGACCTTGACGCCGGGGACGAACTCGGCGTCGGCGGAGTCGTAGTCGATGCCGGCGTCCTGCAGCGCGGTGCGCGCAGCGACGAGGTCGGTCGCCTCGGTGATGACCTCGAAGCCACCGCCCTGGTCGATGACGTCCTCGACGCCCGCGTCGAGCACGGCCGTCATGACGGTGTCCTCGTCGAGGCCGTCGACCTTCGTCACCGAGATGACGCCCTTGCGGGAGAAGTTGTAGGCGACGCTGCCCGGGTCGGCCATGGTGCCGCCGTTGCGGGACATCGCCGTCCGGACCTCGGCCGCGGCGCGGTTCTTGTTGTCGGTGAGGCACTCGACGAGCATCGCGACGCCGTTCGGGCCGTAGCCCTCGTACATGATCGTCGTGTACTCGATCGACTCACCGGTCAGACCGGCGCCGCGCTTGATGGCGCGGTCGATGTTGTCGTTCGGCACCGAGGTCTTCTTGGCCTTCTGGACCGCGTCGACCAGGGTCGGGTTGCCCGACAGGTCGGCCCCGCCCATCTTGGCCGCGACCTCGATGTTCTTGATGAGCTTGGCGAACGACTTCGCGCGGCGCTGGTCGATGACCGCCTTCTTGTGCTTGGTCGTTGCCCACTTGGAATGCCCGGACACGGTGCTCCTTGGTCTCGCTGAAGATCCGGACCAGTCTACCGGCCGGGAGGATCGGATCGCCGCCGCCCCGCGGGTCGCGTCCCAGCCCGGTCGCGCCCGGCACCCGGGTCGGGCTTCAGCCGGAGCGGACCATCGCCAGGAAGCGGCGGTGGAAGCGGTCCTCGCCGGCGACCTCGGGGTGGAACGCACTCGCGAGCACGTTGCCCTGCTGCACGGCGACGACCTGCCCGTCGGCGAGGGCGCCGAGGACCTGGACGCCGGCCCCGTGCCGCTCCACCACGGGCGCACGGATGAACACCGCGTGCACCGGGGCGTCGCCGAGCGCCGGCATCGGGATGTCGGTCTCGAAGGAGTCGTTCTGGCTGCCGAAGGCGTTGCGACGCACCGTGGTGTCGAGCACGTCGAGGGTCTGCTGCCCGGGGATCCCCGCGGCGATGCGCGACGAGAGCATGATCATGCCCGCGCAGGTGCCGTACGTCGGGAGCCCGCCGCGGATCGCCGCGGACAGGGGCTCGGCCACGCCGAAGGCCCGGGAGAGCTTGTCCATGACGCTCGACTCGCCGCCCGGGATCACGACACCGTCGAGGGCGTCGATCTCTTCCGGGCGGCGGAGCGGCACGACGTCGGCGCCGAGCTCCGTCAGCGAGGCGATGTGCTCGCGGAAGTCACCCTGCAGCGCGAGGACCCCGATGCGGGGCCGGGCGCTCACCAGCCGCGCTCGGCGAGACGGTGCGGAGCGGGGACGTCGGCGACGTTGATGCCGACCATGGCCTCGCCGAGCCCGCGGGACACCTCGGCGATGACCTTGGGGTCGTCGTGGAAGGTGACGGCCCTGACGATCGCGGCGGCACGCTTCGCGGGGTCGCCGGACTTGAAGATGCCGGACCCGACGAACACGCCGTCGGCACCGAGCTGCATCATCATCGCGGCGTCGGCCGGGGTGGCGACACCACCGGCGGTGAAGAGCACGACCGGGAGCTTGCCGGTCTGCGCGACCTCCTTGACGACGTCGAACGGCGCCTGGAGCTCCTTCGCGGCGACGTAGAGCTCGTCCTCCTTGAGGTACCGCAGCGCCGCGATCTCCTTCGAGATGGTGCGGATGTGCTTCGTCGCCTCGGAGACGTCACCGGTGCCGGCCTCGCCCTTGGAGCGGATCATCGCGGCACCCTCGGTGATGCGACGGAGCGCCTCGCCCAGGTTGGTGGCACCGCAGACGAACGGCGTGGTGAAGTTCCACTTGTCGATGTGGTTGACGTAGTCGGCGGGCGACAGGACCTCGGACTCGTCGATGTAGTCGACGCCGAGCTCCTGGAGCACCTGGGCCTCGACGAAGTGGCCGATGCGGGCCTTCGCCATGACGGGGATCGACACCGCGGCGATGATCTCCTCGATCATCGACGGGTCGGACATGCGGGCGACGCCGCCCTGCGCGCGGATGTCGGCGGGGACGCGCTCGAGGGCCATGACGGCGGTCGCGCCGGCTTCCTCCGCGATGCGGGCCTGCTCGGCGTCGACGACGTCCATGATCACGCCGCCCTTGAGCATCTCGGCGAGACCGCGCTTGACGCGGTCGGAGCCGGTGATCGAGGTGCCGTTGGTGCCCGAGGTGCTGGTGCTGTCGCTCATGATGCCCTCCACTCTAGTGCGCCGTCGGCCAGCCTTCCGCGACGAGTCGGCGGGTGTCCCCCAGCAGCTGGGACATCGACTTCGTCCGGGCGATGATCGGGAAGAAGTTCGAGTCCGAGGCCCACCGCGGGACGACGTGCTGGTGCAGGTGCCCGGCCACCCCGGCGCCGGCGATCTCGCCCTGGTTCATGCCGATGTTGAAGCCGTCGCAGTGCGACACGGCACGCAGCACGCGCATCGCCGTCTGGGTCAGCTCCGCCATCTCGCGGGTCTCGTCCGGCGTCGCCTCGTCGTAGAGCGGGACGTGCCGGTACGGGCAGACGAGCAGGTGGCCGTTGTTGTACGGGAACAGGTTGAGCAGGACGTAGGCGTGCTCGCCGCGGGCGACGATGAGGGCGTCCTCGTCGGACTTCTGCGGTGCCTCGCAGAACGGGCAGTCGTCCTCGTGCCCGCGGCCCTTCCCCTCTCGACCGGCGTCGATGTACGCCATCCGGTGCGGGTTCCAGAGCCGCTGGAAGGCGTCCGGGACGGCCGCGCCGGTCGCGGCGTCCCGGATGACCAGCGGGTCGGGACCGACCACGTCGTCGACGTGACCGGTCCCGGGGACCGACGGCGTGCCTCCCGGCTGCTCGGCGACCATCAGACCTGCGTGCGGTCGCGGATCGCGGTGAGGATGCGCTCGACCGCCTCGTCCACGGGCACGCCGTTGTCCTGGCGGCCGTCGCGGAAGCGGAAGCTCACGGCACCGGCGTCGCGGTCGTCGCCGCCGGCGATGAGCTGGAACGGCACCTTCGCCTTGGTGTGCGTGCGGATCTTCTTCTGCATGCGGTCGTCCGAGTGGTCGACCTCGGCGCGGACACCGTGCGAACGGAGCTTCGCGACGACCTCGTCGAGGTAGTCGCCGTACTCGGCGGCGACCGGGATCGCGACGACCTGGACCGGGGACAGCCACGCCGGGAACGCACCCGCGTAGTGCTCGGTGAGGACGCCGAAGAAGCGCTCGATCGAGCCGAACAGGGCGCGGTGGATCATCACCGGGCGCTGCCGCGAGCCGTCCGGCGCCGTGTACTCGAGGCCGAAGCGCTCCGGCAGGTTGAAGTCGAGCTGCACGGTCGACATCTGCCACGTGCGGCCGATGGCGTCACGCGCCTGCACCGAGATCTTCGGGCCGTAGAACGCCGCGCCCGCCGGGTCCGGGACGAGCTCGAGCCCGGACTCCTCGGCGACCTCGCGCAGGGTGTCCGTCGCGACCTCCCACACGTCGTCGTCGCCGACGTACTTCTCCGGGTCCTTCGTGGAGAGCTCGAGGTAGAAGTCGTCGAGGCCGTAGTCGCGCAGGAGCGAGAGGACGAACTGGAGCGTCGTGGTGAGCTCCTCCTTCATCTTCTCCTGCGTGGTGAAGATGTGGGCGTCGTCCTGGGTCATGCCGCGGACGCGCGTGAGGCCGTGGATGACGCCGGACTTCTCGTTGCGGTAGACCGTGCCGAACTCGAACATCCGCAGGGGCAGGTCGCGGTAGGAGCGGGCCTGCGAGCGGTACGCCAGGATGTGCATCGGGCAGTTCATCGGCTTGAGGTAGTAGTCCGCCCCCTGCCGCGTGACGTTGCCGTCCTCGTCGGTCGCCTGGTCCATGTGCATGGCCGGGAACATGCCGTCCTTGTACCAGCCGAGGTGGCCCGACTGCTCGAACAGGTCGCCCTTGGTGATGTGCGGCGTGTAGACGAAGGAGTAGCCCTCTTGTTCGTGTCGGCGGCGCGAGTAGTCCTCCATCTCGCGGCGGATGATGCCGCCCTTCGGGTGGAAGATCGCCAGGCCCGAGCCGATCTCGTCGGGGAACGAGAACAGGTCGAGCTCGGCACCGAGCTTGCGGTGGTCGCGCTTCGCTGCCTCTTCGAGCCGGAGCTGGTACGCCTTGAGCTGCTCCTTGTCCGGCCACGCCGTGCCGTAGACGCGCTGCAGCTGCGGGTTCTTCTCGGAACCGCGCCAGTAGGCCGCCGCCACGCGCATGAGCTTCGACGCGTTGCCGATCCAGCGGGTGTGCGGGACGTGCGGGCCGCGGCACAGGTCCTGCCAGACGACCTCGCCCGACTTCGGGTCGACGTTCTCGTAGACGGTGAGCTCGCCGGCGCCGACCTCGACGCTCTCGCCGGAGTCGCCGTCGGCCGCGGCGCCCTTGAGGCCGATGAGCTCCTGCTTGTAGGGCTCCCCCGCCATGCGCTCACGGGCCTCGTCGTCGGTGACCACGACGCGCCGGAAGCGCTGGGCCTGGCGGACGATCCGGTCCATGCCCTTCTCGATCGCCTTGAGGTCCTCGGGCGTGAACGGCTCGGCGACGTCGAAGTCGTAGTAGTAGCCGTCGGTGACGGGCGGGCCGATGCCGAGCTTGGCGTCCGGGTTGATCTGCTGGACCGCCTGTGCGAGCACGTGCGCGGCGGAGTGTCGGAGGATGTCGAGGCCGTCCTGCTCCTGCAGCGTCACCGCCTCGACGGTCTCGCCGTCCTGCACGGCCGCGTCGAGGTCCTTCAGGACACCGCCGACGCGGATGGCGACGACGCCACGCTCGCCGTCGAAGAGCTCGGTGCCCGTCGTGGCCGTCGTCGCGGTGCGGGGCTCGGGTGCCTGGGGCAGGTCTGCGGGCTCGGGTGCGACTGCGTCGGTCACGATCGTGGTGCTCCTCGGTTGGTTCTGGGGTGGGTCAAGACTAGTGCGCGGTCACGCCGGTTCAGGCGGGCACGCGCCCGAGCGTCGTGACGGGCAGGCGCGGCTCGAGGCGCTCGCGCCCGGCCAGGCCGTCGAGCTCGAGGAGCGACGCGAAGCCGATCGCCTCGTAGCCCGCGCGCTCGAGCAGCGTGACGGTGGCTGCCGCCGTCCCGCCGGTCGCGAGGACGTCGTCGACGACGAGCACCCGGGTCCCCTGCGGCAGCTGGCCCGGGCGGAGCTCGAGCTCGGCCTCGCCGTACTCCAGCGCGTACTGCTCGCTGAGGACCTCGCCGGGGAGCTTCCCCGCCTTGCGGACGGTCAGCACGCCGACCTGGTGCTGCGCGGCGATCCCCCCGGCGAGGGCGAACCCGCGGGCCTCGATGCCGGCGACCGCCTGGAACCCCGCGCCCACGGCGAACGGCGCGGCGAGGGCCTCGCAGACGCGGCCGAACGCGACGGGGTCGGAGAACACCGGGGTCACGTCGCGGAACAGGATGCCGGGCTTCGGGAAGTCCGGCACGATCGCGGTGAGACGTTCGACGAGGGCAGCAGCGGTTTCGGTCACCGCACAACGGTAGTCGACCGCGTGGGCGGACCACGCCGAGGGCGGTCCCTGCCCCTCGTTCTGGTGCTCGACGCGCGGGCCGGTGAGGGGTTCCCATTGGACGAGGACCGGTCGACCGGGTGCACGGGGCGCCCTCCTGGTCGGGAGGAACCGTGCACCACCGCGTCAGCACCCTGGCCACCGCCGCCTTCACGGCGGCGATCGTGGTCGTCGGCCTGTCGGTCGCGCCGAGCAGTGCGACGGCTGCCACACGGACGGCCCGCGCGCCGATCGCGGCGGGCACCATCAGGACGGCACCCGCGAGTGCGGTGTTCGCCGGCGGACTGACCGTGCAGCCGGACAACCAACCCGCCGCCGCGGCCGCGGCACTCGCCGCCCAGGGCAGGACCGCCGACGCGGCGGCCGCTCGGACGATCGCCGCGCAGCCCATCGCCACCTGGCTGGGCGACTGGCTCCGCGGCGACCAGCTGGACCGCGTCGTGGCCCGCAACCTCGCCGCGGCCGAGAAGAGCGGGACGACCCCGGTGTTCGTGACCTACGCGATCCCGAACCGGGACTGCGGTGGGTACTCGGCCGGCGGACTCAGCGCAGCGGAGTACCCCGTGTGGAACCAGCGGATCGCGACGATGCTCCGCGGCCACCGCGCCGTCGTCCTCGTCGAACCGGACTCGCTGTCCCACCTGACCTCGTGCGTGTCCGAGAGCGCGACCCGTCCCGCACTGGTGGCCTCGGCGGTCCGTGCGTTCGCCGACGCCGGGGTCCCCGCCTACCTGGACGGCGGGAACGAGGACTGGAACCCGCCGGCCGTGCAGGCGGCGCTGCTGCAGCGCGCGGGCATCGACCGAGCACGGGGTTTCTACACGAACGTGGCGAACTTCTACGGTGTCGAAGGGGAGCGCGCCTACGCCGACCGTCTCAGCGCACTGGTCGGCGGCGCGCGCTACGTGATCGACGTGTCACGGAACGGCCGCGGGTGGCGCGGCACGTGGTGCAACCCGACGGGCGCCGGACTCGGGCAGTCGCCGCGGGTCACCGCCGGGACCACGCGGCTGGACGCCCTGCTGTGGGTGAAGACCCCCGGCGCCAGCGACGGGACCTGCAACGGCGGACCGGCGGCTGGGACGTGGTTCCCGGCGTACGCGGTCGCCCTCGTGGCGAACCGGAAGCGGTAGCGCGGACGGCTCGACGCGCGTCGAACCGACGAAGCGACGTCGAGCCAGGCGGGATGCCTGGTTCGACGTCGCGTTCGTGGTTCGGAGCGACGGCAGCCGGCGGCCGGCGGCCGTGACCGCGGGGCTCAGCGCCACATGCGCATGACGGCGCCGTGCACGAGCAGGTCCACCTCGCGCTGGCGCCGCTCGCGGTCGAGCCGCAGCCGGGTGGCGTGGTCGGCGGCGTACCGCACGTGGTGGGTGCGCCGGCTCCAGATGATCAGGGACATGCCGACCCGGAGGGCGATGCGGTCGGCGAGGGAGACCCGGCGCCGGGGCGCACGGGTACTGGGAGGGCGGACGTCGAGGTCGTTCGACACGGTGGTGCCTTTCTGGCAGGAGGGCAGGACGGAACAACCCGCAGGAGCGGGCAGGAATGCAGTGCCGGAGCGCGCCGGAAATGCACGCGACGACATTCCGCGCGGCGACCGAGAATGTCGGCACGCGGCACTGGAAGATCGTGGGGACGTCGTCCGCTCAGCCCACGGGACGCGCCGCGCGCGTCCGGTCAGGACCGGATCTGCGACGGGCGGTCGCGCCCCGGACAGGACCCGCGGAGCGCGCCCGCAAGGCGGGCTCGCAGGGCGGAACCGACGAGCGCGTCAGCCGCGTGGATCAGCAGCGTTGCGCCGAGCTCCTCGGGCGCAGCTGATTGAGCGCAGCCTCCTCGGCACGGCCGGGTGGGCTGGAGGGGACGTCCCGCGTCAGCGGTGACGGATCGGGGAGCCGCCGATCCCACGGACTCCACGGAACGGGTTCATCGCGGTGATCATCATCTTGTCGGCCCCCTTTCATCGTCGTTCAGCCGGTGGTGCTCGTGAACACTATCCATCCCGGGAATGCGAGCGCAACCCTTTTCTCGAAGAAATCCGGAAGAAGTTCCAGATCGCATTCCGCACACGACGACGGCCCGGTACCGAAGCGGTACCGGGCCGTCGTGTGGCGAGGGTCAGACCAGGGCGGTGTCCACGACACCGACCACGAGCGCGCCGTCGACCACGTCCACGCGGACGGTGTCGCCCTCGTGCACGGACTCGTCCACGACCAGGGTCGCGATGCGGTCGTCCACCTCGCGCTGGATGAGCCGACGGAGCGGACGGGCGCCGTACTCCGGCTCGGCACCGTGCTCGGCGAGCCAGGCGGCCGCGGCGTCGGACACCGACAGGGTCATCCCCTGGGCGAGCAGCCGCAGGGAGGTGTCCCGCAGCAGCAGGTCGACGATCGACCGGAGCTGGTCCTGCTCGAGCTTGCGGAACAGCACGATGTCGTCGATGCGGTTGATGAACTCCGGACGCACGGCCTCGCGCAGCCGCCCCATCACGCGGCGCCGCAGGTCGTCCTCGTCGAAACCGCCGTCCCCCGCGGCCGAGAAGCCGAGCGCACCGGACCTCGAGGCGAGGAACTCCGAGCCGATGTTCGACGTCATGACGACGACCGTGTTCCGGAAGTCGACGGTGCGTCCCTGTCCGTCGGTCAGGCGCCCGTCGTCGAGCACCTGCAGGAGCAGGTTGAACACGTCCGGGTGCGCCTTCTCGACCTCGTCGAGCAGGATCACCGAGTACGGGTTGCGCCGCACGCGCTCGGTGAGCTGCCCGGCCTCGCCGTAGCCGACGTACCCGGGAGGCGCACCGACGAGCCGCGAGACCGTGTGGCGCTCGCCGAACTCGCTCATGTCGAACCGGAGCATCGCCGACTCGTCGCCGAAGAGCGACCCGGCGAGGGCCTTCGCGAGCTCGGTCTTGCCGACACCTGTCGGGCCGAGGAACAGGAAGCTCCCGACCGGCCGCCGCGGGTCGCCCATGCCCGTCCGGCTCCGCCGGACGGCCGTCGCGACGGCGCGCACCGCGTCGTCCTGGCCGACGACCCGCTCGTGCAGCTCGTCCTCCAGGCCGGCCAGTCGGCTCCGGTCACCCTGCGTGAGGCGGGTCGCGGGGATCCCGGTGGCCCGGGACACCACCGCGGCGACGTCGGCCTCCGTGATCGTACGGTCACCCGGTGCCGGACGGGAGGCGCGGCTGCCGTCGTCCTGCGAGGCGGCGGTGATCTGGGCCTCCAGTCCGTCGATCTCGTCGCGCAGGCGCGACGCCTCCTCGTAGCGTTCCTCGGCGACCGCGGCGTCCTTCGCCGTGGCGAGGGACGCGACCTGCTCCCGCAGGGCGGCCACGTCGACGTCGCCCGAGCGGGCCAGCCGACGGCGGGCGCCGGCCTGGTCGATGAGGTCGATCGCCTTGTCGGGCAGGTGCCGGTCGGTGACGTACCGGTGCGAGAGCTCGACGGCGGCGCGGAGGGCCTGGTCGGTGTACTCGACGTCGTGGTGCTCGGCGTAGCGGGACGCCAGGCCGGTCAGGATCGCGACCGCGTCCTCGACGCTCGGCTCCCCCACGGTGACGGGCTGGAACCGGCGCTCGAGGGCGGCGTCCTGCTCGATGCGGCGGTACTCGGCGAGCGTCGTCGCACCGACGAGGTGCAGCTCGCCGCGGGCCAGGCGCGGCTTGAGGATGTTGCCGGCGTCCATCGAGCCGCCCTCGCCGCCACCGCCGGCGCCGACGACGGTGTGCAGCTCGTCGACGAAGACGATGAGTTCGTCGGCGTGCGCCGTGATCTCGTCCATCGCGTTCGTCAGGCGCTCCTCGAAGTCGCCCCGGTAGCGCGTGCCGGCGAGCATGCCGGCGAGGTCGAGGGCGACGACCCGCTTGCCCTGGAGCAGCACGGGGACGTCGCCGTCGGCGATGCGCTGTGCGAGCCCCTCGACGACGGCGGTCTTGCCGACGCCGGGCTCACCGATCAGGACGGGGTTGTTCTTGGTGCGGCGGAGCAGGATCTCGACGGTCTGCTCGATCTCCTCGGCGCGCCCGATCACCGGGTCGAGGCCGCCCTGTCGGGCGCGCTCGGTGAGGTCGGTGCCGAACTGGTCGAGCGTCGGGGTGTCCGACTGCTGCTGGTCGGTGTCGGTGGTGCCGGGCACCGGACGCCCCTCTCGAGCCGCCGCGGCGGCCTGCTGTGCGTACGACTGCATGACCTGCGGGGTCACGCCGGCGCTCGCCAGGAGCTGACCGGTGACGGTCTCCTGGTCCATGACGAGCGCGAAGAAGACGTGCTCGGGGTCGGTGTAGGTGCTGCCGAACCCGCGCGCCGCCTGGGTGGCCTCGACGAGGATGCGCTGCGCGCTCGGGGTGAGGGCGGGGCGGTCGTCGACGGGCGCGTCCGAAGGTGCGGGCAGGCGCTGCTCGACCTCGTTCGTCAGCTGCTCCGGGTCGACGCCAGCGGAGCGGACGACCGCGTCGAAGGGTTCGGTGGCGACGAGCTCGTGCAGCAGGTGCAGCGCGTCGAGCTCACGCTGTCCCTGGGACACGGCGTACGCGGCGGTGCGCTGGAGCAGCTCGTGGGTGCGACGGCTGAGCAGTCGCGTGATGTCGACCGGGCGTCCGAGCGGGACGGACCGCCGGGCGCCGGTCTCCTGGGCCGCGAGGAGTCGTGCGAGGAACTCGTCGAACGAGTCACTGCCGCTGGTCGGGCCGAACGTCTCTGGCAACGGGACCTCCTGGGAACTTGAGTGCCTTCGACTCAATGCAACGCAGGAGGAGCGGGCTCATTCCCGTTCGTCGGAGAAAGTTGCGGCGACCCGACTCAGGTCCGCGCGATCGCCGCGGTCCGGGCGTCCGTGGCGGTGATCAGGTCCGTGGGCGCGAGCTCGATGTCGAACCCGCGGCGGCCGCCGGAGACGAAGATGCTCGCGTACGTCAGGGCCGACTCGTCGACGACCGTCCGCAGCCGGGCCTTCTGGCCGACCGGGCTGATCCCACCGACGACGTACCCCGTGCGCTTCTCGGCGAGGGCCGGCAGCGCCAGCGAGGCCTTCTTGCCGCCGAGGGCCGCGGCGATCGCCTTGAGGTCGAGCCGGTTCGCGACCGGGACGACCGCGACCGCGAGCTGGCCGTCGACCGAGACCACCAGGGTCTTGAAGACCTGCTCCTCGCGCAGCCCGAGCGCCGCCGCTGCTTCTTCGCCGAAGTTCGTCGCCGTCTCGTGGTGCTCGTAGACGTGCGGGGTGTACGGGATCCCCGCCCGCTCGAGGGCGAGGGTCGCTGGGGTGCTCGGCGATCCTGCGGTCATGGCGTCGATCCTGCCCGTCCGCTCCTGCCGGTCGGCTGCGGCGCGCGGGCGTTACGCTGAACGGGTGATCACGCTCGTCGAGGGACTGCTGCGCATCGTCGCGGCGCTCGTCCTCGGCGACCCCGCGGTCGGACCGGCCCCGCTGCTCGCGGTGGCCGCCCTCGGGCTGACGGCCGTCGCGATCGGTGTCGTCGTCGTGCACCTGCTCGCGGTCGTCCTCGGCACCGCACGGCTCCCCCGCCCGGGTCCGGCCGCTGCCGAGGCCGCGGAGCTCGTGACGCGGATCGCGTGGAGCCACCCCGACGCCGACGGACACGTCCGCGGTCGGGCACCGGGAGCACCCGTCCCGGCCTGATCCCGGACGGTGACGACCACCGACGGTGACCGGGCCGCATGCACCCGTGCCCCTCCCACCGATCGGAACCCCGTGGACACCACCACCCTGCCCGTCGTCGGCCCGCTGCTGCACGGCGGCGCCGACCTGCTCACCGCGCTCACCGGCGCCCTCACCCCCGTCGGCGGCGGGTTCGCCGCCGCCCTGGCCGTCGTCGCGCTCACGCTCGCCGTCCGCGTCGCGCTCGTACCCCTGTCCGTGCTGCAGGTCCGGGCCGAACGGGACCGCCGCCGACTCGCCCCACAGCTCGCGGCCCTGCGGCGACGGTACGGATCCGACCGCGAGCGCCTGCAGCGTGCGGCCCAGGAGCTGTACACGTCCGAACGGGTCTCGCCGCTCGCCGGGTGCCTGCCGGTGCTCGCGCAGGCACCGGTGCTGTCGCTCGTGTACACACTGTTCACGCACGCCACGATCGACGGCGCCGTCAACGTGCTGCTCGACGCCACACTCGTCGGGATCCCGCTCGGGCACTCGCTGCTCGTCGTCCTCGCCGGGCCGCTCTGGACGCACGCGTGGGTCGTCCTCGTCCTGCTCGCCGTCCTGACCGTCGTGGTTGAGGCGTCCCGTCGCGCAGCCCTGCGCTGGAACCCGGTCACGCAGGACGGCACCGCACCGGCCGCCACGGTCCGCGTGGGGACGGCCGTCGCCCGGTGGGCACCGTTCGTCTCCGTGGTGTTCGCCGCGGTCGCTCCGCTCGCCGCGACGCTGTACGTCGTGACGAGCGCGGTCTGGACGCTCGGCGAACGCGCCGTGCTGCGCCGGGTGCTGCGCTAGCCGCCCTGCCCCTCCTGCTGCGGGCCCTGGTCGACGGGGTCGTACTCGGACCCGCGGCCCTGCTCCTCGTCGGCCGTCGGGACGTGGCGCTCGGTTCCGCTGCCGCCGGGGCTCGTCGCGACGTAGTCGGCCTCGCCGGACTGGGTGTCGTGCGACAGCGCCTCGAGGGTCTCCGGGTCCGCGTCGTGCCGGACGGCGTCGTGGCGCTCGGTCCCTGGTCGTTCGTCGTCGTGCTCGTGGTGGTCGGTCATGCGTCCCGTCTACCCGTCGCCGACTGGACAGTGGCCGCCCCGTCCGGACGCGCCGGGCGCTCCGGTGGGAACATGGCGGTCGTCCGGTGCGTCCGGACCGGGAGCGCACATGGCCGACGACGACGTCGCGACGGAACGGGCGCGGCTCGAGGCACTCGCGTGGGGTGCCGAGACGCCGCCGGACGAGGCTGCGCGGGCGCGGCTCGCCCTGCAGGCCCTGGCGAGCAGCACCGCGGACCACGGACGGGAGGCACGCCCCGCGCCCGCCCCGCCGGCCGCCCCTGACAGCCGGTCACCCCGCGCGGCCGGCCCCGGCGCGGTGCCCGACCGCGCGGCCGCACCGGTCGCCGCCGTGGCAACAGTCGCGCCGGAGGCGGCCACGGACCGAGCGGAGGCGCGGGACGGCGGTGGGGCGGACCTCCAGGCCGGTGCGCCGCAGACGGTCCGCAGCCGCCTCGCCGGGCTGCTGTGGACGGCCAGGCCGCGCGTCTGGATCGCGGTCGGCGCAGCGGCGACCATCGCGGTCGCGTTCGCCGCCGGCACGCTCGTCGGCACCGCGCGCGACCAGCCGGCCGTCGGCCCGAGCACCACGCCGACGCCGGGGACGGTCACGCTCGAGGAGCTGCTCGACATGCCGCAGACGTACGCGGACCAGCTGCCTGGCCCCGTCGAGGCGCCGGTGAGCCTGCGGACGACGCGACTGGTGTTCACGAACCGGGCGCTCGACGGGAGCGCCTTCGAGACGCCGTGGAACGTCTGGGCCGGCATCGGGACGGACCGCTCGACCATCTGCCTGGTCGCGACGGCGAACCGGCTCGAGTCGACGACCGCGTGCTACCCGCGCGAGGAGGCACTGCACGGGTCGGTGTCCCTGTCCGCGCAGTCGATGAGCGGGACGCTGACGCTGACGTTGCGTGGCGGCGGCGTGCAGGGCACGGTGACGAACGAGAACTGATCCCGGCCGATCGGGAATGCCCGCACGGGCACTGCGTTGGAGCGCTCCTAGGAGTTTCTCGGCGAACCCCCTCGCGCGATCCGGATGCACCGTGCAACACTGGATGAGCGCACTCGCCGTGGAGTCGTCCACAACACCCCGGGTCGTCCGACCCGGTCCACACCACAGCGAGCGCGCATCGCGCACCACCGTCACGACGGTCGGTCCGACGCGTGCTCCGCCGTTCCCCGGAGGAGGTCAGCAGCGTGTCCACGAACACCACCACCTCGGCCGTGTCGACGAACACGAGGCCGATCACCGTCACCACGCAGTCCGTCGTCGGCATCGCCGTGCTCGGGCTCGCCACGTTCTTCGCGATCACGACCGAGCTCATGCCGGTCGGTCTGCTCGGCACCATGAGCCGCGACCTCGGGGTCAGCGAGTCCACCATGGGCATCGTCGTCACCGTCTACGCCGCGGCCGTCGCCCTGCTCGCGCTCCCGCTGACGTCGTTCACCGCGCGGCTCCCCCGCAAGACCGTCCTCGTCGCGACGCTCGTCGGGTACGCGGTGTCGAACGTCCTCGTCGCCACGGCGCCGTCGTTCGCGGTCGTCTGCGCGGGCCGGGTCGTCGGCGGCGTCGCGCACGCGCTGTTCTTCTCGGTCGCGTCGGCCTACGCCACGCGCATCGTGCCGCCGCGGCTCGCCGGCCGGGCGATCGCGTTCGTCTACTCGGGCAGCTCGCTGGGCTTCGTCCTCGGCGTCCCGATCGCGACGTGGGTCGCGCAGACCATCGGGTGGCGTCCGGCCGTCGGCGCCGTCGCCCTGGCCGCCGCGGCGCTCGCCGTCGTCGCCGCCACGTTCCTGCCGGCAGTCCGCGGTAGCTCGTCGCCGCACATCGGTTCGCCGCGTGCCTGGGCCCGGACCGGGCTGCTCTCCGTCGTCGTCGCCGACCTGCTGCTGTTCGCCGGTCACTACGTCGTCTACACGTACATCGGCCCGTACGCGGTCGACGCCGGGCTCGACGCCGGCATGGTCAGCGGCGCGCTCCTCGTGCTCGGCGGCACCGGGGTCGTCGGCCTCTGGCTCGCCGGGATGTTCGTCGACCGGGCACCCCGCCAGACGCTGCTCGCAGCGATCGCCGTGATGGCCGCCGCGTTCGCCACGATGCCGTTCGTGCACGGCTCGCTCGTCGGCACGATGGTGGTCGCCGGGATCTGGATGGCGGCCAACGGCACCACCGGCACGCTGTTCATGGCGGCGGCGATCCGCACCGGCGGAGTCTCCCCCGACATCGCGGGCGCGCTCGTCAACGGGGCGTCGAACATCGGCATCGCGGGCGGCGCGGCGATCGGCGGGCAGGCACTCGGGATCGTCGGGCTGCAGTGGCTGCCGTTCGCGGGTGCGGTCGTGCTCGTCGGCTCCCTCGGGGTCGTCGTCGCTGCTCGCCGCGGGTTCCCCGTGCACACGCACGCGCAGGAGCACCTGTCGACGTCGTCGATCGAGGCGATCACGTCCTCGCTCGCGGTCGTCACCACGTCGGTGCCGGTCGTGAGCCGGGCGGTCCAGACGCTCACCGGGTCGGTCGCCGTCGCGACGGGCTCGGTGCCCACGCGCCGGCGGCGCTGAGGGGCGCGGGGCGGGTGCCGAGCGGGCCAGATCTGTCACGCTCGGCGTCGTCCGCCGACACGGTCTGCACGGTCGGCGATCGACGGGCGGGGTGTCGTGCGCGCTCGGTGCACGCACGAGGACGGGCGGGTCGGCTGGTGCCGGCCCGCCCGTCCTCGTGTGCGTCAGTCGCGCTGCTGTGCCGGGCGTCGCCGGGAGCGGACGCCCCGGGCGGCCAGCACGGCACCGCCGAGGAGCACGAGTGCGCCGGCGGCGACGAGCGCCGGGGTGGGCTCGGCCCCGGTGTACGCGAGCGGACCGGCCGCGCCGCCGCCGGTGGTCCCCCCACCGTCGGCGACCGGCTGGGTCACGGGCGTGCTCGGGGAGGGCGTCGGGGTCGGCGTGACCGCGGCTGCCGGCAGCGCGATGGTCAGCGGCGTGGGCGTCCCACCGACGGCGACCGTGGTCACGGTGACCGGTTCGCTGTCGACGTCGCCGGTGGAGGCGACGACGGAGTACTCGGTCTCCGGCCGCAACCCGGAGAGCACGAACGCGCCGTCCTGGTCGGTGGTCACGGTCACCGCGGCCCCGTCGGCCGGGTCGGTCGGGGTGGCCACGACCTCGACGTCCGGTGCGGGCGTGCCGTCGGCCTCGGTCACGGTGCCCGGCTGGTCCACCGTCGGCAGCGGCAGGACGAAGTCGACCGGGGTCGACGCGGCGCCGGTGTCCACGGTCGTGACGACCTGCGCCGCCGCGCCGTCGACGGTGATCCGGTACGGCGTGCCGGGTGTGAGGCCCGCGAGGTCGTAGGTGCCGTCCGCGTTCGTCGGGACGACCACGACCGCCCCGGCGCCGGCGTCGACCGGTCGCGCCGTGACGGTGACGCCGCCGATCGGCGTGCCGTCCTCGTACCGCACGGACCCGGGCTGGGAGACCGTGGCCGGGACGGGCGTGGTGAACGGGAAGTCCGCCGTCGCCGTGCCGTCGGCCGCAACGGTCACCGACACCTCGGTCGGCCCGGCGGTGCCGGTCGGCGTGGTGGTCCGGACCGTGTAGGTACCGGGGCGGACACGGAGGTCGTAGGTGCCGTCCGCCGCGGTGTCGAACGAGGCGACGACCTCGCCGCCCTGCAGGAGCTCGATGCGCGCGGGGTCGCCCGGTGCGGTCCCGTCCACCGTGACCCGTCCGCCCACGGTGCCGAGCGGTGCCTGGACGACGAGCGGCGGGACGGTCGCGGCCGGGGCACCGTCGGCGCCGGTGGTCGCGGTGACGGGCGTCGCGCCGTCAGCCGTGGCGACGACGGGCGTACCCGCGGGCAGACCGGGCACGGTGTAGCGGCCCTCGGCGTCGGTGACGACCTCGGCCAGGGTCGCCCCGGTGGCCGGGTCGGTCACGACCACGGTGACGTCGGCGACCGGCGTGCCGTCGGTGTCCACGACGGTCCCGTCGACCACGACCGTGCCGGGAGGTGTCGCGAACGCGAAGTCGGCGTCCGTGACGTCCGCGCGGAGGGACACCGGTGCCGGTGCGACGGTGAGGGTGGCGTTGTCGGGCGTCGCCACGGACACGCGGTAGCCGTCGGCCTGCGTCAGCGCGTCGAACGTGTAGCGGCCCTGGCCGTCCGTCGTGGTGGTGTACTCGGTGCCGTTCGGCGCGGTGACGGTCACGAGCGTGTCCGGCAGGGCCTCGCCGTCGAGCGTCGCGGTCCCGGACAGGGCGGACGTCTTGTTCGCGAACCAGGTCTGGTAGACGGGGAACCCGCTCCGCTGCTGGTAGGTGATGGTCAGCGTGGCGAGGGACACGGTCGGTGTGAACCAGGCCGACGCGCCCGCGGTGTCGTTCGCGGCGGCGTTCCCGACCAGGACGCCGGTCGTGGCGTCCCAGGTCGGTCGGTCCTGACCGGGTGTGGTGCCGCCCGGGTCCGGCGGGCAGCTCCAGCCTCCGGGCGAGACCGTCGAGCACGAGTTGTACGAGCCCTGGTACCCGAGCTGCGCGACGGACGCCGGGGAACCGTCCGCGAGGGTCGCCGTGATGGTCGCCTGGTCGGCGTCGATGTCGCCCAGCACGAACGACCAGCCACCGGCACCCGGGGTCCCGCCCGCGAAGCTGTAGGTCGTGACGGCGGGGTTCTGCGCGTTGTTCGCCGCGGGACGTTGGTTGACGTACGAGCTGTCCCGACTCGATCCGTACACGGCGCCGGGAGGTGTCGACGGCCCCTGCCACGTGGAGCGACCCGACACCACGGTGGTCTGGCTCGAGTTCGTCGTGAAGGTCGTCTCCGGGAACCCGGGCAGCGTCAGCGTCCCGGAGGTCACGGGTGTGCCTGCCGTCACGGCGAAGGCACCCCAGTGCCCCGTCGTCGCGGCGGACGCGGACGTCGCGCCGGTCACCGCCAACCCTGCTCCCAGGACGAGACCGGTGATCCCGGCCGTGATCGTGCGCCGTCCGCGCATGCAAGCTCCCCTGTTCCGCGTCGAGTGATCCTCGACGTTTCTTCAGGCTGCCAGGACGCGCGGGAGCGGGTCAATCGTCGTCCGGAAGGCGCACACGGTGCTCCGACGGACGATCACTCGATGGCGGGAAGGCGGTCGAGCACGGCGACCTGACCGGTGACGAGCAGCGCGCGGGCCTCGTCCACGCCGACCCACCGCCCTTCGTCGACCTCCGGCACCTCGACGGAACGGCCGGAGCCCCGCGGGAGCTCGAGACGGACGGTGTTGCTCCGGACCGCGTCCACCACGAAGTCGTCGGCCCGCCGCGCGAAGACGCGGACCCGCTTGCCGGAGGCCTGCCGGACCTCCCCGAGGTCGACGGTGGTGCCGTCCGGGGCCGGCACACCGACCTCCTCTGCGAACTCCCGGAGCGCCGCTGCGAGCGGGTCCTCGCCGGGGTCGAGCAGGCCCTTCGGGATCGACCAGGCGCGGGGCCGTCGCCGCCAGAACGGTCCGCCCATGTGCACGAGGAAGACCTCCGGCCCCTCGGAGTCGGGGGCCCGACGGTGCAGCAGGAGTCCGGCGCTGGTGACCACGGCCCGAGCGTAGTGCGGACCCTCGGCGATCGCTCAGGACGGCCACGGCGCAGACCGGTCCGGAGGGCGTAGCTTCCGGGACCAGAGGCGCCGAACGACGCCCCGGAGGACCCCGGACGAGGAGGTCGATCGGGATGGACGGACGATGGACGACGGTCACGCTGGCGGCGGACGCCGCGCGACCCCACGACGAGGCCGTGCGGTGGGTCACCGAGCACGTCGGCGACGTCGAGCGGGTGCACGTCATCGGTGTGGACCCGGCGAGCGAGGCCCGCGTCGGCCCGGACGGCGTCCGGGTCGCGGACGCCGTCGCGCGGGCCGTGCAGCACGGCGTACCGACGGCCGACGTGACGGTCCGACGGCACGCGGGCTCCTTCGCCCGGGCACTCGTGGACGAGTCGGACGAAGGCGACCTGCTGGTCGTCGGCACGTACCGCGGCCGACGCGGTTCGACGGCCGGCGGGGACCCGGCCCGCGTCGCCGAGCGCGCGGCGGTGCCCACGGTGGTCGTGCCGGACGGGCCGCACCCGATCGCCGGCGACGTCGTCCTGGCGGTCGACGAGCCGCCCGACGCGCACGCCGAGGCCCTGGCGGTCGCGGAGGCCCGGCGGACGCACCGGCGGCTGACACTGCTCCGGGCGTGGGAGATGCCGGTGCTCACCCGGACCGGGCTCACCGACTTCGCGGAGGAGCCGCTCCGGTGGCGCACCCGGAACGCCGAGCTCCTGCAGCGGGTCACCGCCGCCGTGACGGCTCGGCACCCGGACGTCCGCGTGCACCCGCTGCTCGTCGAGGGACGTCCGGGGCACGCCATCGCCGCGCACACCCGGCGGGCGTCGCTCGTGGTGCTCGGCGTCGGACACGTGCACGCACTGTCCGGCTCGGTGCTCCACGACGTCCTGCGCGAGACGGTGTCGCCGGTCCTGGTCGTCCCGCCCGCGGCGCACACCGCGACCGAGATCGACGAGGTCAGCGCCTGACACCGCGCCGGGCCGGGTCCGGCAGACGGCAGCGGACGCGGTCCGAGCCCCGGCGGCAGCAGGTCAGCCGGCCAGGTCCCGCACCGCTGCGGCCACCCGGCCGGTCAGCCACGCCACCCCGCGCTCGTTCGGGTGCAGGGCGCCGGGGACCAGGTCGATCCGGCTGAGGTTGCCGCTGCCCTCGAGCGACACGCCGGCGACGTAGGAGCCCTTCGTCGCGCAGGCCGAGTGCGCCTGCGACGCCGCGAAGACGTCGACGAACCGGACCCCGGCCGCCCGCGCGGCGTCGGCGGACACGGTGTCGAGCTCCTCCTGCACACCGTGCAGGTAGCGGACGTCGGTGTCGGTGAAGGGGAAGGTGTCGGACGGGAACGACCCCGCGAGGGTGCCGAGGTCGAGCGCGGACCGGAAGCAGCCGCCCCTCGGCGTGTGGTCGGCGTCCGGGAAGATCGCCGGGTACCCGAGGAACACGACGACGGCGTTCGGCGCCGCGGCGCGGACGGCCCCCAGCGTCTCGGCGATCGACAGCGCCACGCGGGACTGGATCTTCACGCCGAGCTGGTCCTCGCCGTCGCGGACGAGCGTGCTGCGGCACGACGGGGCGTCGCGGCCGGAGAACACCGGGCCCTTCGACGACAGCGCCAGGCACGACGCCGCGGTACCGAACAGGTCGGCGTCGTTCCCGCCGATGGTGATCGTCACCAGCCGCGTCCGGTCGGACAGTGCTCGGACCTGCGGCGGCACTCCGCGGAACTGGAAGCCCGACACGACGTCGTCCGAGGTCGCGCCCGCGCAGGTGACGTCGGTCAGCGCGAGGCCGAAGCGCGCGGCGATGCGGTGCGGGTAGTCGCGGGCGGACTGGGCGCAGGCGTCGGTGGGCAGGTGCGTCGGGTCGTCGAGCCCGTACCCGGCCGAGTACGAGTCGCCGAGCGCGACGTACTCCGACCCCGGCGGGATCGCGGCGAGGGACTCCGGCGGGTCGGACGGGACCGGGTACGGCACCGGCACGGGCCACATCGGCGCGGCGACCGCCGCACCGGAACCACCGACACGAGCCGCACCGACACCAGCACCACCGCTGACGCCACCGCCGCCCAGCGCGGAGGCTCCGACGAGCGCCACGACGGCCACGGCACCGAGCACCGCACGGCGGAACGCCGGACGGACACGGCGGAGCACCGGACGGGAGGGGGTCAGGGCGAGCCTCCGGGGAGTCGGGACGCGGACGGGACCACCCAGGCTAACCGTCCCGCCCGAGCGTCACCGACGACCGAGTCGCCGCTCTCCCCCGCTGCCGGTCTGGTACTGCAGGCCGTAGTGCTCGTAGAGCACCGGCTCGGTCGACGCCTCGAGCTCGCCGTCGGTCGGGATCGACGGCGCGTCCTTGACGAGCTTCTTCGGGAACGCCACGCGCAGGTGCTTCGGTGCCACGGTCGCCCCGACGAGCGGGACGAAGAGGAGCTTCTGGAACCCGACGAGGCCCGTCGTCACCGATCCGAACGCCGGCTCCGAGGTCGCGGTGTCGTAGTAGATGCTCTCGAGGGTCCCGACCTTGTCCTCGGCCTCGTCGACGACCGTCAGGCCGATCCAGTCGCGGATGTCAGTTGCTTCGAACACGGCGGGCTCCCATCGGAGGCGGAACAGGTCCGGTCCGACGCTACCGGGCGGCGGACGGGACGGTCACGGCGAGCGAGTCCACGGCGTCGAGAACGTCCTGCACGCCGACCGCGAGGAGCGCCGGGTCCGGGTCCTCGGCGAACACGTCACCGCGCCGCACCGACGCGTCGGTCAGCACCACGTGCGGTCCCGAGGCCGGCGGTCCCCACGCCTCCGGCGGCGCCGGACCGAACACGACGACCGACGGCACCCCGTAGGCCGACGCGAGGTGCGCCGCACCGGTGTCGACGGTCACGACGACGCTCGCGGCCGCGACGACCGCCGCGAACGGCTGCAGGTCGAGCACGCCGGCCAGGACCGCGTCGGGTGCCAGCCCGGCCGCCTGCGCAGCGGCGGCGGCGCGCTCGACCTCGTCCGTGCCTCCCGTCAGGACGACCCGGTGTCCGCGTTCCCGCAGCCCGCGCGCGACCGCGGCGAACCGGTCCGTCGGCCAGTGCCGGGCACCGTGGAAGGCGCCCACGTGCACGACCGCCGCACCGGGCGCGACCGACGGCTCGGCCGGACGCGCGATCGCGACCTCGTCGGCGTCCGCCGGGATCCCGTGCCAGGTCAGCAGGCGCGCCCAGCGCTCGCGTTCGTGCACGTCGTCCGGCCAGGGCGGGCCGTCGTTGCCGTGGAGTGGGTCGGCGTGGCCGATCACGCGGCGTGCGCCGAGTGCGGCGACGAGGTCCGAGGACTCCGGGCCGACGCCGTGCAGGTTCACCGCGACGTCCACCACGCCGGCCGGCGCGGCGATGGGGTGGTCGAGCCCGTGCTGGGCGAGGTGCACGTCCACCGGCAGCAGCTCGACCACCGGCGCCAACCACGCCGTCGTCGCGAGCGTGATGCGGTGGCCGGGGAACGCCCGGCGGAGGGCGTGCAGCGCGGGGACGGCGACGAGCGCGTCCCCGAGCTTGATGGCGCGGAGGACGAGCAGGTCCGGGCGCCCGTCGGACGGGGGCAGTACGGGGACGGCGGTCACCGCGCCGACGGTAACCGGACGTGCCTGGGGTGCTTCACGGCGTCGGACCGGTAGCAGTGCAGCATGCCCCTCGCGCCGGACCGCGTCATCCGCGGTGTCCTCTTCGACCGTGACGACACGCTCGTGATCGACGTCCCCTACAACGCCGACCCGCACCGGGTGGTCCCCGTGCCGGGGGCACACCGGGCCGTCGAGCGGGCGCGGGCCGCCGGGCTCCGCGTCGGCGTCGTCACGAACCAGTCGGTCGTCGCCAAGGGCCTGGCCACCCGCGAGCAGGTCGACGCCACGAACGCCCGCGTCGACGAGCTCGTCGGACCCTTCGACGTGTGGTGCGTCTGCCCGCACGACGCCGGGGACGGCTGCCGGTGCCGCAAGCCCCGGCCCGGCATGGTGCTCGACGCCGCGGCGGCGCTCGGCCTCGACCCCGCCGAGCTCGTCGTGGTCGGGGACATCGGCGCCGACGTCGGTGCCGCGCTCGCCGCGGGTGCGCAGGGGATCCTCGTGCCGACCGCGCGGACCCGGACGGAGGAGGTGGCGGCCGCGGACACGGTCGTCGGCTCGCTCGAGGAGGCGGTGGACCTGGTGCTCGCCCGCGTCCCCGCGGAACAGGCGTGAGCGGCAGCGCAGGCGTGCCCGGCAGTGCAGGCGTGAGCGGCAGCGCAGGCGTGCCCAGCAGCACCGCCACCGACACCAGCACCGGCACCGGCACCGGCACCGGCACCGACCCGACCCGCCGCCCCCGCGTCCTCGTGGTCCGCCTCGACTCCTTCGGCGACGTCCTGGTCACCGGCCCGGCCGTCCGCGCCGTCGCCGCCGGCGCCGCCCACGTCACGATGCTCTGCGGCCCGCAGGGTGCCCCCGCCGCCGATCTGCTGCCCGGGGTCGACCGCGTGCGCGTCTGGGCGGCGCCGTGGGTGACCGAGACCGCCCGCCCGATCGACGACGCCCTGCTCGGCGAGTTCCGCGCGCTCGTCACCGAGGAACAGCCGGACGAGGCCGTCGTCCTGACGTCCTTCCACCAGTCACCGCTGCCGGTCGCGCTGCTCCTGCGCCTGGCCGGCGTGGCGCGCGTCACCGGCGCCTCGGTGGACCACCCCGGGTCGCTGCTGGACGTGCGCCTGCGACCGGGCGAGGACCTCCCCGAGGACCTGCCCGAACCCGAGCGCGCCCTCCACATCGCCGCGGCCGCCGGGTTCGCGCTGCCCCCGACCGACGACGGGAGGCTCGTGGTGCGCCACGACGCCGTCGCACCACCCGAGGTGGTCGCCCTGGGTCGGTACGTGGTCGTGCACCCCGGCGCGAGCGTGCCCGCCCGCGCGTGGCCGGAGGACCACCACCGTGCGCTCGTCGCCGCCTACGCCGAGCGCGGGGTCCCCGTGGTCGTCACCGGCAGCCCGGGTGAGCGGGCGCTCACGGCCGCGGTCGCCGGGGACACCGCGCTCGACCTCGGCGGTCGGACCAGCCCCGCCGAGCTCGCCGCGGTGCTCGCCGGCGCCGAGGTGGTCGTCGTCGGGAACACCGGGCCCGCCCACCTCGCCGCCGCGGTCGGCGCCCGGATCGTCAGCCTGTTCTCGCCCGTGGTGCCCGCGGTGAAGTGGGCGCCCTACGCGCCGGACGTCGAACTGCTCGGCGACCAGCAGGCGCCGTGCCGCCTGAGCCGGGCCCGCGAGTGCCCCGTCGCCGGACACCCCTGCCTGTCCACGGTGCGCGTCGAGGACGTCCTGGCGGCCCACGAACGGCTCCTCGGACGCGCTCCGCGGATGAACACGAGAAGCCTGCGAGGTCCGGCAGCGGGCGCTGCGTAGCGTGCGCCACTGCTCCTCCTGCTCCTCGCCGGCCCCGGCGACGGAGCGTCCGGGAGGGGCTCAGGACGAGACGGAAGGCCCTGCATGCGGATCCTCGTGTGGCACGTGCACGGCGGCTGGATGGACGCCTTCGTCCGCGGCCCCCACGAGTACCTCATCCCGACCACCCCGGCGCGTGACGCCTGGGGGCTCGGACGCGGCGGCCGCGACTGGCCGGCGAACGCGATCGAGATCGAGCCCGCCGACGTCGACGAGGCCGAGGTCGACGTGGTCGTCCTGCAGCGCACCGAGGAACTCGAGGAGGCGGCGCGCCTGCTCGGCGGCCGCGAGGTGCCGACGGTCTTCGTGGAGCACAACGCACCGCGCATCGACGTGCCGAACAGCCTGCACCCGCTGCGCGACCGCGACGACCTGCTGATCGCGCACGTGACGCACTGGAACGCCCTGATGTGGGACTGCGGGACCACCCCCACGACCGTCGTCGAGCACGGCGTGGTCGACCCCGGGCCGCTGTACACCGGCACGCTCGAGCGCTTCGGCGTCGTGATCAACGAGCCGGTGCGCCGCGGCCGGGTCGTCGGCACCGACCTGCTCCCCCGCTTCGCCGCGGTCGCTCCGGTCGACGTCTGGGGCATGGGCACCGAGCGGCTGCCCGAAGCGGGCCTCGGTGACCGTGTCGTCCCCCGCGGCGACGTCCCCGCCGACCCGATGCACGCGGCCCTCGCCGAGCGCCGCGCCTACGTGCACCCGAACCGGTGGACGTCGCTCGGCCTGTCGCTCATCGAGGCGATGCACATGGCGATGCCGGTGCTCGTCCTCGCGACGACCGACGCACCGCGGAGCGTGCCCGACGACGCCGGCGCGATCGCGACCGACGTGGCGGACCTGGTCCGCGCCTCCAGGACGCTCCTGGAGGATCCCGAGGAGGCGCGCCGACGGGGCGCCGTGGCACGGGAGGCCGCGCTCGCGCGGCACGCGCTGCCCCGGTACCTGGCGGACTGGGACGACCTCCTCGACGACGCCGTCGCGCGGGGTGCGCGACGCGGACGCGCGACGGCCGTCGCACTGGAAGGGAGCACCCGATGAAGATCGCCATGGTCTCCGAGCACGCGAGCCCGCTCGCGGTGCTCGGTGGTGTCGACGCCGGCGGGCAGAACGTGCACGTCGCCGAGCTCTCCGGGGCGCTGGCCGACCGCGGCCACCAGGTGACGGTGTACACCCGCCGCGACGACGCCGCACTGCCCGTCCGGGTGCCGCTGCGCCCGGGCGTCGAGGTCGTGCACGTCGACGCCGGACCCGCCCGGCACGTCCCCAAGGACGACCTGTTCCCGTTCATGGACACCTTCGCCGCGGTGCTCGCCGCCGAGTGGTTCGTGGACCGCCCCGACGTGGTGCACGGGCACTTCTGGATGTCCGGGCACGCCGCACTCGACGCCGTCCGGCAGGTCCAGGCCCGTACCGGCGGCGTCCGCATCCCCGTCGTGCAGACCTTCCACGCGCTCGGCGTCGTGAAGCGCCGCCACCAGGGGTCGGCGGACACGAGCCCCGCGGAGCGCGAGTGGGTCGAGCCCGCGGTCGGGCGCAGCGTCGACCAGGTCGTCGCGACCTGCTCGGACGAGGCGTTCGAGCTGAAGGCCCTCGGCGTCCCCCTGCACGCCATCTCGGTCGTACCGTGCGGCGTCGACACCGAGCTGTTCACCCCGGACGGGCCCGCCGAGGAGCGGGGTCGCCCGTTCCGGGTCCTGACCGCGTCCCGGTTGGTCCGGCGGAAGGGCGTCGGCACCACGATCGCCGCCCTCGCCCGGCTGCTCGACGAGGGCCGCGACGTCGAGCTCGTCGTCGTCGGCGGTGCCGGGACGGCCGGGTCCGACCTGGTCGACGACCCGGAGTACCAGCGCCTGGACGCCCTCGCGCGCTCGCTCGGCGTCCGCGACCACGTGACCTTCCGCGGCCAGCTCGGGCAGCACGACATGCCCGCCGTCTACCGGAGCGCCGACGTCGTCGTGTGCGCCCCCTGGTACGAGCCGTTCGGCATCGTGCCGCTCGAGGCGATGGCGTGCGGCCGACCGGTCGTCGCGTCGAGCGTCGGCGGCCTGATCGACACGGTCGTCGAGGACGCCACCGGCCTGCACGTCCCCCCGCGCGACGAGGAGGCCGTCGCCGAGGCCGTCGGACTCGTGCTCGACGACAGCGCCCGCCGCGAGGCCTACGGTCGCGCCGGACGGGAGCGTGCGGAGGCCCGCTACACCTGGCACAAGGTCGCCGCGGACAGCGAGCGCGTCTACGAGCGGCTCGTCGCCGGGTCCGGTGCCACCGTGCCCGCTCCCCACGTCGCCGCGACCGGCACCGCCCCCGCCGCGGTGCCCGCCCCCATGACCACGGGCTCCCGCCCCACCCGCGCCGGCCGGACCCTCCGCCCGTCGCTCCCGACGGAGAGGACCGCACGATGACCATCGACCAGCAGACCGGGACCCTCGACCCGGGCACCGAGCGCACGAGCGTCCGGTCCGTCGTCGACCACATCGCCGCATCCGTGCCGGTGATCGCGTCCCTCGTCGACCACCAGGACCACATCGCCGCGTGGGCGGACGACATCGCCGGGCGCCTGGTCGCCGGCCGCCGGCTCCTCGCCGCGGGCAACGGCGGGTCCGCGGCCGAGGCGCAGCACCTGACGTCGGAGCTCACCGGCCGCTTCGACGGCGACCGGCCCGCGTACTCCGCGATCTCGCTGCACGCCGAGAGCTCGGCCGTCACGGCCATCGGGAACGACTACGGCTACGACGAGGTCTTCGCCCGCCAGGTCACGGCGCACGCCCGGGCCGGGGACGTCCTCGTCCTCCTGAGCACGAGCGGCAAGAGCCCGAACCTGCTCCGTGCCGCGGCGGCCGCGCGGGCCGTCGGCGCCCGGTCGATCGCGATGACCGGTCCCGGACCGAACCCGCTCGCCGACGCGGTCGACGACGCGATCTGCATCGACGGGCCGTCCGCGAACGTGCAGGAGGCGCAGCTCGTCCTCGTGCACGCGCTGTGCCGGGCGATGGAGCCCGCCCTCCGTCGCGGGGGCCGACGGTGACCGGCGACACCGGCCGCACGACCGGCAGCGCCGCGGGAGGCACCGGCAGCACCGCTGGCCGCGCCGGCCGCACCCGCCGCCGCGTCGTGGTCGTCGGGGACACCCTGCTCGACGTCGACGTCTCCGGCACCAGCGAACGCCTGAGCCCCGACGCCCCCGTCCCCGTCGTCGACGTCCGCACCGACGACCGGCGCGCGGGCGGGGCCGGTCTCGTGGCCTCGATGCTCGTCCGCGAGGGCCACGACGTCACGCTCGTCACCGTCCTCGGCGACGACGACCGCGCCGCCGAGGTCCGCGCCCTGCTCCCCGAGGTCGACGTCGTCGCCGGCCCGTCCGGGGTCGCCACGCCCGTCAAGACCCGCGTCCGGGTCGTCGACCACGCCCTGGTCCGGATCGACGAGGGCTGTGCGACACCGCCCGTCCCGGACACCACGGCCGCGATGACCGCCGCGCTCGAGGGCGCCGACGCGATCGTGGTCGCCGACTACGGCCGCGGGGTCGCCGCCTCCCCCGACCTCCGCGCCGCGCTCGAGCGCGTCGCCACCACCACCCCGGTCGTGTGGGACCCGCACCCGAAGGGTGCTGCGCCCGTGCCCGGCACCGCGGTCGTGACACCGAACACCGCCGAGGCCCGGCGCTTCACCGACGTCCCCGGCGACGGCGTGCCGTTCGCCACCGACGCGGCGGCCGCCCTCGTCGAGACCTGGGGCGTCGACGCCGTCGCCGTGACCATGGGCGACCGGGGTGCCCTCGTCGCGAGCCGTCGTCGTACCGCGCCCGACCGCGAGGCGGCGCTCGACAGCCGGTTCGTCCCCGCTCCGTCCGTCACCGCCGGCGACCCCTGCGGCGCCGGTGACCGGCTCGCCGCGGGTGTGGCGATCGCCCTGGCCGAGGGCGCCGACGTCACCGACGCCGTCGCCGCGGGCGTGCTCGCCGCCTCGGAGTACCTGGCCGCCGGTGGCGTCACGGCACTCTTCGCGGACGACGGCCCCGCCCCGGTGCCCGTCCCCGGCGTGGACCGCGACGCCCTCCGGGTCGTGCACGAGGTCCGGAGCGCCGGCGGCACCGTCGTCGCCACCGGCGGGTGCTTCGACCTGCTGCACGCCGGGCACGCCCGGACGCTCTCCGCCGCGCGGGCGCTCGGCGACTGCCTGGTCGTCTGCCTGAACTCCGACGACTCGGTCCGGGCGCTCAAGGGCCCGGAGCGGCCGATCATGAGCCAGGAGGACCGCGTCGAGCTGCTCCTCGCCCTGGACTGCGTCGACGCCGTCGTCGTCTTCGACGAGCACACCCCGGACGAGGCGCTCCGGCGCTTCCGTCCGGACGTCTGGGCGAAGGGCGGCGACTACGCAGCGAGCGAGCTCCCGGAGTCGGCCACCCTGGCCGAGTGGGGCGGCCGCGTCGTGACGGTCCCGTTCCACGCGGGCCGCTCGACCACCCGGCTCGCCGCCGCCATCGCGCGCGTCGGCTGACGGCGCCCGTCCCGACCACCCCCGGTCTGGAGGCACGGCGCACCGCCGCCACGTGCCTCCCGTCCGGTGGTCTGCACCACCACACCGCCCGTCGGCGCCGCCGACGGGCCGCACCACGCCCTCCGGAAGGAAGCACATGCCCGTCCCCACCACCCCCATCGGTCGCGTCCTCGTCACCGGCGGCGCCTCGGGTCTCGGCGCGGCGGTCGTCGCCGCCGTCACCGAGGCCGGCGGCACCCCGATCGTGCTCGACCTGCGGGTCGACGCGGTGCCCGAGGGCGTCGACGCCGTCGCGGTCGACGTCACCGACACCGAGGCCACCGAGCGCGCCGTCCGCGAGGCCGTCGAGCGCCACGGCGGGCTCGACGCGGTCGTCACCGCCGCCGGGATCGACAAGCCCGCGCCGATCGGGAGCATCTCGTCCGGCGACTGGGAGCGGATCGTCGGCGTGAACCTGCTCGGCACCGCGGCCGTCGTGCGCGCGGCGCTCCCGGCGCTCGAGGCCACGCACGGCCGGGTCGTGACGATCTCGTCGTCGCTCGCGCTCCGCGGCGTCGGCGACGGCACCGCCTACTCGGCGTCGAAGTTCGGCGTCCGCGGGTTCTCGCAGGCGCTGGCCGCCGAGTCCGCCGGACGCATCGGCGTGACGAACATCATCCCGGCGGGCATGCGCACCGCGTTCTTCGAGGGCCGGACGGAGCAGTACAAGCCGGGTCCGGACGCGCAGCTGATCGAGCCGGAGTACGTCGCGAACTCGATCCTGTTCGCGCTGTCGCAGCCGGCCGGGTGCGAGATCCGCGAGCTGTCGATCATGCCCGCGACCGAGCCCAGCTGGCCGTAGCCCGTCGAGCGCGGACGAGGCGCGGTACCCGTGGGTACCGCGCCTCTCGCGTGCCGAGAGTGCCACTTCTGGGGCGCTTGGCGCAGCCGAGCGACCGGAAGCGCCCGCGAGCCGACACGCCGACGGGGTGTCGTGCGCACTCGGTGACCGGCAGGGCAGGGGTGGGGCGTGCCTCCAGGCTGGCGCCGCCGTTTCAGGGGCCGACGGACGAGGGGGCGATGCTCCCCCGCGAGAGTGCCACTTCTGGGGCGCTCGGCGCAGCCGAGCGACCGGAAGGGCCCGCGGGCCGACACGCCGACGGGGTGTCGTACGCACTCGGTGACCGGCGGGGCGGGGGTGGGGCGTGCCTCCAGGCCGGTGTCCGAGGCTTCAGGGACCGACGGCCACGGGGTGGGCGGTCGTGGCCAGCAGGTCGGCGACGTCCGCGAGGACGGCGTCGGGCGTGACCTCGTCGACGTAGGACGGGTCGTGCGCGCAGCGCTCCGCGGTCCAGCCGACCTGCGTGACGTCGATGCCGCACACCGGGCACCGCGTGACGTAGGACAGGTGCACGCGGTGGCGACCGCGGTCGAACGGGCCGGCGTTCACCACGTTGCCGAACCAGAACACGCCCACGGTCGGGGTGCCCACGGCGACCGCGAGGTGCCTCGGGCCGGAGTCGTCGCCGACCACGACGTCGGCGGCGGCGAGCACGGCGGGCAGCTGCGACAGGGGCAGCGTGCCCGTGCGGTCGTGCAGGTGGTCGTGCAGCGCGGTGGGGACCGCGCCGCGGATGGCCTGGGCGGCCGGGACGTCGGACGCGTCCCCGACGAGCACGACGTCGTCGCCCGCGTCGAGCCGGGCGGTCACGACGGCGGCGAAGCGCTCCGGGCTCCAGCGACGGCGGGGGTCCGTGGCGCCGGGGTGCACCGCGACGAGCCGTCCGGCGACGCCGAGCTCTGCACGGACGGCGGCCCGCTCGTCGTCCGTCACGCGGACGCGCGGGTCGAGGGTGACCGGTGCCGCTCCGGCGAGCGAGGCGACCTCGAGCCCGCGGAGCACCTCGTGCTGGTAGTAGACGTAGCGGACCCAGCGCTCCAGGACCTCGGCGTCCTCGGTGGCGGTGCCGACGGTGTGGCGGGCGCCGAGCCGGAGCAGGAACGGGTTCGAGTTCCGGCCGCCGCCGTGCACCTGCACCGCGAGGTCGAAGCGACCGTGGAGCCGGGCGACGAACGCCTCGAGGTCCGGGGCACCTTCACCACCGTCACGGACCCCGGGCGCGACCGGCAGCTCCTCGAAGGCGTGCACCGCGTCCGTCCTCCCGCGCAGCACGGCCGGTGCGAGCGGTGAGCCGAGCAGCGTGATGCGGGCCTCGGGGTACGCGGCGGCGAGGGCCTCGAGCGCGGGGACCGCGAACATCAGGTCACCGAGTCCCCCACCACGGAGCACCGCGATCTCCCGGACGTCCTCGAAGCGTTCTCCACCGTTGCCGATCAGTTCCACCCGACCCGTCTACCGGAGGCCCCCCGGGAACACGGTCGGGCTTCGGCTCAGCGACGCGGGTCGGTGCGCTCCGTTGCGCTTCGCGGATGGGCCGGACCGAACCCGGACCGCCGCCCAGCAGCAGCCGGGCAGCGTGGGGCCTCCCGCCCGCGCACCCGAAGGACACCATGACCCTCGCCGCTCCGTCCCCCGCGTCGACCGACGCCGCCGCTGCCGCTCCGTCCTCCGCTGCGGCTCCTGATGCGGCTTCCGCTGCGGACGCCGCGATCGTCGTCACCGACCCCGTCTCCGGTTCGGTCGCCAGCACCACCCGGCGGTCGACCCCGGACGAGGTCCGCGACGCCGTCGCCCGCGCCCGTGCCGCTGCGCCCGGCTGGGCCCGGACCGCGCCGGCCGAGCGGGGCGCCGCACTCCACCGTGCGGCCGCGGTCCTCCGCGAGCACGCACAGGAGCTCGCCGACCTGAACACCCGGGAGACCGGCAAGGTCCCCGGCGACGCGCTCGGCGGGGTCGAGGCGGGCATCGGCACGCTCGTGCAGTACGCCGAGCTCGGACCCGTCCACCGCGGTGAGGCCCTCCGCGGGCAGTTCGGTGCCGCCGACTGGTCGGTGCCGCACCCCCGGGGCGTCGTCCTCGCGCTGACGCCCTGGAACGACCCGGTCGCCGTGGCGTGCGGGATCCTCGGCGCCGCGGTCGTCACCGGCAACACCGTCGTGCACAAGGGCAGCGAGCGGTGCCCGGCGACCATCACGCGGCTCAACGAGCTCCTGGCGGAGGCGCTGCCGGACGGCGTGCTCGTCGGGGTCGACGGCGACGCGGCCACCGGAGAGCTGCTCCTCGAGCAGGACGGCATCGACGTCTACGCGCACGTCGGCTCGACCGCGACCGGGGACCGCCTGACGGCCGCCGCCGCGACGACCCGCGCGCACGTCATCCGCGAGAACGGCGGCAACGACGCCGTGGTGGTCGACGGTGACGTCGACCCGGTCTGGGCGGCCGCGCAGGTCGCCCTCGGCGCCTTCGCCAACACCGGGCAGATCTGCACGAGCGTCGAGCGGGTCTACGTGCACCGTGCCGTCGCCGAGCCGTTCGTCGCCGCGCTCGTCGCCGAGGCCGAGCGCCGTACCGCGGCACCGGCCGCCGAGTTCGGACCACTCGTCGACGACCGGCTGCGCGCCACCGTGCAGGAGCACGTCGACGACGCGGTCGCGCACGGCGCCGTCGTGCGGACCGGCGGGGTCACCCCTGACGGTGCAGGCACGTTCTACCCGGCGACGGTCCTGACCGACTGCACCGACGAGATGCTCGCGATGACCGAGGAGACCTTCGGCCCGATCGCCCCGGTCCGCGTCGTCGAGGACTTCGACGAGGGCCTCCGGCTCGCGGCCGCCGACCGCTACGGACTCGCAGCCACCGTGCTGACCGCGGACACCGGGCACGCCCTGCGCGCCGCGGCGGAGCTGCCGGTCGGGACCGTCAAGGTCAACGCGGTCTTCGGCGGTGCGCCTGGCGGCAGCGCCGAACCGCGCGGCGCGTCCGGTGCCGGGTTCGGGTACGGACCGCACCTGCTCGACGAGATGACGACCACCACGGTGGTGCACCTCGAGCCGGCGCCGGCGCGCGTGACGTGGGCCGACGCGACGGCCGACGCCGAAGCCACCGCCGGCGCGACGGCCGACGCCACCGGCGGCGCGACGGCAGACGCCGGCGCCCACACCGACGGTGGTGCCCGGTGACCGCCGACGTCCGCCTCGTCCGCGACCTCGTCGCCACCGTCGACGACCGCGAACCCCTCGTCGTCGTGATCGGCGACTGCATCCTCGACCGCTGGACCGTCGGCGAGGCCGAACGGGTCTCCCGCGAGGCCCCCGCCCCTGTCGTCCGCGTCACCGGCACCGTCGCGGTGCCCGGCGGCGCCGCGAACACCGCCGTGAACGCCCGCGCCCTCGGCGCCCGCGTCCGCATGGTCGGGCTGGTCGGCGACGACGAGTCCGGTCGGGTCCTGCGTGACCGGCTGACCGCGGCCGGCGTCGACACGACCTTCCTCGTGGAGGTCCCCGGCGGCACCACGACCACGAAGTCGCGCGTCGTCGGCGGCGACCGCGTGGTGGTCCGTGTCGACGAGATCGCCGAGACCCCCGACGCCGCGACCGGGCAGCGTCTCGCCGACGCCGTCCGGCGGGCAGTCCGGTGCGCCGACGCCGCCGTGGTGTGCGACTACGACCTCGGCGTCCGTGCCGAGGACGTCGTCCCCGTGCTCGACGCCGACCGCCCCGCGGCCGTCGTCGTGGACGCACACGACTTCCGCCGCTGGGCCGCCCTGCACCCCGACCTCGTCACGCCGAACGCCGGCGAGACCGCCGCCCTGCTCGGCCACGACCTCGGCACCGGGTCCGCCCGGGTGCAGACCGTCGTCGACGCCCGCGCCGAGGTGCTCGCCCGCTCGGGCGCCCGCGCCGCCGTCGTCACGCTCGACAGGGACGGCACCGTCCTGCTCGAGCCCGGTTCCGACCAGGGCTTCCGGACCCGGGCGACCCCCGCGTCCGAGCAGCAGGCCTCCGGCGCCGGCGACACCTTCTGCGCGGCGGCGACCGTCGCGCTGGCGGTGCGTGCCCCCGCGCGCGACGCCGTCACGGTCGCGCAGGCCGCCGCGGACGTCGTGGTCCGCGAGGCCGGCACGTCGGTCTGCTCCGCCGCCGCGCTGCTCGAGTCGGTGACGGCTCCCGCGGCCACCGTCGTGGACCACGACGACCTCGCGACCGCCGTCGAGGCCGCCCGGGCCGCCGGTCGCCGCGTCGTCTTCACGAACGGTTGCTTCGACGTCGTGCACCGCGGACACACGACGTACCTGCGCCAGGCGCGGGAGCTCGGCGACCTGCTCGTCGTCGCGCTCAACGACGACGACTCCGTCCGTCGGCTGAAGGGCCCGGAGCGGCCGATCAACCCGGCCGAGGACCGCGCCGGCGTGCTCGCGGCGCTGGCGTGCGTCGACCTCGTGACGGTGTTCGCCACGGACACCCCGATCCCGCTCATCGAACGGCTCCGCCCCGAGGTCTACGTCAAGGGCGGCGACTACTCCCCCGAGATGCTCGAGGAGACCGGGGTGGTCCGCGCCTACGGCGGCGAGGTCGTCATGGTGGACTACGTGCCCGAGCACTCCACGACCGCGGTCGTCCGTCGCATCCGCGAGGCAGCGGCGGGGAACGACACCACCCCGACGACCGCAGCGCCCACCGCCCCCGTCGAGCCTGACCCGGCGCCGTGACCGCGGCCCGCTGGTCGGGCGCGTGGGCCCGGCCGTCGCACGACGCCCCGCTCGACGCGGAGGTGGACGTCCTCGTCCCGACGGTCGGACGTCCCGCCGAGCTCGCCACGACCCTCGCCGGGCTCGCCGCCCAGACCGACGTCGCGTTCCGCCTCGTCCTCAGCGACCAGTCCGCGGGCCAGGACGCCGCCACCGCGCCGGCGGTCGCCGCCATGCTGCGCGTCCTGGAGGCTCAGGGCCGCCCCGTCACGCTCCTCGCGCACCCGGAACGGCGCGGCTTGGCAGAGCACCGGCAGCACCTGCTCGACCACGCCACCGCACCCGCGGTGCTGTACCTCGACGACGACGTCTGGCTCGAACCGGGCTCGGTCCGCCGGATGCTCGACGCGCTCCGCTCCCTGGGCTGCGGGTTCGTCGGCAGTGCCGTGCAGGGGCTGTCCTACCTGGACGACCGACGGCCGCACGAGACGGCCGTGTACGAGCCGTGGGACGGCCCCGTCGTCCCCGAGGTCGTCCGTCGCGGCACCCCGGCGTTCGACCGTCTCTCGCTGCACAACGCCGCGAACCCGACGCACGTCGCCGCGGACCTCGACGTGGAGCCCGGCGGCTGGGTGCCCTACCGGGTCGCCTGGGTCGGGGCCTGCGTCCTCTACGACCGCGCGGCGCTCGAGGCCGTCGGCGGGTTCGGCTTCTGGCCCGTGCTGCCCACCGAGCACGCCGGCGAGGACGTCGTCGCCCAGTGGCGGGTCATGGAGCGCTTCGGCGGCGCCGGGATCCTGCCGTCCGGGGCCGTGCACCTCGAGAGCCCGACGACGGTCACGGACCGACGCGTCGACGCTCCCGACGTGCTGTTCCCCGAGCACGCCGACGCCACCCACTGACGCCCGCCCCACCCGGCTGGCCGACCCGAGTCCGACGCGCCGTTCCCGGACGGCGGACCGCACCGACCCGGCGGCGCCGCCACGTGCCTCCAGGCCGGCGTCAGCTGCCGGACTCGACCTGGACCTGCTGACCCGCGTCGGCGAGCCCGAGCTGGACGATCGAGCGCGCACGCTCGACCCACGGGCTGTCGGCGCAGCCGATCCAGACGGCGGTGCGAGGCTCGGCGCCCGCGACGCCCCACTCGGACGCCCACGCGGTGACGGCCTCGGCGAGGAGTTCACCGTGGTCGGCGAACACGAGCGACGGCAGGAGCGACGGGCGCTCGCACCGGACGAGCCAGGTGACGCTCAGCCGGGGCGGTGCCGGCAGGATGCGGACCTGCTCGGCGAAGGCCACCTCGACGACGACCTGGCCGTACGCGGTGTCGGGCAGCGCATCGAGCAGCAGTCGGATCTCGGGCAGGTCGTCAGCGGCACCCGCGAGCAGGACCCGGTCGGCCGGCGCCGCGGCGTCCGCGTCCGCGTCGTCCGCCCGCCCCGTGTGCCCGCTCATGTGCCGAGGGTACGGGCGGACCGCGGCCCTCCGGCGGACGCACGGCGACCTGCCAGCTGGGCCGCAGACCGCGCTGTCACCTGCCGGACACACACCACGCGTCCGGACACGGCATGATCGGTCACGACCACCCTTCGAAGGAGCACCCATGGCGACGTTCACCCGCGGCTTCGGCGGACGCCGGGACGACCGCGACGACCCCCGGATCCCGCCGGGGCAGACCCTCGTGCGGGACTGGCCCGTGCTGTCCGCCGGGGCGACGCCGGACATCGAGCCGGCCGACTGGAGCTTCTCGATCCGGACCGAGACCGGGCTGCACACGTGGACGTGGGACGAGGCGCAGGCGCTCGGCGTCGAGGACGTCACCGTCGACATCCACTGCGTGACGCACTGGACCAAGCTCGACATGCCGTGGCGCGGCGTCCCCCTCGACCGGTTCTTCGCCGACGTCGAGACCTCGCTCGAGTACTGCATGGTGCACAGCTTCGGCGGCTACACGACGAACGTGCCGCTCGACGAACTGCTCGACGGGCAGTCCTGGATCGCGTTCGAGGCGGACGGCGAGCCGCTCGAGCCGGAGCACGGCGGGCCCGCGCGGCTGCTCGTCCCGCACCTGTACTTCTGGAAGAGCGCGAAGTGGGTCCGCGGGATCGTCATGCAGTCCGACGACGAGCCCGGCTTCTGGGAGAACGCCGGCTACAACATGCACGGCGACCCCTGGAAGGAAGAGCGGTACTGGTGAGCGGGTCCGCACCGGTCGATGGCCTGGAGGCACGCCCCACCCCCGCCCCGTCCGCCGCGTCCCGCAGGCGGCCGGCCTGGCACCCGGCGACGGTCGCCGCCGTCGCGCAGGAGACGCCGAACGCGCGCCGCATCGTCCTCGACGTGCCGACCTGGCCCGGCAACGACCCCGGCCAGCACCTCGACCTGCGCCTGACCGCCGAGGACGGCTACCAGGCCTCCCGCTCGTACTCGATCGCCTCCGCCGGCGAGGGCACGCGGGTGGTCCTGGCCGTCGACCGCGTCGAGGGCGGCGAGGTCTCACCGTTCCTCGTCGACGCGATCGAGGTCGGCGACGGGCTCGACGTGCACGGTCCGCTCGGCGGCTGGTTCGTCTGGCGTCCAGGGCGCTCCGACCGGCCCGTCCAACTGATCGCCGGCGGATCGGGGATCGTGCCCCTGCTCCCGATGGTCACCGCGCACGCGGCCGCCGACGACCCGGTGCCCTTCCGGCTCCTCGCCGCGACGCGCACGCCCGAGGACGACTTCTTCGTCGAGGAGCTCGACGCCGCGCTGCGCTCCCCCGCGCCCCTCGAGGTCACGCACGTCTACAGCCGCCGTGCGCCCGAGGGGTCGGGGATGCCGGTCGGCCGCCTGACCCGCGACGGGCTCGAGCGTGCGGTGTTCCCGCCCGAGGTCGGCGCGCTCGTGTACGTGTGCGGGTCGACGCCGTTCGTCGAGCAGGTGCTGCGGTGGCTCGGGGAGCTCGGGCACGACGTGTCCGACGTGCGGGCCGAGCGCTTCGGCGGCGCGGGGTGACCGGGACCCGGATCCGCTGATCCGGACCGGCTGAACGACGAAGGCCCCGATCGACTGACCGGGGCCTTCGTGTCGCGATGCTGACCGTGCTGCTTCGCGTGTTCCGAGCGGATGACGAGATTCGAACTCGCGACCCTCACCTTGGCAAGGTGATGCGCTACCACTGCGCCACATCCGCGTACTCGAACACTCTACCCCGACATCGGCTGGGCACGCGGATCGTGTGCTCCACCGGGCGCGTCGCTTGCTCCGGCACGTCGGACCAATCCGGTACCCGCCGGTCTCCGGATGACTCCTCGGTGCCGAGGACGGCCGTCCTCGGACACCGGGGTCACCCGCCCCGCTGCCCGGTCCATCGCGGTGACCCGAACGCTGCGAGGGACCGGGCGGCCAGGGCGAGGTGTTCCCAGCCCCGGACGGGTTCACTGGGCCCATGAGCTACGTGCACGACAACCCCGGCGGCACCGAGGCCCACGGCGTCGACCTGATCGACGGCGAAGCCCCCGCGATCCGCATCCTCGTGCACGGCGACCTGCCGACGACGATCGAGCACGAGGACCGGGTCTGGCTCGCCACCGGCGACGCGCACGACGACGGCGACCCGTCGGCTCCCCCGATCGCGATCTACCGGCCGGTCTGACCAGGGCCCCGGTGTCCGTCCGCACCGTGCTGGCGATCGGCGACGGACGGTTCAGCGGCGGTCCCAGTGCGTCGACCAGAACGCGTCGAGGCGTTCCTGGTCGGTCCACCACGTGACGTCGACCTCACGGGTCAGCGCGTCGACGAGACCCCCCTCCGTACCGGGCACCCGATCATCGGGCCCCCAGTCCTCCATGACGAAGCGGCCGTCCTCGTCGAACACGGGTCCCGTCCGGTCCCAGACCTCCAGTTCGTAGTAGTCCAGGGCACCGCGCTCGTTCCAGTGCGGGTGCGCGACCACGGTCGCCCCGGCGGCCGGACCGGACCCGATCGTGCCGACGATGCCGTTGCGGCCCCACGCACTGAGCGGCGGCACGCCCGGGTGGACGTCGATCACCTCGTGCGGCGGTGTCCGTGCAGCACGCCTCGGCCAGATCCGCATGGACGCATGTTGCCACAGCACGGCGGCGGTCCGGCGCGATCGCCGGTCAGGCGGCTGGACGCCCGGTCGGGTGGAACAGCTGCGACAGCGGGCGGCTGGACGTCCAGTCCGGGTCGTCCTCGTCCGCAGACGGGATGAGGTCACCGGACTCGACGAGGTCGGACACCTGCTCGAGGTACGACGCCAGGGTCGGCGCGAGCACGTGGTGCCCCTCGTCGTCCGACCCGAAGGTGATGACCTGTCCGACGGTGCCGGCTGGGCCGGGATCGAGGTCCACGCCGATGTGGCTGCCGCTGCCGTCGTGGGTGAGCGGGATCCACCCGCGGACGGAGTACTTCGCCTGCACGAACCCGTCGGGGTCCGAGGACGCGAACTCGTCCATGTCCTCCCGGGACTCGAACCCCGCCCAGTTGTCCCAGTTCAGGAGCAGGTCCTGTACCGGCAGCAGCGGCGCCCCGGCGAACAGGCCGGCGGCGAAGCGCGGATCCGCTGCCGTGTACTGGTGTTGTCCGTCGTGCAGCAGGTACAGCGCGCGGACGTCCGCCGGCAGTTCCCTGCCGAGGTGCGTCCCCGCGTGCGTGAGTGCGGCTTCGGTCGCCGGCGGGTGCAGCATCGTGTCGCCAGGGATGCGGGCGACGAGCCGGGCGAGCGCTGCTCGGAGCCGGTCGGTCGCGTCGTCGGCTGGTGCAGGGTCGTGGTTCCCCCGCCGGAAGAGTCGGCCCAGGTCCATCGATCCACCGCACCGGTGGTCGCCAACTGACCACCCGGCTACGTCGCAGGACACAGTTCGTCCTGTGGGCTGATGTGTCGGCGTGCGGTCCTCGGCACAGTGGGGTGGTGAGGGGAATCCGGTGGGTCGCGGCTGCAGTCGTGGGGGCTGCGGCCGCGACCGCGCTCACCGGCTGCGGTGCCGGTTCGTGGTGCTCACCGCTCGAGCCGGGTCCGTCGGTCACCGCGGAGTACGCGCCGACGGTGAAGCGTCTCGAAGCGTTGCCGGGGGTGGTGGTGGTCACCGCGCGGTACTGGCAGCCGGACGACTCGCACTGCGTGTCCCGGGAGTACCTCGAGACGGCCGCGTGGTCGGCGGACTTCACCGTTCGTGTCCGTGCCGGGTTCACGCTCGAGCAGGTCCGCTCGGTGCGGGCGGCGCTCGGACCATCGACGGCGACCGTCAGGGCGCCCGCCGGGCACGACCTCGCCGCGTGGGAGCTCGACCTGGCGAACCCGTCCGGTGCGACACCAGCGCCGTCCGCGGCGCCGCTGACGGTGGACGAACGGGGCTTCCGGTTGGTGACCGCGGCGGCCGCGCTCCCGGACGTGACGGTCGCCCAGCAGGGGGCTTCCACGACCGTCCGCGTGCGGACTCCGTCGTCCCTTCCCGCAGCAGCGGCCTGGCTGCGCGCGCACCTGGACGGCGACGACCCGTCGTCGGTGTACGTCGGGACAGCGAAGACGTGGACGACGTACGTATCCGTCACCGGCTCGTCACCGGTGTCGGAGACGACCGTCGAGACGGCGGCTCGAGTCGCCGCAGCGGATCCGGATGTCCGGAGGTTCTCCGTGTCCGGGTCCCTGGTGACTGCGGTCGTCCCGACGGAGCGTCAGGCGAAGGCGGTCGTCGCCGCGTTCGAGGCGACACCGGTCGACGCGGACGGACAGCGGGTGTCCGTGTGGTGGCCGGACGGGAACGGGACCGAGGTTTCCGGGACGGTCGGCTCCGCTGCCGCTCGACGCGTCGGCTGACGGACGAGCACGAACGACGTCCGCGCGGAGGACGTCACGGCACGGCAGACTCGGCGCATGGCAGTCGAGCGTGGTGGGCGGACCTGGATCATCACCGGCATGCCCGGGGCGGGCAAGTCGACCGTCAGTGCGCGCCTCGCCGCTGCGCTGCCACGCGCGGCCCGTGTCGCCGCGGACGACGTCAGCCGGATGGTCAGGTCCGGCGCGGTGTGGCCGCTGGGACACCCCGCGGACGAGGCCGCACGGCAGATGGCGTTGTGCCACCGGAACATCGGCGCGCTGACCACGAACTTCGTGACCGCAGGCTTCGACACGGTCGTCGACTGCGTCCTCCCCGATGCGCACCACCTCGACCACCTCCTCGGCGTGCTGCCGCGGGCCCCGACCTCCCTCGTGGTCCTGGCACCCGGCGGAGCGACCTGCAGAGCCCGGAACGCCGCGCGGCCATCGGCGGACCGTTTCGAGTTCGACGGGCACGAGGCGCTCGACCGCTCGATGCGGGACGGGTTCCGGGACCAGGGTTGGTGGATCGACACGGCGTCGCAGTCCGTGGACGAGACCGTTCGACTCGTGGTCGAACACGCGGTCGTGGGAGACCGCGGGCGCATCGCGGTGCACGCCCGTTGACGGCACGCAGATCGGTGCAGCCCTCCGCCGTTCAGGGGATCCACCGGTTGCGCTGCAGGAAACGCGAAAACCCCCGCCGAAGCGGGGGTTTCCATGTGGTGGGCGATACTGGGATCGAACCAGTGACCTCTTTCGTGTCAGGGAAATGTGCCGTCGAACGGCCTGCCCGTCGTGGCTGGCATCTGGCCCGAGATCCGCGCCGGTGCGGGCTTCCGAATGGAACCGACATCAACGGAGATGAACGGCGATGCGTACAGATTCGTGCCAAGAAACGTGCCACGAACTGGCGACGAGACGATGTCGTGCGGCATCACACCGGTGAGCGGCGACGGCCCGCTCGGACGTCCTGCCAGAAGTCGAGAGCCTGCTCTGACGTCCAGTAGTCGTCGAGCAGGGGAACGTCGCAGGGCATCATCCACCCGAGGACAGAGGCAGCTTGCCACGGCGAGAGGATCTCGGCCTGGCGCACGACGGCGGTCCAGGTCGGAGAGAGCGTCAGTCGGAGGACATCCCGAGGCTCGTCGCGCAGTGCGATGCGCTCGTACAACGACACGTCCTTGGTGTCGTCCCGGAGTTCCACGATGACGCCGTACCCGGCACCGAGGGAGAGCACCTGCGCTCGCCCGCGTACCGCGGCGTCTTCGGCATCGGTGTCGCGGCACTCGATGACGAGCAGTTCCCCGCCCGGACCGAGCGCGTGCGCACGGAGCGCCTCGCGCAGGAGGGACCACGGCAACTCGCGCCATTCAGTGCCCGACGCGCCGTCCAGCGTGACGAGAACACCGCCCCAGTGCTCGATCGTCCTTTCGGGGTGTACCTCGGTCAACGTGGCTTCTCCGTTCCGGATCCCCGTCCATGACGGATGTCGTCCTCGGGGCACCTATGCGCGGACCAGGGCAACCCTCGTCGATTCACCACAACTCGATGACGCCTGCGTCAGCGAGCAGCCGCAAGCACGCATCGGGCGCTCCGCACACCCGCTCAGTGAGACCGCTCGGGAGCGGTCGCTCGCCGAGCTGCGTTCCCGTCAGGTACAGCGGCGGGACTCCGAGCCACCGCAACGGAAGCGGCCCGTCGAAGTGGGTGTCCTTCGGTGCTGCGTAGAGCCGGTGCTGCGAAGCGGACATCCTGTGGGCAGCGACGCACCACCGGACCTGTTCGTAGTGCGCTCGCTCCGCGGCCTGAGCGGCCTCGGCAGTCCGGGAGGCGAAGTCTGCCCGAGTGGTCGCGCCCGGGAACATCCACTGCAATGCGGTCGTCGCATCGTCCACGACCGCGCAGTCTCTGCCGCAGCTGATGATCATCGTGGTCACCGGGACTCCAACCGCGGTCGTGAGGTCCATGGGTTCGGTTTCCAGCTCGGCTCCCGGGCAGCGCGAGAGTCCTGAGGTGAACCGAGAGAAGTGGGTCGTGCTGGCCATGCTCAACACGATGCGGCGAAACCCGAGTTGATCCAGCCCCTGGCTTGCGAAGATCACGGCTGACGCTCAACGGGTTGAGCGGTCTGGCAAGTCAGCCAGTTCCGCAGCCTGCTGCGGAAGTAGGGCCTTCTTTCTTCTTCTTAACTTCTTGAACACAGATATAGATCTGAAGAAGAAGAGGGATACATCTCCCCTCCCACCTCCCCCATACATATAGATCCCTATCCATAGCTCTTACCCTCCGGCCGGAAGGGACGAGACTAGTGCCCTGGAACCCCGCCGATCGGCATGCCCCTGCGGTTAGCTCCGACTTCCGGACGTGAAGTCGGCGGGGAAGCCGGCCCCGCTGACCGACTGACGACGACCGGCACCCACAGCTCGTCCTGGTTTCGCCGCATACACGTGGATGAGGTCGTCAACAGGTCGGCCCTTAGCACCAGGAGCCCCAGATGACCACCAGCACGAAGAACGTCCCGGTGACCGAGACCATGACCCTCCGCGAGCTCGCCGGCGCCGTCGGTGTCGCGATGGGGAGCGCCTACGCCTGGTCCTCGAAGGGCAAACTGCCCGCCGGCACCTACCGGGACGAAACCGGGAAACTGCGCATCCCCCTCACCAGCGCCGAGCCGTTCATCGAGGAACGCCGATCCGACAAGCGCCGGTTCTACGGGTACGGCATCGAACCCTTCCCGGACGACGTCGAGACCGTGGACCTCGCGTGGATCGCCGCGCAGCTGAACGTGACCCAGCGACGCGTGTGGGTGCTCAGCTCCGAGGGTGCCCTCCCCGACTCTGCCCGCCGCATCGGCAACTCGATCCAGATCCCCATCGACGATGCCCGCCAGTTCGTGGAAGAGCGTCGCACCACCCGCCGCCGACCGTTCCCCTGCCACCGCCACCCCGACCGTTCCTCCGTCGGCCTGGGCTGGATCGCGGATGAGATCGGTGTGCCGCGCCGGTCGCTGTACTACATCATCAACGTCGTGCCGCTGCCGGACTCCGCCTACTACGTGGGCAACGAGTTCCGAGTGCCTCGGCAGGACGCCTTGAGCTGGGTCCGCGCGTTCTGCGACGGACTGGGCGAGGACACCCCGACCGCGCGCCGTACCCGCCGCGTGTGGGAGCGGGCGCTCGGGACCCGCGCATCCTCAGCGCAGTGACGACGCCGCGCTGCCTGTCAGGCGATCTCGTCGACGTAGGCAGGCTGACTGTAGGACCGCCCTTGCCACCGCACCTGCACCGGCCACCACCCGCCCTGCGTGACCACGCCCTGCTCGCCGCTACGGACGAACGACCGGCTCACACCGCCGTGATCCTGAAGAGCTACCACGAGCGTACCTGCCTGCAACATGTCGTCTCCATCCTTGAACCGTTGATCGGTACAGGGGAGGTATGCGCGGAGACTGGCCGTTCGTGGGCGGTGTCGCCGGTGTCACAGGTCCGCGGAGGGCCTATCGAGCTGCTGGGGCACCACGCACACGGGGACGCGGCCGTCGTGCACGAGGTGTTCTCCTACGGACCCGAAGAGACTGCCGGCGACGGCCGACCGGTGGCGTCGTCCGATGACGATGAGTGCCGCGGCTTCTCCGCTGCGCTGCAGGACTGCTGCCGGGCGCCCCTGACGGAGCTCCGCGCGCACGCGCAGGTCAGGGAGTTCTCGGCTCACCCTGCGGATGGCAGCGTCCAGTTCGAGTTGTCCCTCGTGCTCCCAGCGTGGCGCGTCCCGCGCGAGGTACACCCGACCGATCGGCGACACGCTCGTCGGTGGTTCCCAGGCTCGGACGAGGACGAGGTCGCCGCCGCGTTGCCCAACTCTCTCCGAGGCGAACTCGAGTGCGCTCGTGGCCGTCTGGGCTTCGACACCGACCACGACGGAAGGAGCGGGAGTGGGCTGCCACCGTTCGGGTACGACCACCACCGGGCCTTTCACCCCGGCCATGACTCGTTCCGCGACACGACCGGTGACGGACGCCCAGACCCGGTCGCTGCGGCGTCCGCCGATCACCAGGATGTCCGATTCGCCGGTCTCCCCAACGAGTCGACCCAGTGTCGGGCCGTTCATGACTTCCTGCTCGATCCTGAGATCGGGATGCCGCTCGGTGAGCAGATGCCGTGCGATCGTCAGCCGACCCGTTGAACGCTCCGCTGCCTCACCGAACCGCTCGTGGATGGTCACCAGCCGTACTACGTCACCATCCGCGACGTTGTGCGCGATCCACTGGAGCGTGTTCCAGCCCGCCGCGGTCTCGTCGATCGCGACGCTCCAACGCACCTGCTTCAGCATCGTCGGTTCCTTTCTCGTTCCTCGGTCGTCCGCTTCCTTGCGCTCGGCGTGCTCGTCAATGGTCTGACCCCGTGTCCCTGAACCGCATAGCGAGCGCCGAGATCCCGACGACGACGAGCGCGCCGGCCGTGATCGCGACGGCAGCGGCCACGCTCGGCCCCGTGTGAAAGGGATCCACGACGTGCTCGAACGGGCTCAGTCGGCGCAGCGACTCCGGCAAGCCGGCGATGCTGCCGTACTCGCCGACGAAGGCCGCGGCAGCGTAGAGCGACCAGGCGAGCGCCACGCTCGTGCGCGGCACGATCGCGAGGACGAACGCGGACACGGCGAGCATGACGAGCACCGCCGGCAGTTGGCCGAGCGGCGCTGTCGCCCAAGGCGCCGACGTGCCGCCGACCTCCCCCGCGGCGACGGCCGCGACCAGTCCGGACAGCAAAAGCACCACAGCAGCGACCGCGCCGGGGAGTGCAGCGAACGCGAAGAACCACGCCGTGCGGCTGGCACCGCTGACGATCAGGAGATCTGCTCGCGCGCTGGCCTCCTCCCGCCGCAGTCGGAGCGCTCCCTGCACGCACATGGCCGAGACCAGGACTCCGATGGTCTCTGCACCCAGTCGGACGAACGACTCCGACACGTCCTGCGCTCCGCCGCCCATGGCCGTGATCGTCCTCGTGACCGCCGGAGATACGGAAGTGAGCTGGTCGGTGACCACACCCGACAGTGAACCGACGAGCGCACTGAAGGCGAGGATCGCGATCGTCCACGTGACCAGGACCGCCCGGTCGAGGCGGACAGCCAGGCCGAACGCTCCCCGCAGCCACAGGCGGGCATCCGCTCGTCCCGGTCGGTGGCCGATGGTCGCCGACCCGACATCTCGACGGCCCGCCGTGACGACGGCACCCACGCCGGCCGCGACGAAGAGCGTGGGTCCGAGGACGAGGGGCCAGAGCGACTGCTCGCCGAACGGCCGGGTCGCCTGCGCCCAACCGATCGGACTCGCCCAGCTGACCCACGACGGTCGCAGGACCAGCGTGCGCATGTCTGCGGTGCCGGTTGCATCCCCGATGCCCCGGATGAAGTACCACGCCACCAAGACGATGGCTCCCGTGGCGTTGGTGGCGCGTCCAGACGGGAAGAACTGTGCGAGGAGCAGGACGACTCCGGCCGTACCCACCCCGGTGCCCGCGCACGCTGCACCGAACAGCATCGATCCGCCCGGAGGCTCCGCTGTGAGGGCGGTGCCCGATGCAACCGCGACACCGGCGATGGCGTTCCAGGCCACCACGAACAACAGCACACTCACGACTGGTCCGGTCCGGGCCGTCGCGGTGGAGCTCAGAGTGTCCCCGAGACCACTCTCCTCGGCCGCGCGACTGTGCCGGGTGACGAGGAAGACGTTCATCATCCCGACCAGGAAAGCGACGAACGACAGGCTGAGGGCGGTCAAGAACGCCCCAGCAGAGGCGCCGTCAGGTGTCCCTCTGAACACCAGGACGACGGGCGTGGCGAGGAGTACGCGGAGCGTGGCCGCACGAGCGGCTCCGGTGGGGAACGTCGCGGCGACCTGGACGGTGACCAGCGACGTCGTGACCGCGAGCCCCAGGACCCAGCCGACGAGCTGCCACAGGTCTGCCCGGAGGCGTGACCGGACCAGCAGCAGGATCATGACGTGCTCCATGCGGTTGCCGCCGAGACCGACTCGGTCTCGTACTGGTGCAGGAACAACTCCTCCAGGGACGGCGGAGCGATGACGAGACCGGTGATGTCGAGTGCCGCGAGCCGGGGGAGAGCGGCCACGACGTCCGACTCCGCGACGCTGCAGGAGAACCGGGCGCCCGTCACGGAGAGATCGCGCGCTTCGGGCAGGGCGGCGCGCACCTCGCGGATCGATCCTGCGGCGTCGAAGGAGACAGTGGTCCGCGTGCGCCGTCGCAGCTCCGCCATCGAGCCCGTCTCGACCACCCGACCGGCGCGGACGATCGAAACGGTCGTGCAGAGCGCCTGTGCTTCGCTCAGGACGTGGGACGACAGGAGCACGGTCGCTCCAACGTCGTGCGACGCTCGGACGTGTCGCGCGAACACCTCCTGCATCAGGGGGTCGAGTCCCGTCGTCGGCTCGTCGAACAGGTAGAGCTCCGCCGGGAGGAGCAGTGCGGCGACGAGGAGAACCTTCTGGCGGTTGCCTCGCGAGTACGCACGGACGCGTTTCGTGGGGTCGAGTGCGAAATCCTCGAGCAGCGCGGCCCGCTTCGCTCGGACGGGACGGGATCGCACCGCGCCGCCGCGCAACGAAGTCAGGAGGTCGATCGTTTCGCCCCCGGTCAGCCCGGGCCACAGAGCCGCGTCCCCGGAAACGGCCGCCATCCGGCGGTGGAGCGACACCGCGTCGCTCCACGGATCGCCACCGAGCACTCGGACGTCCCCGCGCGTCGCCTTACTGAGACCGAGGAGGATCCGCATGGTGCTGGTCTTGCCCGCGCCGTTCGGCCCGAGGAACCCGTGCACCTCCCCCGCGGCGACGTCCAGGTCGAGGCCATCGACTGCTCGGACACGCCCGTAGCGTTTCTCGAGCCCGCGGATCCGGACGGCGGCAGAGCCCGTCAGCCCGGTCGACGACCGATTCACCGGACGACCGCGACAGGCGTGCGGGACGCGCGGACGACCTGCTCGGTCACTGTTCCGGCCCTCGCGCGCCGGTGTCCCGCTCCGATGACGAGCAATGACGCGGCCTCGGCGGATTCCACGATGCGCCGCGCCGGCGGACCCGCAACGAGTCGCCGGACGACGTCCACGTCCGGCGCCTCGGCGAGAGCGTCCTCCACCTGTTCCTCCAGCATGCGCAACCGACGGGTCCGCTCGACGCCGCCCGGGTCCTCGGCACCATTGCCGTGTCGGGGTGACCATGCGCTGACGGCCACGATCGACTGTCTCGTGCGCCGCGCCTCCTGAACCGCGAAGCGCAGCGAAGGACGCGACGAAGCGCCCGGATCCACCGCGACGACGATCCCGTCCCGACGTGCCCCGGGCGCGAGCGGAACGACCACGACCGTGCAGGGGGCTGCGCCTACGAGGCGGTCCGCGAGCGAGGGCCGCGAGCCACGCGCTGCCGGCACCCCGTCCCGGCCCACGACGAGGACGGAGTCTGCGTCCACCGAAGCGAGCAGCACCGCGGTCGGGTGCCCACGGTGCACCTCGACGTCCACCCGAACGGCGTGGTCGGTGTCGATGACGGCGTTGACGGCCGCCCGCACGGAGAAGTCGGCGGTCGACAGGGACGGCGCGGCAGAGTCCGCTGGGACAGCGTGGACGACGATGAGGCGGTTCGGCCCGCCTTCAACGCGATCCAGTGCCCACGCGAGTGCGCCGCGAGCCGCGGACGACCCATCCCACCCGACGACGAATCGTCTGGTCATCGCTGACCCCTTCCTGGAGGCGGTCGGTACCCCCTCCGCTACGAGGCTGCGGGTCCATCCGCCGCGGGAACAGTGTCGAAGGTCCCGGTGCGCCCGGACCGACCCGGCAACCGTCTCGGAATGGAGAAGCCTGCCAACACCGGTAGGACGTTCGACCCTCCACGGCTCGCTGTGGTCGACCTACCGTCGTGGCAGGCGACCACCGCGGTCGCCAGCCGGGCACAGACCGGAAGAACCTGCCGAGGAGCAACCATGACCAGCTACACCGTCGCGGTCGACGACACCGACGCCGGCTCGCGGACCATCGAATGGATCGACGAGAACCTCCGCCCAGGAGACCGCGTTCGGCTCCTCACGGTCAGCGAGCTCTACTCCGAGACGGTGCTGCGGACCGAGCAGCGGCTCGAACAGGCAGAGACGCGGTTGCGTCGGCGTCACCCTGGGCTGATGGTCGAGCAGTCCGTGCCGGAGGGGCCGACGGTGGAGCGACTGCTGCTGGACTCCGAGGACAGCGACGTCCTCGTGCTCGGTGCCCGTCAGGCGCACGTCGTGCTCGCGACGCTCGGCGGCCGGATCGCTGAACGCGTCGTGGCACGTACCACCGTGCCCGTCATCGCCGTCCCCGAGCACTGGCACCACGGTGCGGGCCCGGTCGTGGTCGGCGTCGACGGTCGGACCGCCTCGGCCGCGCTCGCGTTCGCCGCGGACCAGGCTGCTGTCCGTGGCAGCGAACTCGTCCTCGTCCGGGCCTGGGACATCCCGCTGACGATCTCCCCGTACGCGAACATCTACCTCGCGGACGACCGGGAGCTGTGGGAGCACGAGAGCACGCTCGAGCTCCAGGCCGCGAGCCGTGCCGTGGCGGACCGCCACCCAGACCTCGTCGTCCGCGCGGCTCGTCGACACGGCCAGACCGCGGCCGCACTCCTGGAGGAAGCCGGGGCCGATGCCTCGCTCATCGTCACCGGGCGACGACACCGGACCGCCATCGGGGCGTTCCTCGGAGGTTCGGTCGGTGAAGCGCTGATGCACCGCGCCCACTCGCCGGTCTGCATCGTCCCCCAGCCGGCCGCCGCAGTGCCGGCGACGGCCTCAGCCGTACCCTCGCCGGCGGAGGTGCATTGACATGCGAGACGCTGCGGCTCCCGTTCCGCAACACGTCGTGGTCGGCATCGACGAGCACGAGGCGAGTCTGCGCACGATCGACTGGGTGATCGAACGGGATCTTCCGTCCGGCAGCCGTGTCGACGTCGTCACCGTCACGAACGGATGGTCAACGGATCCCCGCGCCGATCGAGCGCTGGTGGAAGCAGCAGCGGCGCGGCTCCCTGACAGGAGTCACGTGGGCGTCGAGACCCTGGTGCGGTTCGGGGCACCCGACCGCACGTTGCTCGAAGTCGCCGCCGACGCGGACCTCCTCGTGATCGGTAACCGCCGCCAACACCGACTGCGGACGGCGCTCGACGGTTGGATGCCGGAACGCATCCCGACGGTCGCCGACCTCCCGGTCGTTGTCGTTCCCGAGGACTGGGTCCCGGTCGACGGTGACGTCCTCCTCGGAGTCGACACGTCGACGGGGGACGCAGCTCTGCGGTTCGCCGCCGAAGAGGCGCTGCGGAGCCGCCACCGCCTCGGCGCGCTCCGGGCGTGGAAGCTCCCGGTGGCCACAGCGACGGGCGCGTTGAGCGTGCTCGAGGACCCGCAGCTGTACGAGGAGCACAACCGTGCCGTCCTCGCCGACAGCGAGCGACTCCTGCACATGCGGTACCCCGGGTTGCGCCACCACCCCTTACTCGAGGAAGGGGACCCCGTCGAGCGACTCCTGGCGCACGCGCCGTTCGCCTCGCTGGTGGTCCTCGGACGCCGGCACCGCACCACCATCGGCGGCCTGTTCACCGGTTCCACCGCGCACGGCCTCATCACGCAGGGACGCGCGCCCGTGGCGGTGGTGCCGCAGCGGCGACGTGAACTCCTGGAGCGATGACTGTACCGGGCGTCCCGGGGGCGACGAGGTCGTGGGACCTTGGTCCTACCGCTGACTCCAGCGCTCCTCTACATTGCTCACCGCGGGGCGCCTGATCCGGACCCGAAGCGGATCGAGCGCCCCGGTCCGGTCGAGCGCCCGCACCGCGGTCAGGGACCGCGGACTCCGTTCGATCAGCCGTCCTAGGATCGGAACTTCCACACCCGAAGGGACCTCATGGTCGAACCGCTCGCATTCCCGGATGCTCCGCGTTCCGCACTCGAGCGCACCATCGATGAACTGGTCGACCGTGCGCAGGCGGTGCTCCGCACGCAGGGCAGATTGCGGAACCTCCTCGCCGCGAACCGGCGGATCGTCGAGCACCTGGCCCTCGAGGACACGTTGCACGCGGTCGTGGCCGCGGCCCTGGAACTCGTCGACGCGGAGTACGGCGCGCTCGGCGTGATCGCACCGGACGGCGAGGAACTCGAACGGTTAATCCACGTCGGGATGGACGAGGAGCACGTCCGGCGCATCGGACACCTCCCCCGAGGCAAGGGTGTGCTCGGGGCCGTCATGCAGGACGCGCGCCCCGTCCGGTTGGAGCACCTCGGTGAGGACCCGCGCTCCGCTGGGTTCCCGGCGGGTCACCCGCCGATGGAGGGGTTCCTCGGGGTGCCGCTGCGGGTGCGCGACAAGGTCTACGGCAACCTCTACCTGACGAACCCGCGTCGCGGGCACTTCACGCAGGAGGATCAGGAGCTCGTCGAGGCGCTCGGCGCGACCGCAGGCGTGGCTATCGACAACGCGCGTCTGTTCGAAGAGAGCCAGCTGCGCGAACGGTGGGCGACCGCGACGGCCGACGTCAGTTCGGCGCTCGTCGCGGACGAGTCCATCGAGGACGTCCTCACGATCATCGCCGACCGGGTCCTCGCGTTCGTCGACGCGCACCTGGTCACCATCGTCCTGCCCGACGCCGACGCCGAGTACCTGCAGGTGGCGATCGCGGTCGGTCCTGTCGCGGACCCGGTCCGCGACCGCCGGTACCCCGCCGCCGGATCGCTCGCCGGGCGTGCCATCGACACGGGTGCCGTCGTCGCGGACACGACCGGAACCGCGGTCGCCGGGGTCGAGTGGACGCCCCCGCTCGGGCCGACGATCGCGATCCCGCTCCGGGTGGCCGGCGACGCACTCGGCGCGCTCGTCGTCGCCCGCGGGCCGGGCGGCCCGGTGTTCGCCGACGCCGAACTGGGCATGGCGGGCGAGTTCGGCCGGCAGACCAGCGTCGCACTCGCAGTGGCGCGGGGCCGTCGAGACCGACGGCGCCTGGAACTCGCCGAGGACCGCAGCAGGATCGCCAGGGACCTGCACGACCACGTCATCCAACGGCTGTTCGGATCCGGACTGGCACTGCAGGCGACCGCCCTGCGCGTCCCGGAGGACCTCCGCGACCACCTCGAGGAGCAGGTCAGCGCCATCGACGCGGCGATCGCTGAGGTCCGCACAGCGGTCTTCACGCTCGGCAGCTCCGACCGCCCAGCCGCACGGAGCACCCGGGAACGGCTGCTGGACGTCGTCACAGAGCTCCGCCCAGCACTCTCCCGCCCGCCTCGCATCACCTTCAGCGGTCCGGTCGACATCGACGTTACGGGGGCGCTCGCCCACGACGTCGTCGCCGCGGTTCGGGAGTCCGTCGCCAACGTCGCGCGACACGCCCCGGGCGCGGAATGCCGGGTCGAGGTCGCCGTCTCCGACGACGCCGTGCAGGTGGTCGTCGAGGACGACGGCCCTGGTCCCGGGTCGAGCGAGCGTCGGAGCGGTACCGCCAACCTGGCCGCCCGCGCGACGATGCGCGGCGGACGCTACGAGCTCGGCCCCGGGGCCGACGGCGGCACCACCGTCGTCTGGGCCGCACCCCTCGGACGAACCGAACGGAAGGAACCACGATGATCAAGGTGTTCCTCGTCGACGACCACGAGATCGTGCGACGCGGCGTCGCGGACCTCATCGACGCCCAACCCGACCTCCAGGTCGTGGGAGAAGCCGGCACCGTACGCGACACATCTGGCCGAGTGGCGGCGACCCGGCCGGACGTCGTCGTGCTCGACGTCCGCCTCCCGGACGGCAGCGGCGTCGACGCGTGCCGCTCGGTGCGGTCCGCGCACCCGGAGATCGCGTGCCTGATGCTGACCGCGTACGACGACGAGTCGGCGATGCAAGCAGCGCTGCTCGCCGGCGCGTCCGGGTACGTCGTGAAGGACATCCGCGGACAGACCCTGGTCGAGGACATCCGGCAGGTCGCGGCAGGTCGCAGTCTCCTCCCGGCCGTCCCGGTGGCGCAGGCGGTCGAACGCATCACCAGGCGGCCGGAGGACGACCTGCCGGACCTCACGCTCCGGGAACGGCAGGTGCTCGAACTCATCGCCGTCGGGTTGACGAACCGCCAGATCGGCGAACAGCTCGATCTCGCTGAGAAGACCGTGAAGAACTACGTGTCCGGGCTGCTCGCCAAACTGGGACTCGAGCGCCGGACACAGGCCGCGCTGTACGGCGCCGACCACGGGATACGCAAACCCGACGCACGGTGACACGACAGAGCCCGAGGACGGGATCTCTCGTCCTCGGGCTCTGTCCCTGCGTCCGTTCGGCTCAGATGAGCCACGGCGCCTTGCGAACAGCGGGGAGTCGCTTCCATCAGACACCGAGCCCCCACGTGTCCCCGGCCGAGAGCACGGCGACCACGATCAGCGCGAGCGCGTAGACGATGTGGTAGTCCACGAGCGCGTTCGTCGTTGGTCCCGGCTGGCTGCTTCGCGGGAGGGCGGACGAGGAGGGGCCCGCCGGTCATCGACCGGCGGGCCCCTCCTCTGGTCCTTGGTGGGAGTCAGGGGCGCACGAGGATCTTGACGTGGTCCTCGTTGTGGTGGATCAGCTGGTCGAAGCCCTGCTCGATGAGGTCGTCAAGCGCGATCCGACCGGTTATGAACGGTGCGAGGTCGAGTTTGCCGGACCGTACGAGTTCGATCGTCGCAGCGTGGTCGTTCGCGTACGCGATGGTGCCGCGGAGGTCGATCTCCTTGACGACGAGCTTCTCGAGGTCGACGACGGGCCGGTGGCCCCAGATCGAGACGTTCACGATCGCTGCGCCTGGACGCACTGCGTCGAGGAGGGTGTCGAGCACGACGTCGACCCCGGCGCACTCGAATCCGACGTCGGCCCCGCGACCGCCAGTCAGGGCACGGACTTCAGACGGTACGTCGACCTGGGTCGGGTCGAGCACGTGGTCGGCGACGCCGGTCCGGAGCGCCATGGCCTTGCGAGCGGAGCTGACCTCGCTGAGCACGACCGTCAGGCCCGCCGCCTTGCAGATGGCTGCGGTGAGCAGACCGATCGGGCCGCCACCGCCGACGAGCGCGACGTCCCCGGCCCCGGCCCCGCTGCGCACGAAGGCGTGATGTCCGACGGACAGCGGTTCGATGAGGGCCGCTTCGTCGAGCGGAAGGTCTCCCACCGGGTGCACCCATCGGCGCTCGACCGCGATGCGCTCTGACAGGCCTCCACCGCGGCCGGCGAGCCCGATGAAGTTCATGTCCGGCGAGAGCTGGTACTCGGTGCCCGGGTCGGACGGGACGTCATCGCGGATGATGTACGGCTCGACCACCACGTGGTCCCCGACGGCGAGGTCGGTGACGCCCTCGCCGAGGGCCGCGACCGTGCCGGACATCTCGTGGCCGAGCGTGACGGGAGCGGCCTCCCCCGAGATCGGGTGCGGATGTCCGGCCGGCGGGACGAAGATCGGTCCGTCGAGGTACTCGTGCAGGTCGGTACCGCAGATGCCGCACCAGGCGACATCGATGAGCACGGTGCCCGGGGTGGCTTCCGGTGCCGGGACGTCCTCGATGCGGATGTCACCGCGGTCGTGGTATCGGGCTGCCTTCATGGTCGTTGTCTCCTCGTTGTGCTGGTGGATGGTCATTCGTTGTCCCCACCCGTAGCGGCGGACGCGGCGGCGGCCGCGCCGACGCCGACGTTGGCGGAGCGCACCGACGTGGCGTCGTGCGTCGCGGTGTCACCGTCGGTCCACGTCCAGTCGGCGACGTCCGGCGCGTCTTCGCCGTGGGCCCGCGTGTAGGCCCTCGCAGCGACCCGGGCGTCCTGCATCCGTTGGCGGAGTCCGGCGTAGCGGGACCCGAGACCGGGGACGCGATCGAGCACGTCGATCACGAGGTGGAACCGGTCCATGTCGTTGAGCATCACCATGTCGAACGGCGTCGTGGTCGTGCCCTCCTCCTTGTAGCCGCGCACGTGCAGGTTCGCGTGGCCGTGACGGCGGTAGGTCAACCGGTGGATGAGCCAGGGGTACCCGTGGTAAGCGAAGACGACGGGCTTGTCGGTGGTGAAGACCGCGTCGTACTCCGCATCGGACAGCCCGTGCGGGTGCTCCCCCTCGGACACCAGGCGCATCAGGTCGACGACGTTCACGACGCGGACGCGCAGGTCCGGTACCTCGTCCTGCAGGATCGACACGGCCGCCAAGGTCTCGAGCGTCGGCACGTCCCCGGCGCAGGCGAGCACCACGTCGGGTTCCTCGCCGGGAAGCTCGTTGCCCGCCCACTCGAAGATCCCGAGCCCGCGGGTCATGTGGGCGATGGCTTCGTCCATCGACAACCAGTTGAACGTGGGCTGTTTTCCGGCGACGACGACGTTGACGTAGTCGACGGAGCGCAGGCAGTGGTCGTAGGTCGAGAGCAGCGTGTTCGCGTCGAAGGGCAGGTAGACGCGGACCACGTCGGGCTTCTTGTTGACGACGTGGTCGATGAACCCGGGGTCCTGGTGCGAGAGCCCGTTGTGGTCCTGCCGCCAGACGTGCGACGAGAGCAGGTAGTTGAGGGAGGCGATCGGGCGACGCCACGGGATCGTCTTGCTGACCTTCAGCCACTTGGCGTGTTGGTTGAGCATCGAGTCGACGATGTGGATGAACGCTTCGTAGCTGGTGAAGAGGCCGTGCCGCCCCGTCAGCAGGTACCCCTCGAGCCAGCCCTGGCACTGGTGCTCGCTGAGCATCTCCATGACGCGCCCGGCTCGGGCGAGGTGCTCGTCCGACGGGAGGTACTCGGCGTCCCACTGCTTGTCGGTGACCTCGAGCACGGCACTCAGGCGGTTCGACGCTGTCTCGTCCGGGCCGAAGATCCGGAAGCTGTCCGGGTTCAGGCGCACGACCTCGGCCAGCCACTCGCCGAGCACCCGCGTGGACTCGTTGACCGAGCCGCCGTGCGTGGGCACCTCGACCGCGTGGTCGCGGAAGTCGGGGAGCACGAGGTCCCGCTTGAGCAGGCCGCCGTTCGCGACCGGGTTCGCGCTCATCCTGCGGTCCCCCTCGGGTGCGAGTGCGGTCGCGAGCGCCACGGGCGCGCCCGCATCATCGAACAGCTCCTCGGGACGGTAGGAACGGAGCCAGCCCTCGAGCACGTGGAGGTGCTCCTCGGTGTCGCGGGCGTTCGCGAGCGGCACCTGGTGGGCGCGCCAGTTGCCCTCGGCTGGCTTGCCGTCGATCTCCGGCGGGCACGTCCAGCCCTTCGGCGTCCGGAGGATGATCATCGGCCAGGCCGGTCGACCGTCGAGCGTGCCCGCGCCGGCCTGTTCCTTGATGTCGGCGATGTGGTCGAGGACCCGGTCGAGCGTCGCGGCCATGCGGGCGTGCACGGCGCGGGGGTCCTCGCCGTCGAAGCCGCCGGAGACGACGTACGGCGTGTGGCCGTAGCCGCGCATCAGGGCGAGGAGCTCGTCCTCCGGGATGCGGGCGAGGACCGTGGGGTTGGCGATCTTGTACCCGTTGAGGTGCAGGATCGGCAGGACGACCCCGTCGTGCAGGGGGTCCATGAACTTGTTGGAGTGCCAGCTCGTGGCGAGCGGCCCGGTCTCGGCCTCGCCGTCGCCGACGACCGCGGCGACGAGCAGCCCGGGATTGTCGAAGGCGGCGCCGTACGCGTGGGACAGTGCGTAGCCGAGTTCTCCGCCCTCGTGGATCGAGCCCGGGGTCTCCGGTGCTGCGTGGGAGGGGATGCCGCCGGGGAAGGAGAACTGCCGGAAGAGCTTCCGGACGCCGTCCTCGGTCTGCGAGATCCCCGGGTAGACCTCGCTGTAGGTTCCGTCCAGGTACGCGTTGGCGACCATGCCGGGGCCGCCGTGTCCCGGACCCGTGACGTACAGCGTGTCGAGGTCACGCTCCTGGATGACCCGGTTGAGGTGGGCGTACACGAAGTTGAGACCTGGAGTGGTGCCCCAGTGTCCGAGGAGGCGCGGCTTGACGTCGTCACGAGTGAGCGGGCGGCGGAGCAGCGGGTTGTCGAGCAGGTAGATCTGGCCCACGGACAGGTAGTTCGCCGTCCGCCACCACGTGTGCAGCTGATCGAGCACCCGGTCGTCCACCGATCTGCCGGAACCGCGCCGGAATGCTGCTGCCTCCGATCCGGTGGGCGTTCTGGTGATCGTCGTGGTCATGTCGCTCATGCGTCTACCTCGCTCCCCGTCCGTGGCCGAACGGTCGCGGACCACTCGATCCTCGGCGCCGCTGGGTGCCGCGCGCAGGGTCGAAGGTCCCGCGTGCACGACGGGACCTTGGACTCTGCGGTCTTCGGCGATCGTGAGCGAGGTTGGAGCACATGCACGCAGACGACCATCATCACCGCGTTCCCGAGGCCGAGTGGGAGCGCCTCAAGCGGGAAGCGCGCGACCGCGCCCAGCGACAGACCGAATCGGAGTCGCCGCGCTGCGCTGACGGTGAGCCGAGTGAGTGATGTGCGCGGGACGAAGGTCCCTGGCGCCCAAGCGTTGAGGGCAGCAGGGTCGACCGCATGAACGACTTGCTCAGCACCCTGGTGCTGTCCCGGTGGCAGTTCGGCCTCACGACGATCTACCACTTCCTCTTCGTCCCCATCACCATCGGCATGGTGTTCGTGGTCGCGGTGTTCCAGACCGCCTGGGTCCGCACCGGCCGCGCGCACTACCTGCAGCTGACCCGGTTCTTCGGACGCATCTTCCTGATCAACTTCGCGATGGGTGTCGTGACGGGCATCGTGCAGGAGTTCCAGTTCGGCATGAACTGGTCGACGTACTCTCGGTTCGTCGGTGACGTCTTCGGGGCGCCGCTCGCGCTCGAGGGCATCCTCGCCTTCTTCCTCGAGGCAGCGTTCATCGGCATCTGGATCTTCGGCTGGGACCGCCTGCCCAAGGGCGTGCACCTCGCCAGCATCTGGCTCACCGCACTCGGGACGCTCTTGTCGGCCTACTTCATCATCGCCGCGAACGCCTTCATGCAGCACCCGGTCGGCTTCCGGCTCGACGCGTCCCGCGGTCGAGCAGAGTTGACCGACATCTGGGCGGTCGTCACCAACAAGGTCGCACTCGCAGCGTTCCCGCACACGATCGCAGCATCGTTCATGGTCGCCGCGGCCGTCGTCATCGCGGTCGCCGGCTGGCACCTCGCCCGGAACCAGCACCTCGAGACGATGCTCCCGGCGATCAAGTTCGGCCTCTGGACGATGGTCACCGCCGGGGCCGTGACGCTGCTCACCGGCGACCAGCTCGGCCTAGTCATGGTGGACACGCAGCCGATGAAGATGGCTGCAGCCGAGGCGCTCTACAACACGGCCACCGGCCAGGACGCGTCGTTCTCGATCTTCACGCTCGGCACCCCGGACGGAGTCCACGAGCTGTTCTCGATCCGCATCCCGTACCTGCTGTCCTTCCTGTCGACTCACACCACGCACGGCACCGTCGAGGGCATCCGCGAGCTCCAGGCGCAGTACACGCAGGTGTACGGAAGCGGCGACTACTCCCCCACCATCTGGGTCACCTACTGGGCCTTCCGCTGGATGATCGGCTTCGGAGCCGTCTCCGTCCTGCTCGCGATCGCTGGTCTGGTGCTGCTCCGCCGCGGACGGGTGCCGCAGCGCCGGTGGGTGTGGCGGATTGCGGTCTGGTCGGCGCCGCTCCCGATGGCCGCCATGACCGTCGGCTGGATCTTCACGGAGATGGGCCGCCAGCCGTGGCTCGTGTTCGGGCTGCTGAAGACGAGCGCTGGTGTGTCCCCGAACGTGACGGGGGTCGAGGTCCTCATCTCCCTCGTCGTCTTCACCCTGTTGTACGGCGCGCTGGCGGTCGTCGAGTTCCGCCTGCTCCGCCGCGCCGCCCAACGCGCCGACGAGCTCACCCCGCCCGAGGACCCAGCGCAGGACGCTCCTGAGACGATCGCGACGGTGTACTGAGATGGACCTGCCCGTTCTCTGGTTCGCGATCGTCGGGGTGTTCTTCGTCGGGTACTTCGTGCTCGACGGCTTCGACTTCGGCATCGGGATGTCCCTGCCCTTCCTCGGCAAGGACGACACCGACCGCCGCGTGCTGATCAACACCATCGGCCCCGTCTGGGACCTCAACGAGACGTGGGTCATCGTCGCCGGAGCGTGCCTGTTCGCGGCGTTCCCCGAGTGGTACGCGACGATGTTCTCCGGGTTCTACCTGGCGCTCCTGCTCATCCTCGCGGCCCTCATCGCCCGCGGCGTGTCGTTCGAGTATCGGCACCAGCGCCGGCACCCGGAGTGGAAGCGCCGCTTCGACCTGATGATCATCGTCGGCAGCGCGGTGCCGTCGTTCCTCTGGGGCGTCGCCTTCGGCAACGTCGTCCGCGGCATCCCGATGGACGCCGGACACAACTACACCGGCACCCTGTTCGACCTGCTCAACCCGTTCGCCCTGCTCACCGGGCTCGCCACCCTCCTGGTCTTCTTCACGCACGGCGTCGTGTTCGTCGCGCTGAAGACCGAGGGCGAGATCCGCGAACGGGCCAAGCGGCTCGCGACCCGCGCGGGCGTGCTCACGATCGTCGTCGGCGCTGCGTTCCTGGTGGCGATGGCGTTCGTCCGAGCGACGCCGGCGAGCCTCGTGCTCTCGGTGGTGGCCGCCCTCGCCCTCGTCCTCGCGGTGCTCTGCAACGCCTGGGGCCGTGAGGGACGCGCGTTCACCCTCATGGCGGTCACGATCGCCGCGGTCGTGCTGGCGATGTTCACGGCGATCTTCCCCGACGTCATGCCCGCCTCGAACGACCCGGCGAACAGCCTGACCGTGTGGAACGCGTCGAGCGGGCAGTACACGCTCACGGTGATGAGCTGGGTGGCGCTGGTCTTCGTCCCGCTCGTGCTCGCCTACCAGGCCTGGACGTACTGGGTCTTCCGCAAGCGCGTTACCCGCACCCACATCGAGGCTGCTACGGCGTGACCGGTGACGGTCTGACGCCACCACGGCCGGTCTGGAGGCGCGCTGCGGGCCCGCACCGCGCCTCCAGACCGTGCCTGGTCGCCGCGTGGACATGGCAGGACGTTGTGCCCTGCCGCCGGTCGCGTCAGGGCGCGATCATCTCCGCATGAGCACGACGAACCAAGTGAGCACGATGACACCCGCGGTCGTGGACCTCGGAGTCCGCGACCTGATCCTCCGCTCCTGGCGCTCGGAACGGTCCCTGGACGCCTCGACACTCGACGTGGCCGTCGACGTCGGCGGCAACCAGATCGTCCTGACCGGTGATGTGGGGTCGTACACCGATCGGCTGACAGCCCACGAGATAGCGTCCGGACACGCCACCGGGTTGCTCCCGGTGCGGAACCGTATCGTCGTGCGTCCGCTCGAGTGCGATCCGACCGAACCGGACGCGGTCCTCCAGGCCAGGGTGGAGGGTGCTGTCCGCGATGCTGCGCCGTACGCCGCTGTCAGGATCTCCGCGAGGGACCACGTCGTGCGGTTGTCGGGTCGACTCGGCGACGACGACGAACGGCGACGCGTCCACGCCGCGGCAGCACGCAGCCGCGGAGTGCACTTCGTCGACGACCGCACCACTATCGCTGCGAGTGACCCCCGTTCCGGACGGACCTTGGTCCCTGTCCCTCGTTCGCGGGCCATGGAACCGTCGTCGGCATGAAGAACCGGATCGCTTCCGCACCGCCCCGTCACCGCGCCGTCGAGGACCCGACCGAGAACCCTCCGAGCGTGACCATCGAGCTGTGTCCGACGAAACCACTGGACGTCGAGACGTTGCTCAGCATCGGTGTGACGCTCCGCGCCGCCGATCGACTGCACCCACACGAGCGCTGAGCGCGCGATCGTGGATGCTCGAGCGACAACTCAGCCACCCCCGGCCGGAGCCGGGGCCGCCTCGCGCCGCGCCTGGTGCGAGCTCGAACCAGCCGTACGCGCGGGACTCCTCAGCGAGATCAGCCACCTCGCGGTGGCGGGCACGGGTGCCGGCCGAACGCCATTCGAACGGACCGATGGGGCAGTCTTCGACTCCCCCGCCGTTCGCTGCGACCGCGTCCTGATCGCCATGGCCGACCTGCTCCGGACGGTGTCCGTTCCTCGCCGACGAGCACTGCGCTCCGCGCAGGTCGTGGTCGACACCGGGTTCCCGCTCGAGCGCGCCGTCGTGTCCGTCGCCGCGGCGCTGATCGTGGGGGAAACGGTGACTCTGGGGTTCGTGGGCGGCCTGGACCGAGCGTCCGCCGCCTACGTCCGGTCGCTGGCGGCACTGTTGCCCGGGCGCGTCCTCCGCGTCCGCTTCGGTGATCGGCTCGTGTCGGGTGGGTACGACCGGGTGAGCTGGTTGTCGCCGTCCTGCTGCGCGGAGTCCTCGCCGTTCGACCTGCGCATCCTCGATCAGATCAAGTCGACGTCGCTCCCCACCTCGGTGCTCGGTGGGACTTCTGACCCTGCCGTGCGATGAGCGCCCGCGGCAGGGTGACTCCACGGGCGCCGATTGGCGCGGGACACCGGGTCCCGGCACGCCCGTGAGGAGAGGTCATCCCATGAAGGCAGCAGTCGTCCACCAGTTCGGTCAGCCCCTCGTTGTCGAGGACCGGCCGCTCCCCGCACCCGGCGCCGGACAGGTCCTCGTCCGGATCGAGGCCTCCGGCCTCTGTCACACCGACATCCACGCAGCACGCGGAGACTGGCCGGTCAAGTCGACGCCGCCGTTCGTCCCCGGCCACGAGGGCGTCGGCATCATCGAGGAGCTCGGTGACGGCGTCACGAACCGACAGATCGGTGACCGGGTCGCGCTCCCCTGGCTCGGACACGCCTGCGGCCACTGCCGCTACTGCGTGGAAGGCCGCGAGACCCTCTGCGAACAGCAGCAGAACACCGGCTACTCAATCGACGGCGCCTTCGGGCAGTTCGCCGTCGCCGACGCGGACTACGTCGTCCCGGTCCCCGCCGGCGTCGCCCCGGAGGACGCAGCCCCGCTCACCTGCGCCGGCGTCACGACCTACAAGGCGCTCAAGGTCGCCGGGATCACGCCGTCCGAGACCGTCGCGGTCTTCGGCGTCGGCGGGCTCGGACACCTCGCTCTGCAGTACGCACGGGTGTTCGGCGCGCAGGTCATCGGCGTTGACGTCGAACCGGCCAAGCTCCAGCTCGCCCGCGACCTCGGTGCGGACCGCGCCGTCGATGCGTCCTCGGGCGACGCCGCCGCCCAGATCCAGGAGCTCGGCGGCGCGGACGTCGCCGTCGTGCTCGCAGCGTCCGCCAGCGTGTTCGAGCAGGCGTTCGCCTCCCTGAAGCGGGGAGGACGCCTCGTCTGCGTCGCACTGCCGGCGGACGGCACGATGAGCATCCCGATCTTCGACACCGTCCTCAAGGGGATCTCGATCATCGGGTCGATCGTCGGGACCCGGCAGGACCTCGCTGAGGTCTTCGCCCTGCACGCCGCCGGACGCACCCGGGTCGTGTCGGTCCGCCGCCCGCTCGCCGACGTGAACGAGGCGATGGCCGACGTGCTCGCCGGTCGGGTGCCGGCCCGGATCGTGTTCGACATGCCGCCCGTCCAGCGCGAGCAGATCGTCGCCGAGGACGAGTCCACGCAGGCTGGAACGCGATGATCGGCACGGGCCTCGCGGTCCACGACGACCGGACGCTCGTCGCGTCGGAGTGCTGGTCGCTCATCGGACGCGTCCGGAGCGGCCGGCTCGTCCGAGGCACCGTGTCCCAGGCGGAGGCGGTCGTCGTGGACCCCGCAAGCGGGTGCCTCGACCTCGAGGGACCCCGCCTCGGAGACCTCGGTTCGCGTACGACGGCTGTGTTCGAGACGGGCGCCCAAGATCCGACGGGGGGGCTGGAGCGTCATCGTCGTCGGACGCGCCGAACCGCTCGTCATCCGGGCCGGACGCGACGGACCGCTGCAGCGCTGGCGCTTCGACGTCCAGGAACTCAGCGGGATCGTGTTCACGTCCGACGCGCTTCGGGCAGACCGGGCTGACGCCGTCCGTACCTGACCTGCAGGCACGGCACGGAGGGACGAGCAGAACGGCCCGGTGCGAGCAGCACCGGGCCGTCTCCATGCTCCGGTCAGATCCTCCCCGCGCCTCCGGGCGTCGCGGGGATCCCCTCACCACCGCGCACGTCCGTCCTCCGTCCGGCACGGTCCCACGGACGGGCGTCGGCGATGTCGAGCAGTTGGGCACCGAGTCCGAGGACGATCGTCACCACGGTCACGAGGACTCCGAGGACGGGGATGTGCAGCGCCACGACGAGGACCGCACCGCCCAGGAGCGCCGTGACGACCGGCCCGCGTCGGCCGCGGAGGATCAGGCGTCCGATCATGAACGCTCCGTACGGGAACGCCGCGAGGGTCAGGACGAGCAGGACCAACAGTCCAGTCAGGGCCAGGGGTGCGCCGATGACCGTCACGAGCAGGAGGAGCAGGGCGAGCGGAGCGGCGACTGCTGTGACGAAGCCGACCAGTGCGGCCCTCCAGGGCGCCGCACGGAGCCGGTCGGTCACCCGGGTGAGCTGCCGAGGGACGAGGAGCCCGGCGGCCAGCGTGATCAGGCCCAGTGCGACGAGTGCGTACAGCAGGCCGACCAGCCAGGACGCGAACGCCTCGCCGGCGGTGGGGCGATAGGTCGTCCGGTTCGGATGGACGTGTTGCACCGACCCGTCGACGTGGTCGGCACGCATCTGCGCGGTGTGGTCGCTGACGTAGACGACGTCCCCGCCGATCGTCCCGGCGACGGTCAGCCGGTCCACGCTGAGTCGCGCGTCGCGGCCGAGGTCGCCCGCGACCGAGATCGTGTTCGCCGCAGCGACGAGGTCCTCCTTGACCGACCCCGACTGCGCGATGCTGATGCTGGACGCCGCGATGGTAGCGCTCCGCCGGACCGTGCCGGTGACCACGGCGGACTGAGCTGCGAGCCGGACGTCTCCGTCCACCTCTCCGGTGACGGTCACGGTCTGTGCGGCCGCGATGACGTCCCCGGTGACCCGCCCACTCACGGTCACGTTCTGGCCGGCGGCGTACACGTCCCCGTCCACGTTCCCGGCGACCTCGACGTCGGTGCCGCTGAGGAACCGCGGGCCGGTCACGCGCTCCGTCGCGCCGATCCTGGACGGGTCGTCCTGTGTCGTCGTGACGGCTGCGGCGGCGCCTCCCGTGACGGCTGTCAGAGCGACGACGATGCCGAGGACGACCGCCGAGCGCGGGACGTGACGGCGGGCGGTGGGCTGGGTTCGGTGTCTGGTCATCATGGCGGCTGTGTCGCGGGCTGGCCGTCGGCACGACAGGGTCGGAGGTCCTTGCTCGGCGCCGCGAGGGAGCGCCGGTGGGCGGGACCTTCGGCCCTGCCGGCGTCGTCCGCCCGCACCTAGCGTGCGGTGATGGGATGCGGCTGGAGCCGCAGGTGGGCGCAACCGGTGTCCACTGCGAAGGGAGTGACCATGACCGCCTACACCGTCGCCATCGACGACACGACTGCCGCCTGGAGGACCGTGGACTGGATCGCGGACGCCGTCGACCCTGCGACGGACAGCGTGCGGCTGGTCACCGTGAGCGAGTACACCGGCGAGGCCCTCGAACGGTCCGAAGAGCGACTCGAGGCGGCGGAGCAGCGCTTGCGCTCGACGCATGCCGAGCTCACCGTCCGGCACGACGTGACCGGCGGGCCGACCGTGGATCGCCTCGTGTCGGACGCCACGCGCGGCGACATGCTCGTGATCGGCGGCAACCAGGTGCACACGTTCGTCGCCGCGGCGCGGGGACGCGTGGCCGAGCGGGTGGTCGCGCACGCCGTCACCCCGGTCGTGGTGGTCCCGGAACACTGGGAGCGGTCCGACGGTCCGGTCGTCGTCGGTGTCGACGGGCGGTCCGCGTCCGCCGCGCTGTCCTGGGCCGCCGACCGAGCGGCCCGTGGCCGTCACGAGCTCGCCCTCGTGCGCGCCTGGGCGGTCCCGAGCGCGGTCGACGCCTACGCTGCGGTCGACCTCCAGGAGGACCGAGACCTCTGGTCGAAGGAGGCCGACCTCGAACTCCGGGCCGCGCTCCGGGCGGTCGGTGCCGCGCAGCCAGGGCTCCACGTCACCGGCGAAGCCGTCGAGGGGCAAGCTCGCGACGTGGTCCTCCGGTCGTCCCGGGGTGCGTCGTTGATCGTGGTCGGGCGTCGCCACCGGACGGCACTGGGCGGGTTCATCACGGGGTCGGTCGGTGAACGCCTGATGCACGAGGGGCACGCGCCGGTGTGCATCGTCCCCGAACCGACGCACACCGGTGGGGGCGCGGAGTCCGAGCGCCGTCCGGAACAGCTGCACGCCGAGGTGCGGTGATGCGCGACAGCAGCGTCGTCGGGACCGAACACGTGGTGGTCGGCATCGACGGACACGAGGCGAGTGACCGAGCGGTGGACTGGGTGGCCGTCCGGCGCCTCACGCCAGGGAGCCGGGTCGAGCTCATCACCGTCACCAACGGATGGGGAGGTGACCGACTGGCCCTCGACCGACGGCTCGCCCGCGCCGCAGAGCGCCTGACCGTGGCACACCAGCGGGTTGACGTCGCAGTGTTCCGGCTGTCAGGGGTGCCTGACCGGATGCTCGCGGACGCTGCATCGACCGCGGACCTGCTCGTCATCGGGAACCGGCGCCAGCACCGCGTCCGAACAGCGCTCGACGGGTGGATGCCCGAACGCGTGCCGACCCTCGCGAACGGTCCGACCGTCGTCGTCCCGGAGGACTGGCGACCGACGCACGGGGACGTCGTCCTCGGGGTCGACGACGCCACTGGTGACACCGCGCTCCGCTTCGCCGGGTCCCAGGCCGTCCGGGAGCACCGGCGGCTCAGTTTGGTGCGCTCGTGGAAGGTCGCCGAACCCGCCCGGGTCGGAACGCTGAGCGCCTTCGAGGACCCCGAACTCGTCGAAACGCACGCACGGGAGGTCCTGATCGACGCCGAACGGCTCCTCCACACCCGGTTCCCCGGACTGCAACACCGACCTGTCGTCGAGGAAGGCGACACGGCCGACGTCCTTGGCAGGTACGCCGAGGACGCGTCGATTGTCGTCCTCGGACGACATCACACGTCGACGCTTGAGGGTCGGCTCTTCGGCTCCACTGCACACGAGCTCATCAGTGGTTCGCGAACTCCGGTGTGCATCGCGCCGCTGCGCTCACCGGACCCGCGCCGACGATGAACGGTCCGACCTCCACGGCGCCCACTGCCGACCTCGCCGAAGGGCTCACGTCAACAGCCGCGGCGGCGCGGCTCGCCGAGGACGGGCCGAACGCCGTTGGCACATCGGCACCGAGCCTCGTGCGCACGATCGCCGGACAGTTCCGCAACGTCGTGCTCCTCCTCCTGCTCGCCACCGCGGTCGTCTCCGCAGTGCTCGGGCAGGTGCAGGACGCCGTCGTGATCACCGTCATCCTCCTCACGAGCGTCGGGCTCGGTACGGTCAACGAGTACCGATCCGCGCTGGTGTCCTCGGCGATGGCCGACCAGTTGCGGCACACCGCTCGGGCGCTCCGCGACGGGGTCTGGACGACCGTCGACGTGCGCGACGTGGTCGTCGGTGACCTCGTGCGCCTCGGGGTCGGCAGCGTCGTGCCCGCGGACGCAGCACTCGTGTCGGCACAGGATCTCCAACTCGACGAGAGCGTCCTCACGGGAGAGTCCCGTCCCGTGGAACACCGGACCGACGAATCCGTGCTCCAGGGCGCAGTCGTCGTCGCCGGTTCCGGTGATGCGCGGGTGACGGCCACCGGGAGGGCGACGGAGTTCGGCGGCATCGCTGCTGGTCTGCGTTCCCGTGCGCCCGAGACAGCGTTCCAGGCCGGCCTGGCGCGCTTCTCGATGCTACTGGTCTGGGTCGCCGTGTCGCTGATGGTCCTGATCGTGGTGGCCGGGATCGCGTTCTCCCGCCCACTGCTGACGACGGTGCTGTTCGCGCTGGCGATCGCCGTCGGGGTGACGCCGCAGCTGCTCCCCGCCGTGGTGAGCACCGCGCTCGCCTCCGGCGCCCGACTCCTCAAGCGGTCGGATGTGCTCGTGAAGCGTCTCGTGTGCGTCGAGGATCTCGGCGGTGTCGACGTCCTCGTCACCGACAAGACCGGCACGCTCACGTCGGGGGGCCTCCGCTTCCAGGATGCGCTGGACCCCAGTGGTCGCCCCGCTTCGACGCTCCTGGGCGTGGCCCGGGTTACCGTGCCACCAGACGTGCGCGCCGACGGTGCGGCCGGCTCGGTCGCCGACGTCCTCGACCGCGAGATCCTCGACGCGTCGGCGGCGAACGCGGCACCGGACGGCTCACCGGTCGTCCTCGCCACCCGGCCGTTCGACCACGAGCGGATGACCTCGTCGGCGCTGGTCCTCGAACACGACGGAAGCCGCCGCCTGGTCGTCAAGGGCGCTCCGGACGTCGTGCTGGCGCGGTGCAGCGACGTCGCACCCGCTGGCCAGGAGACCTTGCAGCGGTTGCTCGCCGCCGGTCACCGGGTGCTCGCGGTCGCGACCGCGGCCGTGCCCCGAGCGACGACGACCGCGGACCCGATCGCGGTCAGCAGTGCGTTCGTGCTCGAGGGGTTCCTCGTGTTCGAGGACCCGCCCCGCGCCGGCGTCGCGGACGCCATCGGCGCGTTGCGTGACCTCGGTGTCCAGGTCGTCGTGGTGACCGGCGATGACCCGGTGGTCGCCGCCGGTCTCGCGCGCGACGTCGGCATCCCCGTCGGTTCCGCCCTGCTCGGGAGCGAGATCGGTGCTGCAGCCGACCAGACCCTGGCTGCCCTCGCTTCCCGGGTGCTCGACGCCGGCGTCGTCGCTCGTGTCCGCCCCGCGGACAAGGCGGTCGTCGTGCGTGCGCTCCGCGACGCGGGGAGGACCGTCGCGTTCCTCGGCGACGGCGTGAACGACGCGCTCGCGCTGCACGCGGCGGACGTCGGCATCTCGGTGCTCTCGGCGACCGACGTCGCCCGGGACGCGGCGGACGTCGTCCTGCTCGACAAACGACTCGACGCAGTCGCCACCGCCGTCCGGACCGGTCGGCGGGTGTTCGCCAACACCCTCAAGTACGTGATGATGGGCACCTCGTCGAACATCGGCAACATGCTCAGCGCTGCCGTCGCGGCGAGCTTCCTGCCGTTCCTCCCGCTGCTGCCCGCGCAGGTCCTCCTGAACAACCTGATCTACGACCTCGGGCAGCTGGCGATCCCGACGGACCGTGTGGATCACGAACGGCTCACGTCTCCCGCGCGCTGGGACGTCGGCGCGGTCCGTCGGTTCATGCTCGTCTTCGGACCGGTGAGCTCGCTGTTCGACTTCATCACGTTCGCCGTCCTCCTCGGTGTGGTGCACGCCGGCCCGACGGAGTTCCGGACGGTCTGGTTCGTCGAGTCGCTCCTCACCCAGTCGCTGGTCGTGTTTGTCGTTCGCACGAACCGCGTTCCGTCCTGGCGCAGTCGGCCAGGACGGTGGCTCACCCTCGGTGCACTCGGTTCGGCGGCCCTCGGAGTCGTGCTGCCGCTGAGCCCGATCGGAGTGCTCGTCGACTTCGCGCCGCTGCCCGGCAGCCTGCTCGCGGTCATCGCCGTGATCGCCGTCGTCTACCTGCTCCTCGTCGAGGGGCTCAAGGCGTTCGCGTTCCGGTACGTGTTCCGGAACGATCTCGGAGCGCACCACACCGCACACCACGTGCGCCGCTTCGCAGCTCGCTTCGGTCGGACCCGCTGACCGCAGGCGCGTCGCGCCCCGGGTCGGTGGGACTTCCGGCCCTGCGCACGAGCAACGGTGCGTCGCATGCTGGTCCGACCGGGCGAGAAATCGGAGCGATCACGCTCGTTCCGTCCCGCAGACCAGGAGGAAAGACCATGGAAGCAGCGGCGACCGGACCATCGAACGAGGCGAAGGATCCGCGGGCTCAGGGAGCGGGCGGACTCGATGCGACCCCGCTGGACGAACTCGTCGTCACGCTCGACGCGGACCAGTGTTGGGAACGGCTGCACCGCAGCCGGATCGCCCGCGTAGCGTTCCGCACCCAGGAATCGCTGGAGATCATCCCGGTGAACTACGTCACAGAGACACGGAAACTGGCCTTCGCGACCTCGAGCAGTGTGATCCTCGACGCCGTCCACTCCGGGCGCGAGATCCTGATGGAGGTGGACGAACACGACGGGTGGACCGCCTGGAGCGTCGTGGCGAGGGGAACCGCCCACATCCCCGACACCCGGCACGTGACGGCGCAGCGGATCCGCTCGATGCTGGCGACACCGAAGCGCGCCACCGTCGTGCTCGAGCCGACCAGCGTCACCGGCCGGCTCTTCGACCAAGCCGCTCCATGACAGCCCCTCGCGGTCGCGCCGGGCGGGAGGACGGAAGGCGCGGTGCGAACCTGCACCGCGCCTCCCGTCCGTCACGACTACGCTGGATGCTCGCGATCGCCGCACCCTTTCTGGTCGCCGCGGCGGTGGTCATCGCCGCGCCGCACGCCGAGGAGGCGTTCCTCGTCCTCCGCGAACTACCGCCGAGCGCCTCGATCGTCGCCGGCGTGGCGGTCCTCGCCGAGGCGGTGTCCCTGACGGCCGCGTCTCGTGCTACCCGCGCGTTCCTGGGCCCCGACGCGCCGAGCTTCCGGCACGTCCTCGCGGTCGACCTCGTCGCGCAGGGGGTCCGCAGCGTTCTGCCCGGTGGAGCGGCGACCTCCGCGGGGTTGCGCATCTCACTCCTGCGACGCTTCGACGTGCCGGTCCCGATCGCGGCATCCGCGGCCACAACCGGGGTCGTCGTGTCGAACACCGTGCTCGGCGCACTCTTCATCAGTGGTGTGGCGCTGACCGCCTGGCACGGCCGTCCTTCCCCTGGTGTCACCCTCCTCGTCGGAGCTGTGCTCGTGCTCGCCGTCGCTGTCGGTCTGGGTTGCGCGCTCGTCGCTCGCCGAACCGATCGCGTTCGGAAGGGGGCCGTGCGGTTGACGGCGCCGCTGCGGCGAGCCGTCGGGCATCCGTCGGAAGCAACCATCGTCGGCTACGTCGACGGACTGGCCCTGGGGATGAGTCAGCTCCGATCGGCACGGACGCTCGCGACCCTGCTCACCTGGGTCGGATGCAACTGGGCTGCCGATCTTGTGGCCTTCGGGCTCATGCTCGTTGCTGCGGGCGCTCGACTCCCGTGGCCGGTCGTCGTCCTGGCGTACGGCATCGCGAACGTCCTGGCCACCGTTCCGATCACGCCCGGGGCGCTCGGGCTGGTCGAGGGAGCCGCAGTGACCACGCTTCACGTCGCAGGGGTCCCGACGTCGGTTGCGCTGCTCGGCGTCCTCGGCTGGCGTGCCGTCGAGTACTGGCTACCGATGCTCGCCGCGCTGGTCGTCGCACCGTTCTTGCTCGCCTCGACCCGCCGTCGCGGTGGAGCATCGTCTTGGTCTCGGCTGCGTTCTCGCCAACTCACACCTCGCCGCTCGTACCGAGGGCCTACCCGATGACGAACACCGCCGCCGGAGCGAGCGCGAGGAGCACGACGAAGCATCTGGACCTTGACTGCACCCGGACCGATCCGGGCGGCACGAGGATCGCCGGCGGGAGCAAGACCAGCCGGCAGAGGATGCTGCCGCCGGTGTGGTCGCTCTCGCGTCTGACGTCTCGCGACGTCGTCGGGGAGCGTGACCCGGGCGCCGTGGCGAGTGGACAGAGCTCCTGGAACGAGCCCGCGGTCGCGGTGCAACATCGGAGAAGACGAGAGCCTGCGCACAACCAACTGGCACTTCAGCGGTGCGTGATGGCTGCAGGGGAACGAGCCGAATGCATGCCGAGCGGACGGCCGAATGCGTGCGTCAGCATGTGCTGTCACCTAGGACGTTCTGGAGTTCTAGAGCGGGCCGGCGGTGAAGCGACCTGATCGATCGGGAGCATGAGGATCGTGCCCCGCCGGCGCGACTGACGGGACGGGACGACAGTCGAGTGTCGGGCTCGAGTCGGCCGGTGTGTCCCGGGACCTGAGCCAGAGACACGGGACGTGCGACACGGGACACGGGACACGGGACAAGATCGCGAGCGGGACAACCGAACTCGTCCGACGCTTCCGCCCGCTTGGAACAGATCACGCGGGGACTTGAGGGTGTCAGGCGAAGGCCGGTGCTGCCGAGGATGCAAGGGACGGGGTGCGCGTTCCGGGCATGCCCAGTTGGGCGATTCTGGGCCGACGCTGAACTGGTCGAGCCACAGGTTTCGTCGCCTTTTTCTCGGCCAGTTCCTGCGCTGCTGCTCCTTCATCTCAAGTGTCAACTGCTGCCCCGTGCGTGTCTGCGGATCGGTCACGCTCTGACCGCTCTTCGGCGCCGAAGTGGAACACCCCGGCAACGGTCCGCGAGCGGCCGAACAAGGTACGGCGGTGTCGCGCCCGCACGCGCCACGGCGCACGGTCCGCGCATACTCCGAACTGTGCACGCAGAAGAAGCCGCTCGTCGACGGGTCACCCTGAAGGAGGCCTGCCGTTCTGTTGAACGACTCGTGCTGCTGCTTTCGGAGAACGGCGGCCACGAGGAGCTCGCGCTCGAAGCGATCCGCCGCTCACGTCGCGTCGAGCGCATCGCCGCAGAGGCGGATACTCGTCCGTCCATGACCGCAGCACAGCAGACGCTGGATCGAGCCCTGGCGCTCCTCCGGGTCGGCGCACACCGAGGAGTCGCTTCCATCGAGTTCTTCATCGCCGTGGTTGTGAGCCTCGACTCAGAATCGACTGCACAGTCGCCCTCGCCCTTCCTCCAGCTGCACGAAGACGCTCGGCGCCTGACGGCAGAACTCGCGCCGCTCCTGCACAGCGCGGACGAGGCCGACCCGATCGTGCAGGCGTTGCTGACCGCCCAGGGAGAACTGTGGTCCGTCGCGTCGACTGACATCGAGGGAGTCGCCGCGACGCGCAGACGTCTCAGGACGCAACGCGCGGCCCTCCGATTGGTTCCCGGCTGAGGGAGGGCACGTGCGACAACGTCCGGTCGCGCCGCTGCGCCGTCAGTCGTGACGAGTCGCGTGCGCACGGCCATGGAGAAGCGGGTCGAGTTCGCTGCTCGTGAGCACGGTGATACCAAAGAGACGCGCCATGGCGAGGACTGCGTCGTCGTTCGAGATGATTGCCCATTCGTCGCCGAACAGGCCCTCTTCCTCTTCGTGGACGGCGTCCAGAGCGCATGCCACGAGCATCGGATCCGCGTTGCCCTTGCCGCTGTACAGGTTGACCAGACGAACGTCGTCGACCGGCACACGTTTCATGACCCGTTGCAGGTGGTGCAACACCCGTCCCGTCGTCCGGTACTCCAGCTCGGTCAGGGACACGATGTCCGGGAGGAAGCGAGCTTCGTGCAGCACCTCTGAGGGGATACGACAGTGCTCCCTGATGAACGGCGTGGAGCGTTCCTCGACCGTGAGTCGCGAGAGGGCGTTGTTGTCGAGGAGGTACCGGTACCCCATCATCCGAGCGCCTCCCGGAAGTCGCGGATCTGGTGTGGCTTGATCTTGTTCGCACAGACCACTCGGCAGAAGTCGCCTGGGGAGACGCGTCCGGCGTCGAGTGCCCGGAGCATGCGCGCCGAGAACTCCCTTCCGTTGTACGTGCGGACGCCGTTGACCGGCTTGGGCTGCTGTGCTCGGCTGGGTGGCCGAGCAGCGAATTCTCGCCCTAGGGCGTTGAGATGTGACGCGGCGACGGCGGGGCTCACGAGACGGAGACGCCGCGCTCGGACGACCAGGGCGCTCGGCGTGACGTTGAATCGATCTGCGGACGCCTTGAGGTCCTCGAGTGTCGCCAGCGCGAGCCCTCGAACTGCCTGCTCCGGCATCAGGATCTCCCCGACGATGTCGTACTCGCGTCCTGGCCCGACGGCCGGACTACTGCCGTCGTACGTCACCGGGGCGAAGATGCCCCGCGCGACGAGGACGGCAAGCAACGTCAACGTGAAGAGCTGCCGTCCTTCGGGCTCCTGCGCATCGCCGTGGTCCCCGCGAGCGAGAAAAATGTAGGGGACCTTTTTGTCCTTGATGGTCAGCCCGCTGAACTTCACCTCGATGAGCTGTGGCATGAACCCACGGACGCTCAACGAGACGAAGACCTGGTGTGCCTCCAGGCGCTCGATCAGAATCTCGAGCGCGCGCTTCTTCGTCCGCGCTTGAGTGAGCGTGTCGTGCTGCAATCCGAGAGCATCGACGAGCACCTTCGCGTCCGCTGCCGCTGACCCTCGCGACCTCTTAAGCAGACCCACGATCCGGTTGTCCTCGAGATCCGGATCGTGCTTGCGAAGGAGCATCTGTTTCCGGATGAGGTCCTTCACGATGAGCTCGACGTCCTTGACGTCGACGGTCGTCCGTGAATTGAGCGCGAACGTCTCCTTGCTGACCCCTTGGAGGAGCTTGTCCGTCTTGGTCGCGATCTGCGCACGGACGTGATCGTGGGGAGCGAAGAACAGCGGGTACGGGATGTCCGCCTTCCTCGACAGTTCGACGAGCTCACCAAACGTGATCTCCGAGCGGTCCAGCGCTTGCCGGTACGGAGCGCGGCCACTGACGACCGAGTTCTCGAAGAGGTCCTCGAAGACCCGGCGGTCGATCATGGTGCGGGTGCCGTTCAGCGCCACGGCGATCGGACGGACTGAGCCGAGCTGGTGCAGTCGTGGTTGCTCCGCGCGCATCCCTCGACGGTCACTCATTCTCGCGGCGGCCGCGACCCCGTGTTCGAGGTACGAGGCCGGCCAGTGCGCGCTCTTTCCGATTGCTGACCGAAAGTGCTGGGCCGCGCACATCAGCTCGCAGACCACCCGCCGTCCGACTGAAGAACCGCTCCGGGGCTATCAAAGGGACGGGCTGGCGGTGAGAGACCGCGCCGCACTCCGGCGCGAGCCCTCGATGTCGCTCAGCTCTGTGCTTCAGGAGCGGACTCGGACAAGCCGTCCCGTGATGGTCCCGTGGTGCGGGCGACGGAAGGAGGGGAGTCGCCCATGAGCTTCTCCCATCGATCCCGGATGTTCTCTTCTTGGGCGCGACTCATCAGCAGCGGGATGCGAACGCCCTCGAATGTCTGATCTATGAACCGCTCCAAGAGCCCCGCGATCTTCTCGTAGTAGTCCGCGACTTCCTTCGCATCATCGAGTGTCCAGACGGCGTGCTCAGACGTCGTTGCACCGTTCCGGGAGGTGGCCGGTCGACTGCTCCGCTCGCCGTAGTGCTCACCGGGCGTCTTCATCCGGTACCAAACCGAGTGCACAAGGAAGTTGCGCTGCGGCCGAGCCGCGCTGATCGCTTTGTCGATCGCGATGAGCTGTTCGAGCTGCGCCTCGGTGATCTTCTTGTTGTAGCGGGCGGCCCGCAGGCACATCTGTTGAAGCCGCGAGATGTCCTCGCCTGCCGTGAGCACCCGGCCGTAAGGCGACTCGATGAGAAGTGCGAACAACTCGCGCAGGTTCTGCTCGACCCGCGCGGACTCCGCCGCCGTGCGGCCGATCGCCGCGTACATCGCCTGGGTGGGCCGCTCTGTGCGAGCCACCTCAAACTTCTTCTCGCTCGAAGAGCACGCCGAGCGGACCGATGACAGACGGGCGCACCATCTGCGCAACCGTCCATCCCTTTGCTGCGTAGCGGTTGATGGTCTCGTTGAAGACTGCGACGTGCTTCGCCTCGTTGCCAGACCCGTTGATGGTGACGTACTCGTAGCGCTTCATCTTGCCCTCTCAACCCGTGTCGACGTTAGCAACCAGTGCGGACGCGTCTACTTTGCCAAGACACAACACGACTACTCTGCTGGGACGGGACCATCCTTCCCTACGCACGGTTCCCCCCCCCCCCCCCGCGCACGGCGGGGATTCCTGGGAGGTGACGACGCAGTGCCCCGACGCCCTCGGTCAGCACGAGTATCCCGATGCAAAGAGGAAGCGCCATACGGACCGGACGCCACTCCGCGCGATCCGGTCGACCGCACTGGCTTCTGTCAAAGTCACTGGCATCTCATCCTTGGTGATCACGGAGAGAATTCGTGCGCGGCAGGTCTGCCGCAGACAGTCCTGCTACCGATGACGGCGTCATCGACGGTCATCGGGGCAGCGGCTACGACGTGAGTTCCGGAACCGTAACGCATGGCCGCAACCGGCCCGTTCGGAGAACGATTCGCTCAACGAGAGCACCAGGGGCCCCGGCGTCGAGCCTCGCTGAACGCCTGAAGTGACGGAGGTCTTCCGTACAAACCGAGCCCGTCCCATCAGCGGAGGACGACTCGCCGACGTGACCTGGGCTTAGCCTCCTTCACCACGGCTGATGTGGCGTTCGCGCATAGACGGTGTGTCACCCACTCCGGGAGGCAACGAGCTGACGAAGCCCGTTACGTCCAGCACCGAAAGCGAACTGCCCATGCCCACGTCCTTGAGCCGCCTGACCGCGGAATCGGAGACCCGCGAGCTCACCCAGAAGTATGCGGCTCTCCTCAAACCGGCTGAAGCCGCATCGTTCCTCCTCACGTCCGTCGGGACGCTCGCCCAGCGGCGCTACCTCCGCCGCGGTCCCGCGTACATCAAGGTCGGCCGCTCCGTGGCCTATCGCCTCGGTGACCTGCTCGACTATGTCGAGCAGACGCGCGTATCGCACAACGGAGTGGCTGCCTGATGGCCACGATCCGTGAATACGAGACGGCGAAGGGCAAGCGGTTCGAGGTCGGGTACACGAAGCCGGACGGCGGAAGGACGCGGAAGCGTGGGTTTCGGACCAAGCGTGACGCGAAGGTCTGGTCCGCGGCGAACCTCATCGCAATGAGCAAGCCGAACTACCGCACTCAGTCCGACCTGTCGCAGAAGCTCGGCCCGTTCATCGACGAGTTCCTCGCTCGACGCGCGACGCTCGCCGCTACCACGGTCGCGAACCGTGCGGCCGTTGCGGGCAAGTGGATCACGCCGTACTGGAGCGAGACGTCCCTGGAGGCGCTCACGAAGAAGTCGGTGAGAGCCTGGGTGGAGTCCATCCACGCCGCCGGCGCCGGTGCGCAAACGATCCAGAAGGCGCACCAGATCCTAGGGGGCGTCCTCGAGGAGTGTGTCGAGCAGGGCCTACACACCGGGAACCCGGCGCGAGGAGTCAAGCTGCCCACGGTGGTGACGCGCGAGCACGGTTACCTCAGCGCCCCGCAGGTCGCGCACCTCCTCGACGAAGCGCAGGAGCGCGACCGGATGCTCATCGCCTTCCTGGCGTTCTCAGGACTGCGGTTCGGCGAAGCCGCGGCTCTCACGTTCGCCGACCTCGACTTCGCGAACAACGTCGTGCACGTCCGCAGGTCCGCGACCGAGGTCAGGGGCGAGCTCGTGCTCGGTCCGCCCAAGAACGGCAAGGCTCGACAGGTTCCGGGAGTGCCGCAGGTCATGGAGCCGCTCCGACGACGCTCGGCAGGGCGTGAGGCACACGACCTCGTCTTCACCGGGCCGGGGGGCGGCATGCTCAGGCTCTCGACCTGGCGGCGTCGAGTCTTCGCTCCAGCCGTCCGGCGTGCGATCGCAAGCTGGCCAACGAGCAACTTCGCGCGCGGAGCGGTCGTGCAGCACTTCCCGAAGCTCACCCCGCACGACCTGCGGCACACCGCCGCGAGCCTCGGGGTTTCCGCGGGCGCCACCGTGCCCCTCGTGCAGGGCATGCTCGGTCACGCCAAGCCGAGCATCACGCTCGATGTCTACACCGGACTCTTCCCGGCCGACTTCGACCCGCTAGTCACCAAGCTCGGCGACCTCGACTCTGGAGCGGGCATCGCGGACCGGCTCTGACCGCCCTCTCCCCCTTCATCCTTCGCGCCGAGTGCCGGCCTGTTCGATTCGTCGACAGGCCGGCATTCGGCTTTCATGCTTGCTTCCAGTAGCTGACAGCACGGCTGCGCACCGCCCGCGGAGCATCGGAACCGAGCGACGCGCGCGCGGGAAGGACTCATGCGTCGGGTTCGACTTCCCGGATCATCCTTACTCGAAGGACACGTCTCGAGCGCTACCCGAAGAGCCCGTGCATCAGGTCGGGGACGCCTTGTCCTGCCGAACCGGACCGCCGCCCGGCGACGTCCTTGCGTCGAGCCAGGTAGTACCTGCCGTGCCTCGGCTGCGAGCACCAGGGCCTGATTCCATCGGGCTCTTTGCGACGTCGCTCGCATCACGGGCACGCGCCGACTGTCGCGCATCGACGACATGGTGCGATCAGGACGCGTCGATCGACCGGATCTCTTGACGCGTCGCCTACCCGACATCGGGCGAGACGTAGGGCGGTGGAAGCTTTCGCTGATCGTGCCAGAACCGTGCCACGGCACCTGATCCGAGCCTTGGGCAACGCGTGGAGAAACACGAAAACCCCCGGATTTCCGGGGGTTTTCGGCTGGTGGGCGATACTGGGATCGAACCAGTGACCTCTTCCGTGTCAGGGAAGCGCGCTACCGCTGCGCCAATCGCCCAGGGGAGTGTGGAGCTGGAGGTGGGGACGGGATTCGAACCCGCGTGGACGGCTTTGCAGGCCGCTGCCTAGCCTCTCGGCCACCCCACCATCGAGGTTCACGTCTCCGTGAGTACCCGAACGGTGGGATACCCTCTGGTGAGTCGTGGTCGTCCGGAGACTCCCACACTCGAGCGGATGACGAGATTCGAACTCGCGACCCTCACCTTGGCAAGGTGATGCGCTACCACTGCGCCACATCCGCACTTCGAAGCGGCCCGAAGCCCGCCTCTGTCTCTCCGCTGTCGCGGCGACGAGAAGAACTCTATACGAACCGGACGGCATCCGCCAAAATCCTCCCCGTTCACCGGGCGTGTCCCCCGTGTTCATGCGGATCCGGGCCGGTCCGGCGCCATCCGACGACCCTTGATGGAGTAGCAACCGTCGAGTCGGGAGCGGGAACCCGACGCCTTCTGCTCCACCGTCCACCGGCGAGCACCGGAGACCTCCCGCCGAGCACGCCGCCGAGCAGCGCAGCCGTGCCCGCGGCCGACCGCGCCACACCCGGGCGGCGGCACGTGTTCGGCACACCCTCCAACGTCCGCTACTATCGACAGGCACCCAAGTGCAGGGGGCGATTGGCGCAGTTGGTAGCGCGCTTCGTTCACACCGAAGAGGTCATCAGTTCGAGTCTGGTATCGCCCACAGTGCCCATTCAGGGCCTGAAGAACACCCAAGTAGAGCCCGGCGCCATCGCGTCGGGCTCTAGTTGTTCCCCCGAGGCTTGTTCCCCCGAGCGCACGCACGACCCGAAGGACCCATGACCGACGTCGACCTCGAGTTCGCCCGCGTCCGTGCGGTCCTCGACCGCCCGACGCTCCGGCTCATGTCCCGCCCGACGAGCGCCGCCGTCCTCGCGGTGTTCCGGACGGTGTTCGACCGCGACGTCCAGTACGTCCCCGCCGACCGCATGCACCTGCAGGTCGAGGAGCACGTCGCGCGCCTGCAGGCGACGGGCGCGCGCGTGCCCGCGAGCGACCAGACCTCGGGCGAGCCGACGGACACCACCGCGCGTCCGAACGGCCGTGCGCTCTGCCGCGACTGGGTGGCGGCGCAGTGGCTCGTGCGCTCGAACTCCGCCGACGGCGACGAGCAGTACTCCCTGACGAGCCACGCCCTCGAGGCCCTGAGCATGGTCGATGCACTGGCCGCCGACCGGGCCCTCATCAGCGAGAGCCGGCTCGCCATGATCGTCGACGCCGTGCACCGGTGGGCGGCGCGCGCCGAACCGGACCCCGACGTGCAGGTCCGACGGCTCGACGCGCAGATCGCCGAGCTGCAGGCCGAGCGGGACCGCCTGGCGAACGGCGACGAGGTCGTCACGGTCGACGACCACCGGATGCGCGACGGCTACACGAACATCTCCGACCTGATCCGGCAGCTGCCGAGCGACTTCAAGCGCGTCGAGGAGGCGGTCGCCGCGATGCACCGCTCGATCGTCGAGGACTTCCGGCAGGAGGTGCGCCCGATCGGCGAGATCCTCGACGACTACCTCGCCCGCACGGACGACCTCATGCAGGCGACGCCGGAGGGCCGCGCGTTCGAGGGCGCGTTCGAGCTCCTCCGCGACGACGCCCTGCTCCTGCGGCTCCGGGACGACATCGCCACGATCCTGGCCCACCCGTTCGCGGACACGCTCGGGTCCGGGGAGCGCCGGGCCTTCCGCAACACGGTCGGCATCCTCCGCCAGGGCATCGAGGACGTCCTCGCCCAGCGCCGGCAGCTCACCGCGACGTTGCGCGACCAGATCGTGGCACACGACGTCGTCCGGGACCGCGAGCTCGACGCCGTGCTCCGCTCCGTGAACCGCGGCCTGGCGTCGTGGATCGAGCAGGGCAGCGCCCGCGACCGCGTCCCGCTCGGCCTGCTCCCCGCGACGGCCGAGGTCGGCACGCTCCGCGAACGCTTCCACGACCCGGACAACGACGCCGTCCCGCCGCCCATCGAGGAGCCCGACGACGACGTCTTCGAGGAACTCGACGTCGAGAGCCTCCGTCGGCACGGCGGCCCGCTCCTGGCGGAACTCCGCGCGGCGCTCCGCGACGCCGCGGACAGCGCCGACGCCTTCCACGCGCTCCCGCCGGAGCAGCGCCGGCCGGTCGAGCTGTTCGGCCTGGCGCACCTGCTCACCGGGAACGACGACTTCGAGACCGCCACGCACGTGGTCCCGCACCGCACGGTGCGTCCCGACGGCGAGCCGGTCACCTTCCACATGCCCACGGCGTCCCTGACCGGCGCGCCGGCGGACACCCAGCACGACCACGACAACGGCCAGGAGGCACGGTGAGCGACACGACGACGGCTCCCGTCGACAGCGTGGACCGCGACGAGACGGACCTCGGCGTCGTCGACACGACCGGTGACGACGAACGCGACGAGACCACGTTCGCCCTCTTCGAGGGCGACGAGGGACGGCTCGACGAGCCGCAGCGGCGCGCGCTCGTCGCGCTGCTCCGCAGCACGTACGTCAGCGCCCGCACGCACGCCGACGAGTGGCGCGCGGTGCTGGACGGCGAGCACCAGCTCCGCTCGCGGCTGAACGACCTGTTCCTCGAACTGCACGTCGACCGGGACCGCGAGGTCGCCTGGAAGCGCCAGGCCCGCTCGGAGAGCCAGCGCCGGGCCTTCCCGACGCTGCTGCGCGACGTCCCGTACACGCGCGAGGAGACGATCGTCCTCGTCTACCTGCGGATGCGGCTGCGCGCCGACCCCCGCCCGGGCCTGGACCAGGTCGTCGTCGACCGGTCCGAGATCACCGGGCACGTCGCCGGGTTCCTCCCGCCGTCGACCGACCGCACCCGGGACGAGTCCCGCGTCGCGAAGGCGATCGACCGCCTGGTGACCGCCCGGGTCCTCGTGAGGACCTCCGACCCGGACCGCTTCCGGGTGGCCAGCGTCGTCGAGGTGCTCCTCCCCCTCGAGCAGCTCCGCGAGCTCGAGCACTGGCTGCGCGACGCGACCGCCGCCGGTGGCGAGCCGACGGACGGCGCCGGGACGAGCCTCCCGGCCGAGCCCACCGACACCGACGACGAAGGCGAGCCGAGCGCATGACCGACACCGCGACCGACCCCGCCGGCGTGCCCGCCTGGGGCATGGACGCGCTCTTCGACACCGTCGCGCAGTGGCGTGCTGAGTCGATGCAGGTCGTCAACTGGGGCGGCTTCCACGGCCACCGGCACGTCGAGCTGTCCGGCACCGCGACGCTGATCTCCGGCGCCTCCGGCACCGGCAAGTCGACCCTGATGGACGCGTACCTGGCGGTCATGATGCCGTCGGACGTGCCGTTCAACGGCGCGTCGAACGACGCGACCACCGGGCGCGCCCGGAGCGCCGACCAGCGCAACCTGCTCACCTACCTGCGCGGCAAGGTCGACACGCGACGGGACCCGGAGACCGGCGCCCTGCGCGACGTCAACCTGCGCGGGGACGACCAGACCACGTGGGGCGCGGTCGCGGTGACGTTCCGGAACGACGACGAACGGCGCTTCACCGTGCTGCGGACCTACGTCGTGCCGAAGCGGGCGCGGGGCGTCGGCGACATCCAGATGACCATGGCGACGGTCGACGACACGTTCGACCTGCGCCGGCTCGAGGAGTTCGTGCCGTCCCGGTTCCACCACCTCGAGCTGACCAGCCGGGTGCCGGGGCTCGTCGTGCGGGACACCTACCAGGAGCTCGCGTACACGCTGCAGACCCGGCTCGGGATCGGCGACTCGGGCGGCGGCAACCGGGCGATGCGCCTGCTCGCCCGCATCCAGGCCGGCCAGCACCTGCCGACCGTCGACGCGCTGTACAAGTCCCTGGTGCTCGAGACGCCTGGGACGTACGACGCCGCCGACCGGGCGCTCGCGCACTTCTCCGCCCTCGACGAGGCGTACGAGGCGATGGACACCGAGGAGCGCAAGGTCCGCATCCTCGAGCCGATCGTCGACCTGCACGCCGAGATCGAACGGTCCCGCGCGGCCGCGGCGGCACTGGACGGCATCGCCCCCGGCGCCGAGGTCTCCCCCTTCGCGCACTGGACGGCTTCGCGCAAGCGCGCCCTGCTCGACGCCGAGGTCGACCGGAACACCCGCGAGCGCACGGCGGCCCGCGCCGACGTCGCCGCGACCGAGGCCCGGCACGCCGCCGTCGAGATCGAGCTCCGCGAGGCCGAGGGGCGCCTGCGCGACCAGGGCGGCAACGCGCTCGCGCAGCTCGAGGACCGCATCGACCGCGGCACGCGCGAGCGGGACACCATCGCCCGGACCCGGGCCACGTTCGAGGAGCGCACCGCGCCGCTCGGGCTGACGCTCGACACCGAGGCCGCGTTCGGCGCGGCGCAGCGGACCTCGCGGGAGTTCCTCGGCTCGGTCGCCCGGCAGCGCGTCGCCCTCGACCAGCGCCGCGACGCGCTGACCCGCGAGGAGTACCCGCTGCTCGACCGCGAGCGGACCCTGCGGCAGGAGCGGCAGTCGCTCGAGCACCGGCAGGGTGCGATGCCGCTGCCGATGCACGAGGCACGCCTGGCGATGGCGCGCGCGGCCGGGATCGACCCCGAGTCGCTGCCGTACGTCGCGGAGCTCCTCGACGTGCTCCCCGGCGAGGAGCAGTGGCGCACGGCGATCGAGTCCGTCCTGGCGCCGGTCGCCCGCACGCTCCTGGTCGACCAGGACCGGCTCGCCGACTTCAGCCAGGCGATCGACGCCCTGCGGCTGCCCGTCCGGGTGCAGTTCGAGGGCGTCCCGACCGGGCCGCACCTCGACCTCGACGGCGACCCCGCGATGGTCTCCGGCAAGCTCACCATCAAGGACTCCCCCTTCAGCACGTGGGTGCGGGAGCGCATCGAGTCGGACCGGATCGACGCCCGCTGCGTCGACACCGCCGCCGAGCTCGGTGGCGGCGGCCGCCGGGTCACCCCGTCCGGACAGCTCCGTGACGGCAAGCGCGGCGCGCATGGCGACCGGCGGCAGTCGAACGTCATCGGGTTCACGAACGAGGCCCGCGTGGCCGCGGTCGAGCAGGAGCTCGCGGCGATCGCGCAGGACCTCGCGACCCTCGAGGCCCGCCGCACGGACGTCGCCCAGGACCTCGCCGCGCTCGACGTCGTCCGCGCCGCCCACGAGCACTTGGTGGACGCGACGTGGGACGGCATCGACGTCGCCGGTGCGGACGAGTCGCTCGCGCGGCTCGACGCCGAACGCCAGGCCCTGCTCGCCGCGGACGACGGCCTCCGCACGCTCCGCGAGTCCGTGGCCCGTCTCCGCCGGTCCCTGGACGAGGCAGCGGACCGACGCGCGAGCGCCCGGCAGCAGGTGACCCGGCTCGAGGAGCGCCACGCGGTGCTCGTCGACGGGCAGGACGCCGCCGCGGACATCCTCGAGCGCTTCGACTCGGCACCGGGGAGCGTGCCAGACGACGCGCAGGCGCAGCTGCTGGCCGAGACCTTCGAGGAGGTCGGCGCCCCCGAGGGCATCGACGGCTTCGACGACGCCACCCGCCGCCTGCGCCGGCGACTCGAGGAGCGGCTCACCCAGGCGCTCGACGGGGCTGCGGCGGCCTCGAACGCCCTGACCGTGACGTTCCAGCGGTACCAGGACGCGTGGCCGGACCCGAACCTCGGCACCGGCGTCGCGTCGTGGCCGGACTACCACGCGATCCTCGAGGAGATCGTCGCCACCGGGCTGCACGCCCGACGCACCGAGTGGCGTCGTCGGCTGTCGCAGTGGAGCGGCGAGGACCTCGTGCCGCTCGCCGGAGCCTTCGACCGGGCGGTCGTCGAGATCGAGGAGCGGCTCGAACCCGTCAACGAGATCCTCCGCGAGCTGCCCTTCGGTGCGAACCGGGACCGTCTGAAGATCCAGATCCGCCGGGTCACGCGCGAGGACGTCACGGCGTTCCGCCGGGAGCTCCGCGCCCTGTCGGCCTCGGTGGACACGGAGCTGACCGACGACGTGCTCGAGACCCGCTTCCGACGGCTCCGCCGGTTCATGGCCGTCATCCGGCCGGAGCCGGGCGGGTCCCGTGGGCGCACGACGCAGCGCGACGCGGTGCTCGACGTCCGCCGGCACATGGAGATCACGGCCGTCCGGTACGACGTGGACGGCAACGACCTGGGCGTGTACTCCTCGCTCGGCGACAAGTCCGGCGGCGAGACGCAGGAGCTCGTCGCGTTCATCGTCGGGGCGGCCCTGCGCTACCAGCTCGGCGACGAGACCCGTCCACGGCCCCGGTTCGCGCCGGTGTTCCTCGACGAAGCGTTCATCAAGGCGGACTCGGAGTTCGCGGGGCGTGCCGTGACGGCGTGGCTCCGGCTCGGGTTCCAGCTCGTGGTGAGTGCGCCGCTCGACAAGGTCACGGCGCTCGAGCCCTCGATGGAGCGGCTGCTGTCGATGCGGAAGCACCCCGACACGGGCCACTCGTCCATCACGGAGATCGCCCGGGCGTAGGCGCGGCGCGGCGGGGCGAGGGGGCGGACGCGCGTGCCACATGTGGCACGCTCGCCGTCCCCCGCCGACACTTCGCGCCCGCCGGACGATGCGCACGCGGCACGTCGTGCACGCTCGCGGAGCCGCGCTCGGGTTCCGGGCGCGTCCGGGCGCGTCCGGGGCGTCCGGAGCGTCCGGGGCGTCCGGGGACGCGCGGTACGGTGAGCGGGTGTTCGGACGACGACCTCCCCGCCCCCGGCCCGACGACGCCTCCGGCAACGGGAGCCGCAACGGCAGCGGGAGCGGCATCGGGATCGGCGCCCTCGTCCGGGTCGTCCCGTCGGAGCGCGGCGGGGACCGCTGGGTCGGCGAGCCCGTCGGGGTCGTCGTGGCGCCGGGCGGGAACCAGCTCGGCGGCGTCCAGCGCGCGTGGGTGGTCGCCTTCGACGAGCCCGTACACACCGAGGACGGCCGCGGCCCGTTCGAGCGCGCGACCGTCCTGGGTCGTCAACTGGTGCCGGTCGAACCGGCGGAGTGACCCCGGGCCGCGACGGGCCCCGGGGCGGCGAGGCCTAGTACTCCTCGGAGCCGCTCTTCATCATCGCGGCGACGGCCATGCAGAAGCCGACGCCCCCGAGGACGCCGATGCCGATGATGACGCCTGCGATGAGTTCGAGCATGGTGGACTCCTGTGGTGACGGGGCCGGGCTGGTCCGCTCCAGGTTACCGGATGCCCCGCATGGCCTTCAGCACCGGCTTCGCGAGCAGGAGCAGCACGACACCCACGACGACCGCGACGAGGCCGAGCACCGTGAAGTACGGGGCCTCGTCCGTCGGGTCGTAGTAGGCCGACAGGACACCGGTCACCGCGGTGCCGAGCGACACCGACAGGAAGAACAGCGCGACCATCTGCGTCTGGAACTTCGGCGGCGCGAGCTTCGTCGCGACGGACTGGCCGACCGGCGAGAGCAGCAGCTCGGCGAGCGTGAAGACGAGCAGGATCGCGACGAGGGCCACAAGCGGCGTGCCGTTCTCCCCGGTGCCGACGAAGGGCAGGAACAGCAGGAACGCGATGCCCATGATGCCCGTGCCGAGCGCGAACTTCGTCGGGGTCGAGGGCTGCCGGGCACCGAGCTTCGTCCACATCGCCGCGAAGACGCCGGACAGCACGATGATGAACACCGGGTTGATCGACTGGATCCACGAGACCGGCATCGTCCAGTCGAAGAACGACCGGTCGAGGCGCTGGTCGGAGTACACCGTGACGACGGTGAACTGCTGCTGGTACAGCGACCAGAACACCGCGCTCGCGATGAACAGCGGGATGAAGGCGACGACGCGGGACCGCTCGTCGGCGGTGAGTCCGCTCGACAGGATCACGACGAAGTAGGCGATCGTCGCGACGACCACGACGGCGACCACGACGGTCGGCAGGTTCCGCACGGTCAGGAGCCCCGTCAGGACGGACACCACGACGAGCACGAGCACGACGGCGACGATCCCGCCGAGCAGGGGCAGCCGACGACGGTCGACCGGGTTCGTGACGTGCCGGACGGCGTCCGGGAGCTTCGGACGGCGGATCGCGTACTGCACGAGCCCCGCCGCCATGCCGATCGCCGCGAGTCCGAAGCCGAAGTGGAAGCCGAGGGTGCTCTGTAGCAGCCCGGTGAGCAGCGGGCCGGCGAAGGCGCCGAGGTTCACGCCGAGGTAGTACAGCGAGAAGCCGGCGTCGCGCCGGGGGTCGTCGCGGCTGTACAGCCCGCCGACGATGGTGGTCGCGGTCGCCTTGAGGCCACCGGACCCGAGCGCGATGAGCACCAGGCCGATCCCGACCCCGGCGACCCCCGGGACGAGCGCCAGTGCCACGTGCCCGGCCATCACGACGATCGCACTGCCGAACAGCGTCCGGTCCGCGCCCGCGAGCCGGTCGGCGACCCACGCCCCCGCGATGGTGAAGAGGTACACCGCGCCGCCGTAGGCGCCCATGATGCCGGTGGCGATGCCCTCGCTGATGCCGAGGCCGCCCTGCGACGCCGTGTAGTACATGTACAGGAGGACGATCCCCTGCATGCCGTAGAACGAGAACCGTTCCCAGAGCTCGACCGCGAACGGTGTGGACAGCTCGAACGGCTGCCCGAAGAAGGTGCGCTTGTGCTCCCGGGAGTCGGGTGCGGTGGTGCTGGACATCCGTCCACTGTGCCCCGCGCTCGCGACGACGGCCGAATCGAGCAGGGGTGCGAACAAAATCCCTCCGGCGCGTTTTGGAGGGTTCCCACCACGCGCGAGCCGGGCAGCGCGACGGTCTTGTTCGGCGGACACGGCGTTCACGCGACTGTCGGTCGCGGTGCCTAGCGTGGGTTCTGCAACACGGACAGAGCAGTTCAGGAAGGCTCCACGCATGGTCGACACCGCACCCGCACGCCCCAGCTCGACGACCGCAGCCCCGGCGACCGAGGCCCCGAACGCCAGCGCCGCCGGCGACCCGGCGGCCGGCACCCCGGTCGGCTCGACGGACACCGACGTCCGCATCGACACGACGCTCCTCGGCGAGCTCCTGCTCGGACGGTGGGCCGAGGACCGCCGGATCTCCCGTCGACTGACGAAGGACCCCGCGGTGCACAAGATCGAGGGCCAGCCGGTCCCCGAGCACCGTGCCCGTGCGCTCGAGCAGCTCCGCATCCTGGTCGACGCCGGCGCGATCCAGCGTCCGTACCCGCTCGAGTTCGGCGGGCAGGAGAACCACGGCGGCAACCTCGCCGCGTTCGAGGAGCTGACCACCGCCGACCCGTCGCTCCAGATCAAGGCCGGCGTGCAGTGGGGACTGTTCGGCTCGGCCGTGCACCACCTGGGCACCGAGCGGAACCACCGCGAGTTCCTGCCGGGGATCATCCGCTTCGACGTGCCCGGCTGCTTCGCCATGACGGAGACCGGGCACGGCTCGGACGTCCAGAGCATCGCGACGACGGCGACCTACGACCCGGCGACGCAGGAGTTCGAGATCCACACGCCGTTCCGCGGTGCGTGGAAGGACTACATCGGCAACGCAGCCCTGCACGGCAGAGCAGCCGTCGTGTTCGCGAAGCTCGTCACCGCGGGCGTCGACCACGGCGTGCACGCCTTCTACGTGCCGCTCCGCGACGTCGAGGGCGCCTTCCTGCCCGGCGTCGGCGGCGAGGACGACGGCGTCAAGGGCGGCCTGAACGGCATCGACAACGGCCGGCTCTGGTTCGACCACGTCCGGGTCCCCCGCACGAACCTGCTCAACCGGTACGGCGACGTCGCCGAGGACGGCACGTACAGCTCCCCCATCGCCTCGCCCGGACGCCGCTTCTTCACGATGCTCGGCACCCTCGTGCAGGGTCGGGTCTCGCTCGACGGTGCGGCCGTGGTCGCGCAGAAGATCGGGCTGCAGATCGCCCTGACCTACGCGATGGAGCGTCGGCAGTTCCCGACCGGCGGCGGTGACGAGGGCGTGCTGCTCGACTACGGCCGACACCAGCGTCGCCTGATCCCCCGGCTCGCGACGGTGTTCGCGCAGTCGTTCGCGCACGAGAAGCTCCTGCGCACGTTCGACGACGTGTTCAGCGGGCGCGAGGACACCCCGCAGCGCCGCGAGGACCTGGAGACCCAGGCCGCGGCGTTCAAGTCGATGTCGACCTGGTCGGCGCTCGAGACCCTGCAGGAGTGCCGCGAGGCCTGCGGTGGCGCCGGGTTCCTCGCCGAGAACCGCCTCACCGGTCTCCGCGCCGACCTCGACGTCTACGTGACGTTCGAGGGCGACAACACGATCCTGCTGCAGCTCGTCGGCAAGCGGCTCCTCACCGACTTCCGCGCCCGCGCCCCGCGCGACCCGGCGTCGACGGCCCGCTTCGTCGCCGCCCAGGCGGCCGCGAAGCTCGCCGACGCGTCCGGCCTGCGCCGGCTCGGGCAGACCGTCGCCGACCGCGGGTCGCTCGCGGCCTCCGTCACCGACCTGCAGGACCCCCGGACGCAGCGCGAGCTGCTCCAGGGCCGCGTCGACACGATGGTGACCGAGATCGGACTGCGGCTCGCCTCGGCCGGCAAGGACCGAGCGAAGGCGGCGAAGCTCCTGAACCGCTCGCAGCACGAGCTGATCGAGGCGGCGAAGGCGCACGCGGAGCTCATGCAGTGGGAGGCGTTCACGGACGCGATCGAGGAGGTCGCCCCCGGCGACACCCGACGCACGCTGGTCTGGCTGCGCGACCTGTTCGCCCTCGGGCTGCTCGAGCAGCACCTGGACTGGTACCTGCTGCACGGTCGGCTGTCGGCCCAGCGCGGTCGCGCGGTGTCGGCGTACGTCGACCGGCTCGTCGCCCGCATCCGGCCGATCGTCCCGCAGCTGATCGAGTCGTTCGGCTACGAGCCGGAGCACGTCCGGGCGCCGATCGCCCTCGGCGAGGAGCGTGCCCGGCAGGAGGAGGCAGCGGCGTGGTTCGCGGCCGAGGCCGCCGCCGGACGCCTGCCCGAGCAGGAGAAGAAGCCCCGGCCGTAGCGATCCGCAGGCAGGGCAGGCGGCGGGATCCCAGTCGGAGCCGCAGGAGCGCCGGGCCTCGGTCGGGGTCCGGCGCAGAACGCCCCGGTCGGGGTCCAGCGCGGAGCGCCCCGGCGCGAGGTCCGGCGCAGAACGCCTCAGTCGGGGTCCGGCGCGGTGCGCCCCAGCGCCGCCCGCAGCCGCGCCTCGGCGTCGTCCGGCCCCGCGGCACCGGCGGACGCGGCGGCGGCAGCCGCCTCGGCGTTCGCCTCGGTGACGGCGCGCACGACCTCCTCGCGCTGGATCTTCACCCCGCGCGGTGCGTCGATACCGATCCGCACGCCGTCCCCGCGGCTGTCGAGCACCGTGATGACGACGTCGTCACCGACGAGGATCCGCTCGCCGACCTTCCGCGTGAGTACCAGCACCCCGTCAGCCTAGCGACAGGACCGGGACCCCCAACCGGTGCACCGACTCCGGCGTGGCGGTCTCCCCCGCACCGATCGCCACGATGCCCGCGACGGACGTGCGCGACGCCACGGCCGACACCATCGCCACGGTGTCCTCGTGCTTCCGGCCGACGTCGACGACGACCCACACCTGATCCGGCGCGAGGCCCTCGGTCGTCGCGACGTCGTCCCACGCGGCGACGCCGAGCAGCGCGTGCCCGGCCTGCACGCCGGCCGCGCGGGCGAGGATCCCGGCCCGCCGGTCCGCGGCGTCGGTCGGCTGGAGCGCGTGCCGCATCGCGAAGACGCCGGCCGCTGCGTCGACGTCGGTCGGTCGGCCGACCAGCAGGACCAGGTCGCCGTCGGCGGACCGCACCGCCGGCACGACGGGGGCCGACAGGACCGGTGGCACCGCGCCTCCAGGCTGGTCGCCGGCACCGTCCTGGAGGCGCGACCCGCCCCCGTCGACCAAGCCCGCGTCCGGCTCGGGGCCGGCCCCGGCGGGCCCGCGCACCGGCACCGGCACGGGCACGGATGCATCCGCTGGCACGGATGCGGGCACGGATGCGGGCACGGACGTGGCTGCAGCTCCGCGCGGTGCGATCCCGTCCGCGACGAACCCGTCGAGCACCGACGCGAACGCGTCGGCACGCGCCGTCGCGGTGCCGTCGGAGCGGGCGATGCGGTCCTCGGCCGCCTCGGCGTCGGCGAGGAGCGCGGCGATGCCGACCCGCACGACCGGACCGTCCGCGATCGCGACCCGCGCGACGGGCGGGGTGGTCGGGTCGGCGACCTCGACGACCGCCTCGACGTGGGCGCGGCGGAACAGCCCGCCGATGCCGGCGGACGTGACGCGCTCGGCGGAGACGATGCGGGCGCTGGTGCCGAACTCGGCGCGGACGGCCTCGCGGACCGCCTCGAGCGTCGGGCCCCTACGCAGCGATCGGGTCGGCGGCACGGACCACCCCCACGGTCTCGATGGTGGAGCCCGCGGCGGTGGCCTCCTGGTACGACAGCACCGGCAGGCCGTTCGCCTGCGCGGAGACCATGCGGTGCACGGCCGGGCGGAGCTGCGGGGCGCACACCAGGACGGCGGAGAGCCCCTGTTCCTCGACCGAGCGCACGGCGTCGCGGAGGGACCCGAGGACCTGCTCGATGCGGTGCGCGTCGAGCACGATCTGGGTACCCTGCTCGGACGGCCGGAGCCCCTCGAGCATCGACTGCTCCAGGAGCGGGTCGATCATGATCACCCGGAGCGTGCCGTCCTCGGCGTAGCGCGCGGGCAGGGCCGGACCGAGGGCGGTGCGGGCGGCCTCGACGAGTCCCTCGGGGTCCGTCGAGACCTTGGCCCGGAGGGTGAGCGCCTCGCAGATCCGGCCGAGGTCGTTGATCGGGACACGCTCGGACAGCAGGCCCTGGAGCACGCGCTGCACCTCGGCGAGCGAGAGCATGCCGGGGACGAGCTCCTCGACCGCGGCCGGGTTCACCTGCTTGACGCCCTCGGTGAGGACCTTGACGTCCTCGCGCGTGAGCAGCCGTGCGGCGTTGTCCCCGATCACGGCCTGCAGGTGGGTGACGAGCACGGAGACCCGGTCGATCACGGTCGCACCCGTCATCTCCGCCGCGTGCCGGAGCTCGGCGGGGACCCACTTGCCGGCGAGCCCGAACACCGGCTCGACCGTCACCGCGCCGGGCAGCCCGTCGAGCTGGTCGCCGAGTGCGAGGACGCTCCGCGCGGGCGCGGTCCCCCGACCGGCCTCGACGCCGGCGATCCGGATGGCGTAGGTCGCCGGCGGCAGGTCGATGCTGTCGCGCGTCCGCACCGGCGGCACGACGATCCCCATGTCGACGGCGATCTTCCGGCGGAGCGCGCGGACCCGACCGAGCAGGTCGTCCGAGGCGCCGGACACCATGTCGACCAGGTCGGGGGCGAGCAGGATCTCGAGGGCGTGCACGCGCATCTGCTCGAGCAGGTCCTCGGGGCTGTCCGACGTGGGCGCCGCGGCCTCGAGCGCCTGCTGCTGCTCGGCCGCTTGCTCCTCGCGCTTCGCCTGCCGGGCGAGTCGCCATCCGGCGAACAGCAGGCCGGCGCCGATGAGCAGGAACGGGACGATCGGCATGCCGGGGATGAAGCCCATCGCGATCGCGGCCACCCCGGCGATCATCAGCGCGTTGCGGGACTGGGTCAGCTGCTTCGTCGCCGAGGCGCCGATCTCGGTCTCCGCGCCGGACCGGGTCACGATCATGCCCGTCGAGACCGCCATCAGGAGCGCCGGGATCTGCGTCACGAGCCCGTCGCCGATCGTCAGGATGCCGTACTTCGACAGGGCGTCGGTGATCGAGAGGCCGTTCTGCAGCATGCCGATCGCGATGCCGCCGATGAGGTTGATGACGATGATCAGGATGCCCGCGATCGCGTCGCCCTTGACGAACTTCGATGCGCCGTCCATCGCGCCGTAGAAGTCGGCCTCGGCGGAGACGGCCGCGCGGCGCTCCTTCGCCTCGGCGTCCGTGATGAGCCCGGCGTTCAGGTCGGCGTCGATCGCCATCTGCTTGCCCGGCATGGCGTCGAGGGTGAACCGCGCCCCGACCTCGGCGACGCGCTCGGCGCCCTTCGTGACGACGACGAACTGGATCACCACGAGGATGAGGAACACGACCGCGCCGATGATCACCGACCCGGAGACCGCGACGTGGCCGAACGCCTGGATGACGTCGCCGGCGAACCCCTCGCCGAGCACGAGCCGGGTGGACGCGACGTTCAGGCCGAGCCGGAACAGCGTCGCGACGAGCAGCAGCGAGGGGAACACCGAGAAGTCGAGCGGCTTCTTCACGAACAGCGTCGTGAGCAGGATCACGAGCGCCAGCAGGATGTTGCAGATGATGAGCACGTCGAGCAGGAACGACGGCACCGGCAGGATCAGGAGCAGGACGATCCCGACGATGAAGACGGGGACGGCGAGCTTCGGCAGGTCCTTGCGGTTCATGCGGGAACCCCTTGCGGATCGGAGGTCGCGGACGACGACGGGCTGGGTGCCGCGTCGGCGGCGGGACGGGACGGGCGGAGCCGGCGCGGACGCAGGTCGCCGCTGAGGGTGGCGGGGTCGAGGACGGCGGCGACCTCGGCCGGGGTGGTCGGACGGGGTGCGGCGTGCGTGCCCGCCGCGGCACCGCGGGCCTTGAGGGCCATCACGAACGACAGGACGCGGGCGACGGGCGTGTAGAGGTCGACCGGGACCTCCTGCCCGAGCTCGCACGCGGCGTGCAGCGCCCGGGTGAGCGGGACGTCGCGGACGATCGGTACCCGGGCCTCCTCGGCCCTGGCGCGGATGACGTCGGCGACCGGCCCGGCACCCTTCGCGGTCACCCGTGGAGCGGACTTCCCCGGTTCGTAGCGGAGCGCGACCGCGTAGTGGGTCGGGTTCGTCATGACGACGTCGGCGTCCCCGATCGCGGCGACCATCCGGTTCCGGCTCATCGCCAGCTGGCGGGAGCGTCGCTGCGACTTCACGAGGGGGTCGCCCTCGCTGTGCTTCGACTCGTCCTTGACCTCCTGCTTGGTCATCATGGTGCGCTTCCGGTTGCGCCGGACAACCACGAAGACGTCGACCGCGGCGAGGAGCAGCCCCGCGGCGACGGCGGCGCGCAGGAGCGTCCCGGTGCCGGCCGCGGCGGCGTCGAGCACCGCGGACAGCGGCAGCGAGCCGCTCGTCATGAGCACGGGCACGAGCGACTGCACGGCGAACCAGAGCACGAGCCCGACGACCGCGGTCTTGAGCAGCGCCTTCACCCCGTTCCAGAGCGCCTGCACGCCGAACACCCGCTTGATCCCGGCGACCGGGTCGAAGTGGTCCGGCTGCGGGGTCATCCGACGGAAGTGCACCCCGCCCTGCGCGACGGACACCGCCGCGACGGCGACCGCGACGACGCCGAGCATCGGGCCGAGCGTCGCCCCGATCGAGGCGAACGCGTCGACGAGCGCCTGCCGCGCCGTGGCGGTCGTGGGGTCGGCGATCACCCGCTGCACGACGTGCAGCTGCTCCTGCCCGGCCGAGGCGGCACTGCCGATCGCGGCGGGCATCATGAGCGCCGCCGTCGCGATCCCGACCCAGGCGCCGAGGTCCTGCGACCGGCCGAGCTGCCCCTTCCGGTGCACCTCCTGCATGCGCTTCTGGGTGGCCCGCTCGGACCGTTCCCCGCTGCCGCCGTCGGACACGCCGTCACCCCCGTCCGGTGATCGCGGCGACGGCGTCCCCGGTGAGGGACGACACCACCGCGGGCAGGGCCATGAAGAGCGCGCCGGCGAACACGACGGTCAGCCCGATCTTGATCGGGAAGCCCATCTGGAAGGCGTTCAGCGCGGGTGCGACCCGGGTGAGCAGCCCGAGTCCGACGTCCGCCAGGAAGAGCACGACGACGAGCGGGCCGGCGATCTGCAGCGCCGCGAGGAACATCTGCGACATCGCGGTGACGAGCAGCGCCGCGAGTGACCCGACCGCGAAGGTGCCGGGTGCACCGTCGGTGCCGACGAGGGGCACCGCGTCGAACGACCGGACGAGTCCGCCGACGATGGGCTGGTAGCCCCCGCTGGCGAACAGGAGCGCGAGGGACGCCATCTGGAACAGCCGGGTGAACTGCGCGCCGTTCACCTGGGACTGCGGGTCGAACGCCTGCGCGAGGGTGAACCCTCCGAACAGGTCGATGAGCGCACCGGCGGACTGCACGGCGGCGAAGACGAGGAACACCAGGAACCCGAGCCCGAGCCCCACCGCGAGCTGGGTGAGGAGGGCGAGGAGGAACGCCCCGGTGTCCGCCTGCACGTACCCGGCGCCGACGTGCGGCGCGAGGCCGATCGCCAGGGCGAGCCCGAGGACGACCTTGATCGTCGCCGGGAACGCCCGGTACGAGAACGGCGGCGCGATGACGAAGAACGCCACGAGCCGCACCCCGGCGAGCATCGTGGCCTCGAGCCGCGCGCCGTCGACGACGAGGTCCATCAGCCGGTCCCGAGCAGCTTCGGGATCATGTCGAACGCGACGTGCGTGAACGCCACCATCTCCGAGATCATCCAGTTGCCGCAGACGACCAGGGCGATCGCGACGGCGACGGCCTTCGGCACGAACGAGAGCGTGACCTCCTGGATCTGGGTCACGGACTGGAACAGCGAGATCGCGAACCCGACGACGAGCGAGGTCACGAGGACCGGGGCGGCGAGCTTCGCCGACACCAGGAGCGCCTGGAGCGTGAGGTCGATGACGGCCTGCTGGTTCATCAGTGCACCACCTGGTAGCTCTCGATGAGCGACTGGATGATGAGCCCCCACCCGTCGACGAGCACGAACAGCAGGATCTTGAACGGCAGCGAGATCATCACCGGTGGGAGCATCATCATGCCCATCGACATCAGCGCTGCGGACACGACGAGGTCGATCACCAGGAACGGGATGAAGATGACGAACCCGATGATGAACGCGCTGCGGAGCTCGGAGATCACGAACGCCGGGATCACGGTCGTCATCGGGACGGCGTCCATGTCCTTCGGGTTGGCCTGACCGGCCGCGCGGGTGATGAGCGCGACGTCCTCCTCGCGCGTCTGGTGCAGCATGAACGTGCGGAGCGGCTTCGTCCCGACCTCGACCGCCGTCGCGAAGTCGACGTGCCCCGCCAGGTACGGCTGCAGGGCGTCGTCGTTGATGTGCCCGAGCACCGGTGCCATCACGAAGAGCGACAGGAAGAGCGCGAGTCCGGCGAGGACCTGGTTCGGCGGGATGCCCTGGAGCGCGAGCGCGTTCCGGGTCATCGCGAGGACCACGAAGATCTTCGTGAAGGACGTCATCATGAGCAGCAGCGACGGGGCGACGCTGAGGAGCGTGATGCCCAGGAGCGTCACGACCGCCGACGACGGGCTGCCGTCCGGACCGTTCACGCTGACGCTGAAGTCCCCGGTCGCGGGCGGGGTCGGCGTCGCGGGCGCGCTCGGCTGGACGACCCCGGCGGCGTGTGCGCCGGTCGGGTCCAGGAGCAGCAGGCCGGCGAGCACCGCCGCGCCGAGCAGGACGAGCGTGACGAGGCGGCCGACGCGTGCGGCGGTCACCCGGCCCGCCGGTCGCGGAGCGCAGCCGCGGCCTGCCGCCACGTGTCGGCGGACAGGATCGAACCGTGCAGCTGACGGTTGGTCGGCACGAAGGTGCGCTGCGGACGCCGGTTGCGCGGACGCATGGGCAGCGACGCCGTCACCTCGGCCGTCTCGGCCGCTCCGACCGGGAGGATCGTGGCGGGGTCGTCCTGCTGCTCCAGCTCGGCGCGGAACCGGTCGGCGGACGTGACGATCGCGAGCTCGGGCTCCGGAGCGGGCGCCTGCCCGCTCGTGAGCAGCGCGACCCCGTGCTCGGACACGCCGAGGACGAGGCGCTCCCCCTCGACGTCCACCACGACGACGCTCGCCTTGCCGCCGATGCCGGTGCGCCCGACGACCTCGACGGACGCGGCTCGGCGGCCGCGGGCCTTCGGTCGGCCGAGCTGCCCCTTCGACACGCGGCGGTGCAGCACCCACATCAGGGCGAGCACGACGCCGAGCGACAGGGCGACGCGGAGGACGATGACCAGTGTGTCCACGGCCGGGCTCAGACGCTCTCGGCGACGTCGAGGATCTTCGTGATGCGGACCGCGTAGTCCTGGTCGACGACGACGACCTCGCCGTGCGCGATGAGCCGACCGTTCAGCAGGACGTCCGCGGGGGCCCCGGCGCTGCGGTCGAGCTCGACGACGGCGCCCGGTTCCATGCCGAGGACGTCGCGGACGGACATGCGCGTGCGGCCGATCTCGACCGTCAGCGTCATCTCGACGTTGTTGATCCGGCCGAGGTTCCCGGTCGGCACGGCGGGCGTGGCGGCCGGGGCGGAGACGGTGCCGTTCTCGCGGACGCGCAGGCCGAACCACCCACCGGGGACGCCGCCGGCGGTCAGTGCGAACACGACCGTCTCCGGGTCGGCGAACAGCGACGCGGCCGACTCGCGGCGGGCCTCGCCGAGGACCCCGACGCCGAGGACCCCGGCGGCGGCCTCGAGGGACGGGCGGAGGACGTCGGTGACCGCGACGATCCCGTGGTCGGTGCCGCCGGCGGCGACGACGGCCTCCAGGTCGGTGAGCACCAGGGCCAGGTCGGCCGACAGGCCGCCGACGAAGGACGCGACCACCGCGTCGGCCGCCGCTTCGAGCACGACCGCGGGCGCGCCTCCAGGCTGTGCCACCGCGGACAGGGGGGCCGCCGTCGGGAGCTGCGCCGCGAGCGACTCGGCGGCTGCGGTGTGGAGGGTGGTCGTGGTCATGCGTGCTGCTCCGTGGTGGTCGTGACGACGATGCCGGCGAGGCGCGAACCGTTCGCGCCGACGGCGGCCGTGCCGACGGGCTCGCCGTCGACGGCGATGGTGAGGGGGCGGTGCTGCGGGTGCGGCAGCGGCAGGACGTCGCCGACCGCGAGGCCGAGGACCCGCGCGGGGAGCACGGTCGCCGGCGCGAAGCGCAGGCTGACACCGACCGGGACCGCCGCGAGCTGCGCGTCGAGCAGGGCCTTCGCGTCGGCGGCGGTGACGCTCGAGGTGTCTTCGCCGAGCTGCGGCAGGAGCGCCTCGGCCGGCAGCGCGAGGGTCCCCGGTGCGACGCGGTCGCCGACGCGGATCGCGAACGAGGCGACGATCATCAGGTCGCCCTTCTGCGCGGCCTGTGCGAACTGGCTGTTGAACTGGAAGCCGCCGGTCGCGACCTCGTGCGTGAGCAGCCCGCCGAACGAGTAGCGCAGGTCGTCGAGGGCGTCCTCGACGATCTTCCGGACGAGCGCCTGCTCGATCGGGGTGAAGGTGCGGTCGGGGGTCGGCAGCGGCTTCGAGGCGCCGAGGGCGTGCGACACCCAGGTCAGGGCGGCGTCGAGCGGTACCTGCAGCACGCCCTTGGGTGCGATGCCGGCGATCGGCAGGAGCACCATGCCGGTCAGGGCGGGCAGCGACGCGGCGTACTCGTCGTACGTCGTCATCTCGACCTGCTCGCAGGTGACCTGGCTGACCGCCCGGACCTTGGCGGTCAGCTGCGTGCCCCACTGCCGGGCGAAGGTCTCGAAGGCGAGCTCGAGGACCCTGGCGTGCTCGCGGGCGAGCGTCGACGGGCGCGCGAAGTCGTACACCTCGGGCGCTGGCAGGGTCTCGGTCACGGGTGCGTCTGTCGGCCGCCGGCGGGCGCGCGTCAGTGCTGGCCCCCGGACTGGGGCCGGTGGGGCGGGGGCCTTGTCGGGTCACCGGGCTGCTGTGCCCGGGCGCTCCGGCATGTGTTCGCTCGTCGTGTGTCAGCCGGCGGCGCGCGCTCCGTCCTGCGCGGTCGCGAGCGCGGGCATCAGGCTGCTGACGTCCTGGTCCGCGTTCGAGAGCACGACGATGTCGACGCGGCGGTTCAGCGCGAGGTCGGCGTCCGAGTCGCCCTTCGCGAGCGGGCGGCTCGACCCGAAGCCGACGCTCTGCACGTGCTCGCCGGGCATCCCGCCGCGCTCGACCAGGTCGCGGAGCACGCCCGTCGCCCGGGCGGCGCTGAGCTCCCAGTTCGTGGCGTACGGCGCGGTCGAGTTCCGCTGGTCGGCGTGCCCCTCGACGCTCACGTCGTGGTTGCTCGTCCGCAGGACCGGCGCGATGGCGTCCATGATCCGCCGCGCCTGGTCGGAGAGGTCGGCGCTGTTCGTGCCGAAGTAGGTCTCGCTGCCGATCAGCCGGACCGTGAGCCCGCGGGCGTCGACCGTGAACTGCACGTTCGCCTGCTCGCCGGCCTTGTCCAGGTTGCCCTGGATCGCCGACTCGATCGCCTTCAGGTCGTCCAACTCGTGCTGCGCGGCGGCCAGGTCGGCCTTCGACGCGACCGGCGGGACCACCGTGGACGCGGGGTCGACGTTGGTGTCCTTCGCGCCGGAGGCCGCGGTGGAGTGCTCGGCCTTCGACTTGTCGGTCGCGTAGCCCTTGCCGTCCTTCGTGACCTGCGACTTCGACACGACCGTGCCGGACGCCGTGTCGATCTTGTCGGACTTGACCTCGCCGAAGCCGGTCGCGAGCGAGGTCTTCAGCGCGATGAACTTCTGCTGGTCGACCGACGACATCGCGAACAGGACGAGGAACATGCACATCAGGACGGTGATCATGTCCATGTAGGACGCCATCCACCGCTCGTCGGGGTGCTCGGCCTCGTCGTGGCCGCCGCGCTTCCGACCGCGTCCGCGGCCCCGGGGGTTCGCGCTCACGGTCAGGCCGCCAGCTGTTGGTCGTCGACGTCCGCCGACGCCCGGCCCTTCGCGCCCTTGCCGCCCTTCGCGTCGCCGCGGGCGGTCGGCGGGACCATCGCGGTCAGGCGTTCGCCGAGCAGGCGGGGCTGGCTGCCGGCCTGCACGGCGAGCAGCCCCTCCATCAGGAGGGTCTGACGGTCCGACTCGAGCTGCGCGAGCTTCTTGAGCTTGCCGCCGAACGGGAGCCACAGGAAGTTCGCGGTGAGCAGGCCCCAGAGCGTCGCGACGAACGCGCTCGCGATGAGCGGACCGAGCTCGTCTGGTTTGCCGAGGTTCGCGAGGACGTGGGTGAGCGACACTACCGTGCCGATGATGCCGACCGTCGGGGCGAAGCCGCCGAGGCCCATGAAGAACGCACTCGCGCTCCGCAGCGGTGCGGCGTTCGACTCGATCTCGTCCTCGAGCAGGATCCGGAGCTCGTCCCCGTCGGTGCCGTCGGCGATGTTCTGCAGCGCCTTCTTCATGAACGGGTCGTCGTGCTTGTCGGCCTCCTGCTCGAGCGCGAGCAGACCGTTCGAGCGGGCGGTCTCGGCGAGCCCGACGACGTCGTCGATGACGGCCTGCGGCGGCGTGACCTTGCCCGTGAACGCCTTCGGCACCGCCTTGAACGCGGCGATCGCGTCCTTCAGCGTGGTGCTCGCGATGCCGCAGCCGATCGTCGCGCCGAACACGAGCAGCATCGGGGCGGGCAGGAACAGTCCGGCGAGCTCGACGTGTTCCATCTGCGCCATGCCGAACAGGGCGCCGAAGGCAACGAGGATGCCGACGATGGTCGCGATGTCCACGTCAGCGCCCCCCGTCCGCGCGGGCGTCGGTCGGCCTGCTCGGCAGGGCCGCGACGGGTGCGAGGGAATGAGGACCGCCCGCGTTCTGGACGGACTGCGCGTCGGTGCCGTACGCCATCCCGACGATCCGGGCGCGGTACGCGGCGACGAGGTCGATCACCTCGGTCATGGACTCGCGGACGATGTACTTCGCCCCGTCGACCATGATGAGGGTCGTGTCCGGCGTCTCCTGGATGCGCTCCACGAGGTCCGGGTTGACAGCGAATGCGCTGCCGTTGAGTCGTGTGACGACGATCATGGCCCGTCCTGGTTCTCGATCGTCCCGCCGCCGTCCGTGGAGCGGGATGCAGGCCCGTCCGTGGTCCTGCACCGGTGGCTATCGGCGGAGGTCCCGACCTCGTTAGGAGCCGCACCACACCCGTCGCCCAAGTTCTCATGGACGAGTTATTCCCGATCCGTTCCTGCGAATCAGCCCCGTGATGTCCCCTGTTTTATCTCATGAGCGTGTTAGCGTGACGCCCATGTCCGACACCACCACCGTCGTCACGCCCACCGACCCGGCTGCTCCCGCAGCGGCCACCGCGCCCCTGCGCGAGGTCGGCGCGCTCATCCGCGGCGCCCGCAAGGGACGCAGCATGACCCAGTCGCAGCTCGCCGAGCGCGTCGGGACCAGCCAGAGCGCGATCAACCGGATCGAGCAGGGTGGCCAGAACCTGTCCCTCGAGATGCTCACGCGCATCAGCGAAGCGCTCGACCAGCAGATCGTCTCGATCGGCGGCGCACCGCAGCGCTCGCACCTGCGGGTGCAGGGCGGACGGAAGCTCAGCGGCTCCATCGCCGTCAACTCGAGCAAGAACGCGGCCGTCGCGCTGCTCTGCGCCTCGCTGCTGAACCGTGGCGTGACGCGGCTGCACCGGGTCGCGCGCATCGTCGAGGTCGACCGCATCATCGACGTGCTCCGCAGCCTCGGCGCGACCGTCACCTGGTCGCCCGACGGCGAGGTCCTGGAGATCGTCGCTCCGTCGGACCTGCACCTCGACGCGATCGACGCGGACGCCGCGCGCCGCACGCGCAGCGTGCTGATGTTCCTCGGCCCGCTGAGCGGTCGGTACGGGTCGTTCCGACTCCCCTACGCCGGCGGCTGCGACCTCGGGACCCGGACCGTCGAGCCGCACCTCATCGCGCTGCGCCCCTTCGGCGTCGACGTCGAGGCGACCTCCGGCTGGTACGAGGTCGGCGTCGCGAACCAGGACGTCCCGGCGCACTCCGTCGTCCTGACCGAACGCGGCGACACCGTGACCGAGAACGCGATCCTCGCGGCTGCCGCCCGCGACGGTGTGACCACCATCCGGAACGCCAGCCCGAACTACATGGTGCAGGACCTCTGCTTCTTCCTCGAGCTCCTCGGGGTGCAGGTCGAGGGCATCGGCACGACGACGCTCAAGATCACGGGCAAGAGCCGGATCGACGAGGTCGTGGACTACTGGCCCAGCGAGGACCCGGTCGAGGCGATGAGCCTGCTGACCGCCGGCATCGTCACGTCATCGACCCTGACCGTGACGCGCGCGCCGATCGAGTTCCTGGAGATCGAGCTCGCGACCCTGGCCGAGATGGGTCTGCGCTTCGACGTCAGCGAGGAGTACTCGGCCGCGAACGGTCGGACCCGCCTCGTCGACATCACGGTCCACCCCTCGGAGCTGCACGCGCCGATCGACAAGATCCACGCGATGCCGTTCCCTGGCCTGAACATCGACAACCTGCCGTTCTTCGTCGTGATCGCGGCGATGGCCGAGGGCACGACGCTCGTGCACGACTGGGTCTACGAGGGCCGGGCGATCCACCTGCTCGACCTGACCCGGCTCGGCGCCAGTGTGACCCTGCGCGACCCGCACCGGCTCGACGTCACCGGCCCGACGCACTTCTCCGGTGCCGAGGTCAGCTGCCCGCCGGCCCTGCGTCCCGCGGTGGTCATCCTGCTGGCGATGCTCGCGGCGAAGGGCGAGAGCGTCCTCCGCAACGTGGGCATCATCGCCCGCGGGTACGAGCAGCTGCAGGAGCGCCTCAACTCGCTCGGCGCGTCCATCGAGACGTTCCACGACTGACCTCCCCCCCCCATCGCGAAACGCAACGTGGGCGGTTCCTCGCAGCGGTACTCCGCTGCGAGCGACCGCCCACGTTGCGTGTTGCAGGGGGAACGGTACGACACGCCCGGGAGGAACGACCTGGTCAGGATACCGGGTCGCGGGACACTTCCAGGATGAGAGGGGGAACCATGGGACCACTGATGGACACCGGGCCGGAGAGCGGCATGGCAGACAGGCAGCTGCTCGCCGCCCTCGCCGCCGGCGACCGCGCGGCCCTGGCGACCGCGTTCGACCGCCACGCGCCGACCGTCCTGCGCTACGCGTGGGGACTCGCCGACACACCGGACGACGCACAGCGACTCGTGCAGGACACGCTCGCGGCCCTGTGGCGGGAGGCTCCGACGCTCGTCCTCGCGACCTCCGCCCTGCTCCCCTGGCTCCTCGTCACGTGCCGCGACCTCCACGTCGCGAGCACCCCCGCCGACGCCGACGCCCGTGCCCGGCACCGACCGCGCTTCGTCGGCGGACAGGTCGACGCGCTCCCAGAGCTCGACCGTCGGCTCGTCGAGCTCGCCCTCGGCGGAGGCCACTCCTACCAGGACGCCGCCCGGGTCCTCGGACGACCCGTCGCGGCGACCGCCCGACCCGCACGGCGGACCACGAAGCAGCGCACGGAGGCGGTGAACCACGGTGAACACTGAACCCCCGGTCGGAGACGACCTCGAACGGATGCTGGTCGCGATGAAGCAGAACGTCCTCGAACGCACACCCGACCAGGCGCCGCGTCGTCGCCACGGCGCCGGTCGACGGGCGGGACTGGTCATCGGCGTCGTCGCCCTGCTCGGCATCGGCGCCACCAGCGGCGCCGTCGCGCTCGGGATGGTGCCGCGCGCCTTCGTCGCCGGACCCGCGCCGATCGCGACGGTGACCCCGGAGCCGGCGGTGACGAGCGTCCCGTCCTCGGCACCGGTCGTCCAGTCGCCTCCGCCCACCTCGACGCCGACGCGACGGCCCTACCGTCAGACCGATCCGTCGACGTGGACGATCTCCGGCTCGGAGATCGGACCGGTGGCGCTCGGCGGGACGGTGGCCGGTGAGACCGACGACCTCCGCGGCCCCTTCAGCCTCCTGCCCTCGCCCGCTGACGGGTGCGTCGCGGACAACACCTGGGTCTCCCCCGACGGCGTGCAGGTGCAGGTGGTCGCCGACGACAGCGGGTCGGTCAGCACCGTGGAGGTCACGAGCACGGCCACCTCGACGCCGACCGCACCCGTCGCCGGACCGACCACGGCCGCCGGCATCGGGGTGGGGTCATCGGCAGAGGAGCTGCACGCGGCGTACCCGGACCTGGTGAACGACTCCCCCGGCACCACCGGCGACTGGTCGATGTGGTCGGTGGCCGTCGACGGCGGGACGGTGCGTTTCCAGATCGGGACCGGCGGGCACGTCGGCGCCGTCTGGATCGGGGACGTGAACCGGCCGACGGCCGTCTGCGACCTCTGACGCGCGGGGCACGAGGCGCGACACGTCGGCCGCGGGCGCGGATCGGGAAAACCCGCAGCACCTCGGGCGTTGACTGACAGGTCGGACGAACCTCGAGGAGACACGTGCTCGGTCCTGAACTGGTGGTCGCCCTCGGCCTCGCCATCGCCGTGACGGCTGCCGTCGCCGACCGCATCCGCGTCGCGCCGCCGGTGCTCCTGCTCGTGATCGGTGCGCTGCTCGCGCTCGTGCCGACCTTCGGGTTGGTGGAGCTCCCCGCGGACGCCGTGCTCCTGCTGTTCCTGCCGGCGCTGCTGTACTGGGAGAGCCTGACGACCTCGCTCCGGGAGATCCGGAAGAACCTCCGCGGGATCGTCCTGATGGGGACCGTGCTCGTCGTCGTGACGGCCGGGGTCGTCGCCACGCTCCTGCACCTCCTCGGCATGCCGTGGGGGCCGGCGTGGGTGCTCGGCGCCGCGGTCGCCCCGACCGACGCCACGGCGGTGGGCGTCCTGACGAAGATGCTGCCCCGTCGCAACGTCACGGTGCTCCGCGCCGAGAGCCTGGTCAACGACGGCACGACCCTGGTGGTCTACGGCATCGCGGTCGCCGTGACCGTGGGCACCCAGCAGCTGACGTTCTGGAGCGTCTCGTGGATGCTCGTGCTCTCCTACGTCGGCGGGGTCGCGGCCGGGCTCCTCGCGGCGTGGCTCGGCTCGCTCGTGCTGCGCCGGGTGGACACCGTGGTGCTCGAGAACCTCGTGACGCTGCTCGTCCCGTTCGCGGCGTTCCTCGGCGCCGAGGCGATCGGCGCCTCGGGCGTGCTCGCGGTCGTCGCGGCAGGCATCGTGGTGAGCCAGGTCGCACCGAAGCTCGACCGTGCCGAGACCCGGCAGCAGGTCCGCGCGTTCTGGTCCTTCCTGACGTACCTGCTCAACGGCGCCCTGTTCGTGCTCGTCGGCATCGAGGCCATGGTGGCCGCGCGGGAGCTCGACGCCCGCGAACTGTGGAGCGGCGTCGGGCTCGTGGTCGCGGTCTCGGTCGTGCTGGTCCTCGTGCGCTTCGCGTTCGAGGGCACGATCGGTGGAACGGTCTGGCTCGTCACCCGGCGCTTCGGCGGCGAGCCCCGCGAGGACCGCCGCGACCGGCTCGTGAGCGGCTTCGCCGGGTTCCGGGGCGCGGTGTCGCTCGCGATGGCGGTCGCCGTCCCCCGCACGCTCGAGTCCGGGGGCGCGTTCCCGGAGCGGGACCTCATCGTGTTCGTCACGGCGGGCGTCGTCGTCCTGACGATCGTCGGCCAGGCGCTCGTCCTGCCGGCGGTGCTCCGTCGGGCGGCCCTGCCGGAGGACGAGTCGGTCGGCGAGGAGCGGCGGCACGCCGAGCGCACGGCCATCGAGGAGGCGCTCGACGCACTCCCCCGACTCGCACGCTCTGCCGGTGCCGACCGTGCGACGGTGGCGCGGATCCGGAAGGACTACGAGGCACACCTGGACGTCATCGAGGCCCGCGCCCAGGAGGACGAGGACCACCCGGCCCTGCAGCGCCACGACTCCGCCGTTGCGCTCGAGCTCGCGCTCGTCCGCCACAAGGCGGCGACCCTCCTGCGGCTCCGCGACGCCGACGAGATCGACGACCTGGTACTCCGCCAGGTCCGCGCAGGCTACGACGCCGAGGAGGCGCGGCTCGAGGGCTCGACCCCACCCTGACCCCGCGCGGGCACCTGCCCCGCCCGCAGCATCGCCCGCTCGAGCAGCTCCAGGTCGATCCCGACGTGCCGCCGCGCGATCTGCCCGGCCGTCACCGTCGCCCCGTCGCACACGGCGTCGACGAGCGCCTCGTGCTCCCGGAGCGCCCGGGCCTCCATCTCGGCCATGCCCTCCGCGGTCCCCCAGAGGTGCGCGGGCGCCGCGATCGACACCTGCGACTCGAGCCCGGCCAGGGTCGCAGCGAGCACGTCGTTCCGTGCCGCGTCGATGATCGTCCGGTGCAGCACGGCGTCCGCCTGCTGCTTCGCGAGCCCGGACTCCGCGACCCGGAAGTCCTCGAGCCGAGCGCGGAGCGCCCCGCGCTCGTCGTCGGCGATCCGCTCGGCGGCCGCCGTGGCGAGGGCACCGTGCAGGAGCGCGATCGCGTCCGCGGTCTCGCGGATGCCGGCCCACCTCGCGGTCATCGTGCGCCCGACCGCCTCGGAGGACGAGTCCGGCCACTGCGTCCGGACGAACGTCCCGCCGCCGCGGCCGCGCCGGGTCTCGAGGAGCCCACGGTCCACCAGGCGCGCGAGGGCGGCCCGGACGGTGACCCGCCCGACCCCGAGCAGGCCGGTCAGCTCGCGCTCCGGCGGCAGCCGGGACCCGGGCAGGTACTCCCCGACGGCGACCGCGGTGACGAGCCGGTCCTCGACCTCGTCGACCCGGCTCTCCGGCGCGCGTTCCGCCACGTCGGCCCCTCCTGTCCTGTTTCGTCCACGTTAAAGGACCGGAAAAGGTCTTGCAGCAGACCTTTTCGGGAGCCATGCTGAGCGGCATGTCCCGCATCACCGAAGGCACGATGCCGTTCCGCGACGGCCACACCTGGTATCGCGTCACCGAACCCGTCTCCCCGACCCCCGGTGCGCTGCCGCTCGTCGTGCTGCACGGCGGCCCCGGCATGGCCCACGACTACCTCCGGAACCTCGCGGCCCTTGCAGACGAGACCGGTCGGACCGTCGTCCACCACGACCAGTTCGGCTGCGGCCGAAGCTCCCACCGTCCCGACGCCCCCGTCGACACCTGGGTCCCGCAGCTCTTCGTCGACGAGTACGCCGCGCTCGTCGAGCACCTGGGCCTCGGCGACCACCACGTCCTCGGGCAGTCGTGGGGCGGCATGCTCGGCGCGGAGATCGCCGTCCGGCAGCCCGAACACCTGCGCAGCCTGATGATCTGCAACTCCCCCGCGTCGATGCAGCTCTGGGTCGACGGCGCCGCCGAGCTCCGCGCGCAGCTACCCGGGGACGTCCAGGACGCCCTGCCCCGGCACGAGCAGGCCGGCACGGTCGACGACCCCGAGTACCTCGCCGCGACGCAGGTCTTCTACGAGCGCCACGTCTGCCGCGTCGTCCCCATGCCGTAGGACTTCGTCGACTCCGAGACCCAGATGGAACAGGAGCCGACGGTCTACCACACGATGAACGGCCCGAACGAGTTCCACGTCATCGGCACCATGCGCGACTGGACGATCGTCGACCGGCTCGACCGGGTCGCCGTCCCCACCCTGGTCGTCGCCGGCGAGCACGACGAGGCCACCCCCGCCACCTGGCAGCCCTTCGTCGAGCGCATCGCCGACGTCCGCCAGCACGTCTTCCCCGGCGCCAGCCACTGCACCCACCTGGAGCAGCCGGAGGAGTTCCGCCGCCTCGTCGCCGCGTTCGCGGCGACGCACGACGACCACCCCACCGTCGCGGACCGGCCCACCTCCTAGGTCGCGACCCCACACCGGACGGGAGGCGCGGCACCACCCCGCCACGATCCTCCCGTCCGGCTCCCCCCACCCACGCACCGTCTCCCCGAACGGAACCGTCATGTCGCAGCAGCACAGCGAGCTCTCCGCACAGCAGCAGCTCGAGGCCTACGGCTACAAGCAGGAGCTCAATCGCTCCGTGTCCACCACCGACCTGCTCGTCTACGGGCTCGTCGTTCATGGTGCCGATCGCCCCCTGGGCGATCTTCGGCACCGTCTACAACGCGTCGAGCGGCATGGTGCCGCTCGTCTACCTCGTCGGTCTCGTGGCGATGATCTTCACGGCGCTCGCGTACGCGCAGATGGCGAAGTCCATCCCGCTCGCGGGCAGCGTGTTCTCGTACGTCGGCCGCGGCATCCACCCCGCCGCCGGGTTCTTCGCCGGCTGGGCGATCCTGCTCGACTACCTGCTCGTCCCGACGCTGCTCTACGTGTTCGCCGCGGAGAGCATGGTCGGGATCTTCCCGGGCACGCCCCGCTGGCTGTGGGCGCTGCTCTTCGTCGCGATCAACACCGTCATCAACCTGCTCGGCGTCTCGTCGCTCAAGCTCGCGAACCGCATCTTCCTGCTCATCGAGCTCGTGTTCGTCGCGATCTTCGTCGTCATCGCGATCGTCGCCCTCACCGGCGGCACCGTGCCCGGAGCCTCGTTCTCGACCGACCAGGTGTGGGACCCGGCGAAGGTCTCCGCGCCGCTCATCGCGAGCGCCCTGTCCATCGCGGTGCTGAGCTTCCTCGGCTTCGACGGCATCTCGACCCTGTCCGAGGAGTCCACCGGCCGCCGCGGGGGCGCCGGCCTCGCGATGATCCTGGCGCTCGTGATCGTCGCGTTCCTGTTCGTCCTGCAGACCTGGCTCGCCTCCGCGCTGGCCGCCGACCGGGACGCGTTCCCGGACAGCGAGGTCGGCAACGCCTTCTTCTCGATCGTCGAACAGGCCTCGTCGAGCGGGTGGGCGACGGCGTTCTTCGCGGTGAACGTCCTGGCCGTCGGCATCGCCAACGCCATGGCCGCGCAGGCCGCCACGAGCCGCCTGCTCTTCTCGATGAGCCGCGACCGGCAGCTCCCCGCGTTCCTGCACAAGCTGAACGGCCGACAGGTCCCACAGAACGCGATCATCGTCGTCTCGGTGCTGTCCGCGATCCTCGTGCTGTTCTTCGTCGGGCAGATCGACACGATCTCGTCCCTGGTCAACTTCGGTGCCCTGTTCGGCTTCATGCTCCTGCACGTGTCGGTGTTCGTGCACCACGTCGTGAAGGGGAAGTCGCGCAACTGGCTGCTGCACCTGGTCGTGCCGCTCATCGGCTTCCTGATCATCGGGTACGTGCTGCTCAACGCCGCGGTCGAGGCCAAGGTCGGCGGCATCGTGTGGCTGGTCGTCGGTGCGATCGTGTTCCTCTACTACCGTGCGACGGGACGGTCGACCGAGGTCGGCTCGGAAGGAGACCACGCATGACCCCCGACCACCACCTGCCGAACACCCTCGGCGTCCCCGGGTTCGACCCGGCACGCGAGCCCGTGCTCCGCATCACCCCGGGCACCGGCGAGACGATCGGCTTCGAGACGACCGACGCCGTGTACGCCGAACTCGACCGGCACCACGACCTGGCCCAGCTGCAGGCACCGATCAACCCGGTGACCGGCCCGGTGTACGTCGAGGGCGCGATGCCGGGCGACACCCTCGCGGTGCACATCCACGACATCGAGCTGACGACGCACGGCTGGTCGGTCTCGCTCCCCGGGTCCGGGGCGCTCCAGCACGTCATGCCCGAGGGGGTCTTCGCGCGCCGCTGCCCGATCGAGGACGGCGTCGTGCACGTGACGGACCGGCACGCCTTCCCGGTCCGGCCGATGATCGGCTGCATCGGGGTGGCACCGGCCGAGGGCACGAACTCGACGATCATGCCCGCGTACGCCGAGGGCGGGAACATGGACGTGACCGAGGCCCGCCCCGGCTCCACCGTGTACCTGCCCGTGCGGGTGACCGGCGCGCTCCTGTCGATCGGGGACGTGCACGCGATCATGGCCGAGGGCGAGTCGTCCTTCGTCGCGATCGAGGCCCAGGGCACCGCGATCGTCTCCGTCGACCTGCTGCAGGGCGGGGCCGCCCTCCGGGCGCCGCGCATCGAGACGCCTGAGGAGTGGCTGTTCGTCGGGCTCGGAGACCCCGTGCAGGAGAGCATCCGGCGCGGGTACGAGGACACGTTCGCGTTCCTGGTCGACGAGCACGGGTGGAGCGCCGAGGACGCGTACGCGGTGCTCAGCGCCGTGGGCGACTCGAAGCTCGGCGGGCCGACGGGCTCCGGCGACCCGGACCCGCTGCACCCGTTCGCCGCGGTGGGTGCCGTGACGCTGCACCGGGTGCCGAAGGCGGTGCTGGGCGCCGCCGCGGGCTGAGCCACGGCGGACGGCCCGGCCGACTGCGCTCCGCACAACGGGAAGCACTCCGCGCCATGGTTCGCCGTGGCGCGGAGTGCTCCGCGTTGTGCGGCGGCACGCCGCACAACGATCCGCCCGGCGCACTGGACCGCGGGCTGAGCGCACCCTCATCGCGCCGGGGCCGACCGCGGCGGTACCTTCCTTTCGTCAGACGATCGTCTGGCGACAGGAAGGAGCGGCGGCATGGTGCTGCACCAGGTCACCACGGTCTACCCCGGACTCGACGTGCCCGTGGTCGAACCGTGCTCGTGCGCGTCCGCCGTCGACCACGTCGAGGTGTACCCGACGTGGAGCGAACTCGTGGTGGAGCCCCTGCGCCGGGCGATCCGCCGTCGAACGGAGGACGTGACGATCCGCTTCCTGGACGACGAGGAGACGGAACACCCATGGAACGCCACACCCGCACCGCTGGACGACGGACCGCGATGACGACCGCCGTGCTGCTGAGCCTGATCGCGACGGTGGTCGGCTCCGGCCTCGTCGCAGCCCGACCCGCGATCGCCGCGCCGACCACGTCCGACACCACCACCTTCGCCGGCACCGACACCGGACGGCTCTCGGGCGTCGGTGACCTCGTCGTCAGCCGACTCGCCCTGGCCGAGCCCGTCGCGGAGAGCAAGTGGCTGAGCGGGAAGCCGATCGCGGACCCGGCCCGCGAGCAGGCCGTCGTCGACGCGGGCGTCGCCCGGGCCCGAGCCGAGGGCGTCGACCCGGACCTCGTGACCCGGGTGCTCCGCGACCAGATCGCGGCGAGCAAGCTCGTGCAGCGCGGACTCTTCACACGGTGGACCCACGAGCCGTGGTCCGCCCCGACGACCGCGCCCGACCTGACCGCCGTCCGCACGCAGATCACGCAGATCGACGACGACCTGGTCGACCGGCTCGCGGCGGTCGCGCCGATCGCCGCGGCGCCGCGCTGCGCCCACGCCGTCGAGGCCGAGCGACACCGGGTCGAATCCGGCCTCGACTCGCTGCAGCGCAAGGGCCTGCACGTCGCGTGGTCGAACTTCTGCACCGACTGACGCCGAGACCGACACCGACGCGAACAGTGCTCCTAGAGTGGTGCCGGGTCGACCCGACGGCCCGGCACCGACCAGGAGGACCGTGAACCGACGACAGGCAGCGATGGCCGCGTCACGTGGAGCGATCGTCGCCGCGGCGGGGGCCCAGTTCGCCCGCTACGGCTACGAGGCCACGAGCTTCGCCCGCATCGCCGAGGCCATGGGACGCCCCAAGTCCGCGATCGGGTACCACCTGTTCCCGTCGAAGCACGCGCTCGCCGTCGCCGTGATCGAGGAACAGCAGGTCCGCTGGGTCGAGACGGCCGCTGCCGCCGCCGACGAGCCGGCCGGGGTCGAACGATTGACCCGCGTGCTGCTCGACACCGCGCTCGAGACCCGCGAACGCCCCGAGGCGGGCGGCGCCGTCCGCCTGCTCCGCGAGCTCCTCCACACCGACGTCGAGGTCCCCCGCGGCTTCGTCTGGGCCGACTTCATCCGCGAGCAGCTCGACGCCGCCCGGCCCGCGGACGCCCCGGCGCTGCCCGACCGCGCCGAGGACCTGCTCCTCGAGGCGACCTTCGGGCTCGTCACGTCGGCCGCGACGACGACGCCGGACGACCTCGTCGCCCGCCTCCGCGCGCTCTGGGTCCCCCTGCTCGTCTCCTTCGGCATCGCCGACGCCGACGTACGGGTCGCCTCCGTCGCCGACGCGACCACACGCGGCCCCGCCTGACGGCACCACCGTCGGACGGGAGGCGCGGGGCGGGCCGGCACCGTGCCTCCCGTCCGGTGGGTCACGGGCCCGACGGTCGATCAGTCGTAGCCGAGGACCACGGTGCCGTCGTCCTCCTGCTCCGGTGCGGTCGGGAGGGTCGGTCGCGTCAGGACGGTGGTCACGACCGCGCCCCGCGCCCCGGGGTCGCGGGGATCGCGTCCCAGACGTCACCCCAGACGAGCTCGAACTCGACCCGTCCGACGCGGTCCTGCCGGTGCGCCCGCTCGAGCACGGTGAGCGCGTCGAGCGATCCGTCGAAGAGCCGGCGGTCACCGTGCTCCTCGGGGCGGCCGTTGCCGTGGAAGGTCGTGACGGTCAGGGTCCGGACGGCCGGGCGGGTGCGACGGGTGGCACGGGCGAGCACGAGGAACCCGACGACGTTCAGCGTCACGGCGAGCCCGACGGCGACGAACGGACGGTCGTGCAGCACCAGGAGCAGCACGGCAGCGGTGAGCGGGCCACCGAGGCGCCAGGCGTGCCAGGCGCGGAGGAACAGGAGCTCGGTCGCGTTCGTGCCGGGCGGGTAGACCTCGAGGGTCCGGGCACTCCACAGGGCCCGGGTGACGGGCTGCACGGTGTAGCGGCCCCAGAGGTGCTCGCCCTGCAGGCTCCGCGCGCGGCGGCCCGGGGCGTGGCGGCGGCTGCCGGTCGCCGGTCGGTCGGTGTTGCTGTCCACGTCCAGGAGCCTCGCCCCGGGGACGTGCGGTGGGCCGGGCACTGACGGATCCCTCACGCAGCGGGATCGAGTCCGTGCGGTCCGCTCACGTCGGGTCCGCTCGCGTCGGGTCCGCTCGCGTCGCGTCCGCTCGCGCCGGTCCGCTAGCGTCGGTGGCGTGACGACGACGCGTGGGGCCACCGAACCGGACAGCAGGGGCAGGACCGGTCTCGACCGGGTCGGCCGAGACCTCGACCGCAACCCGGACGTGGTCGTCCGGGACGTCGAGGTGACCTCGGACGGCTGGCACGTGCTCCGCCGGACGACGTTCGACGTCCGCGGGCGGGACGGCTCGTGGACGACGCAGCAGCGCGAGACCTACGACCGCGGCAACGGTGCGGCGGTGCTCCCGTACGATCCGGAGCGCGGCACCGTCCTGCTGACCCGGCAGTTCCGCTGGCCCGCGTACGTCAACGAGCACCCGGACGGCATGCTCGTCGAGGTCGCCGCCGGCCTGCTCGACGCCGACGACCCGGAGACGGCGGTCCGGCGCGAGGCGCACGAGGAGCTCGGCGTCCGCCTCGGCCCGTTGACCCACGTCGTCGACGCGTACATGAGCCCGGGCTCGGTGACCGAGCGGGTGCACTGCTACGCGGCGCCGTACTCCGCGGCGGACCGGGTCGACGCCGGCGGCGGGATCGCGGACGAGGGCGAGGAGATCGAGGTGCTCGAGGTCCCCGGCGACGAGGCGCTCGCGATGCTCGACGACGGCCGCATCGTCGACGGCAAGACGATCCTGCTGCTGCAGTGGGCGGCACTCCGCGGGCTGGTCGGGACGGGAGCGGGTCGATGACCCCGGAGGCGGACCGCGATCTCGCCGTCGCCCTCGTGTCGCGGGCCGCCGCGCTCGCCGCGGAGATGCGGGTCTCGGGCACGCGGGCCGAGCAGAAGACCTCGGCCGCCGACCTGGTGACCGCGGCCGACCGCGCCGCCGAGGACCTCGTGCACGGCATGCTCGCCGAGCAGCGCCCCGGGGACGGCGTCACCGGCGAGGAGGGCGCCCACGACGACCCGGCGAACGGCCGCCGCTGGACCGTCGACCCGATCGACGGCACGTACAACTACGTCGCCGGGCTGCCGGCCTGGTGCAGCGCGGTGTCCCTCGAGGTCGACGGCGGACTCGTGCTCGGTGCCGTGCGACGACTCCTGCCCGACGAGACGTGGGTCGCGAGCGCGGGGGTGACCGCGTGCCGACGGCGTCCCCGTGCCGGCGATCCCCGACGTGCCGCTCGGGTCCGGAGCCGTCGCGACGTTCCTCAACGCCTCGCACCTGCGGGAGCGTGCGACCGCGCCGCTGTTCGCCCTGCTCGGTGCCGCCGCGACCATCCGGATCAGCGGCTCGGGGTCGTGCGACCTGGCGGACGTCGCCGCCGGGCGGACGGCGCTCTGGGTGCAGACGGACTGCGCCGACTGGGACTGGCTGCCGGGCCGGGCGCTCGTCGAGGGTGCCGGCGGCGCGGCCGAGGTCGTGCGGGCGCACGGGCACGGCTGGCACCTGGCGGGCGCGCCGACCGCCGTGCGCGAGGCCGCGGCGCTGCTGCGCGCGGGCAGCGCCTAGCGGGGTCGGCGGCGCGCGGCGGCGCGCTCTGCTGCCGAACAACCAGAAGCGCGCCGCGCCACGGAAGTCCCGGGCGCGGCGTGCTTCCGGTTGTGCGGAGACCACCACACCGCCCCGCACAACACCGCACCGCACCGCACCGCACCGCACCGGCTCAGCGCAGCGCCGCCGCCGCCTCCCGCAGCTCGCGCAGGACCGCCAGGGTCTGCACCGCGAGCGGCTCGTCGTCCGCGACGCCCCGCCCCGACCACCGCTCGAACCCCTGTGTGAAGGCGAGCACGCCCATCTCGCTCGCGAGCCGCGCCGGTACCGCGTCGACCCCGCGCGCGAGCAGCGCGTCGGTCATCGCCGCGGCCAGGCCGACGCTCTTCAGGGCGTCCCGCTCGCGCAGCTCCGCACTCGCGGCCACCGCCGCACGGAGCCTGGGCCCGAGCTCCCGGTTCACCGGGCCCATCTCGGCCGAGGCCCGCTCCACTCCGTTCGCGACGGCCTCGAGCGGTGTCGCCCCGTCCGGCGCGTCCGCGATCCCCTCGGCGAGCAGTCGGCTGAGCGTCTCCTGCCCGGCGACGAGCAGCTCCCGCTTGTCCGGGAAGTGCCGGAAGAAGGTGCTCTTCGTCACCCCGGCGCGCTCGGCGATCTCGGTCACGGTCGTGTCGTCGTACCCCTGCTCCGAGAACAGGTCGACCGCGGCCAGCACCAACCGCTCCCGCGCTCCGGGTTCCCACCTCGCCATCCGCCGATCCTACGGCCCGACGACCACTGACGGGACTCTTGTCCCATCCGATTCGCGCACCGACGGGACAACTGTCCCGTCACGGTCCTAGCGTGATGGCACCACGGTCCCGTCACTCGGCGGACCAGACAGGAGCACACCATGCACGTCTTCGTCACCGGCGGCACCGGCACGATCGGCACCGCCGTGATCGCCGAACTCCGCTCGGCGGGCCACACCGTCACCGCCCTCGCCCGCTCCGACCGCTCCGTCGAGGCGCTGGCCGCCCAGGGCGCCGAGACGGTGCGCGGGAGCATCGCCGACCTCGACGTCCTCCGGGCCGCTGCCGACGCCGCCGACGGGGTCGTCAGCCTGGCGTTCGCGAACGACTTCGGCACGGCGGAGGGCCTCGAGCAGGCCATCGCGGAGGAGTCCGCCGCGGTCCACACCCTCGGCGAGGCACTCGTCGACACCGGCAAGCCGCTCGTGGTCGTCTCGGGGACGCCGTGGGTCCCGGGCCGGCTCGCGCTCGAGACCGACCCGCTCCCCCTCGACGGCCCGGTCGCTGGGCGGGCCCGAACGGTCCTCGCCGCCCTGGACCTGGCCGACCGCGGGGTCCGGGTGTCGGCGGTGCGACTCCCCCGCACCGTGCACGCCGACGGCGCGGGCGGCTTCGCGGGCATCCTCACCGAGACCGCGCGGGCATCGGGCACCGCCGGCTACCCCGGCACCGGCGACCAGCGCTGGCCGGCGGTGCACGCCCGCGACGCCGCCGCGCTGTTCCGCCTCGCGCTCGAGGACGCGCCGGCCGGCTCCACCTGGCACGCCGTCGCCGACGAGGGCGACCGCGTCCGCGACCTCGCCGAGGTCATCGGCCGCCGCCTCGGCCTGCCGGTCGCCGCCGTCCCGGACGACACCTTCGGCCCGTTCGCTCCGATCTTCGCGACGGACCAGCCCGCCTCCGGGGCGGCGACCCAGCGTGCGCTCGGTTGGCAGCCCACCCACCCGAGCCTGCTGGCGGACCTCGAGAACGTCACCCCGTGACGGACGGGAGGCACGTGGCGGCGCCGCCACGTGCCTCCCGTCCGGTCCGGTGACCGCTCCGAAGCCGCGCACCTGCGCGCTCCCTCAGCGGCGCGGCGGCCCGGTCCCGGCGCACTGACGGCGGCGACCGGGAACCTGGGCGGATGACCACGCCCGCCGCTCCGTCGGCACCGCAGCCGACCCCCGTCCCGCGAGTCGGGCGGTCCCGTCGCTACCGGAACCGGCTCGTGCTCATGGTGGTCGTCGGGGTCGTCGTGGCGGTGGTGACCGGGCTGACGGTCGGGCCGCGGTGGGCCGCCTCGGTCGGGTGGGCGGCGGCGTGCGCGTCGTACGTGGTGACCGCCTTCCCGCTCCTGCGGGCCGACGCGGAGCGCACCGCGCGGCTGGCCGACCGCGAGGACCCGCGGCGGACGGTGTCGGACCTGCTGCTCGTCGGTGCCTCGGCGGCGAGCGTCGTCGCACTGCTCGTCGTGCTGAGCACGGCGCGGGGGCTGCACGGGACGGCGCAGGACCTCGCGGCCGCGCTCGGCGTCGTGAGCGTCTTCCTGTCGTGGCTGCTCGTGCAGACGCTCTTCACCCTCCGGTACGCCGAGCTGTACTACAGCGGCACGCCTGGCGGGATCTCGTTCAACCAGGACGAGCCGCCGCGGTACTCGGACTTCGCGTACTTCGCGGTCACGGTGGGGATGACGTACCAGGTGTCCGACACGTCGATCACCTCGAGCGCGGTCCGCGTGACGACGCTGCGGCACGCGCTGCTGTCGTTCTTCTTCGGAACCGTGGTGATCGCGAGCGTCGTCAACCTGGTCGCCGGGCTCGGGAGCTGACGGGCACGGGCGCGGCGGCGTGTCGAGGGGCGTTGCTCAGTCGGGGGCGTCGCCGTCGGTCAGACGACGCCTTCCTCGCTGACCCGCCATCCGTCCGCGGTGTGGCGGAGGAACAGTCCCCACTCGTTCCACCCGTCGGGCATCCCGGACACGTTCCGCACGTCGACGGTGAACCGGACGGACGTCTCCCCCGTCCCGTCGTCGGGCTGGGTGGTGGGGTCGCTGAACCGGCCGTGCCCGAGCAGGTGCGGGTCCTGGCCCGTGAACGTGTCCCACCAGGAGACGCACCAGGTCGTGTCGTCCGGGTCGGACAGTGCTCGCATGGTGGCGCAGTCGCGGTGCTCGGCCGCTCGCCAGAACGTCTCGGCGACGGTGCGGGCGGACGCGGAGCGCGGCGGGACCGCGACGGAGGTGGTCGACCAGGACGGGGCGGTCGCTGCGACGACCCCGACGACGGCGATGGTCGCCGCGCCGAGGAGGATCCCCCGGCGGATCTGCTGCGGTGTGGGCACGGTCCATGCTGACGGGTCCGGGGCGCTGGCCCGGTCGCGACGCGCGGGGGCGTCGCGAGGCGTCGCGGGGCGTCGAACCACGGATGCGACGTCGAACCGGGCGCGGGGGCTGGTTCGACGTCGGGAACGTGGTTCGACGGTCCCGCGCGGGCGGGCCGCACGGGGACGAACGGCGAACCCGATGCCGTCGTCCCCGTGGACGCCCCCGTCGCGCGGACGGGTGCCCGCTCCCCGGTGGTACCCCCACCGGGGAGTCCTCTCGCCGCCGGGCGGGCGCCGCACGGATCCGGTGTCGGACCGGTCGGCGCCGTCCCCGGCGGGCAACCGTCAGGCGGAGCGCTGGAGCTCGTCCTGCTCGTCGACGGAGATCTCGACCGTGCGCGGCGCGACCGGTCGGCCGAGCGCCCGGTACTCCCAGCCCGCGGCACGGTACCGGTCGGCGTCGAGCGCGTGCCGGCCGTCGACGATCCGCCGGGTGTGCACGAGGGCGCCGAGGTCCTCGGGGTCGGCGTCGCGGAACTGCTGCCACTCCGTGAGCAGCACGACGACGTCCGCGTCGACAACGGCGGCGGTCAGCGACGGCGCGTACCGGAGCTCGGGGCGGACCCGGGCGGCGTTCGCCATCGCCTCGGGGTCGTACACCGTGACGATCGCCCCGGCGTCGCGGAGCATCCGGGCGACGTCGAGCGCCGGGGCGTCCCGGATGTCGTCCGAGTTCGGCTTGAACGCCGCGCCGAGCGCCGCGACCTTCTTTCCGGCCAGGTCACCGTCGACGAGCTCCGCCACGAGGTCGACGGTGCGCTGCCGGCGACGGAGGTTGATCGCGTCGACCTCGTCGAGGAAGCGCACGGCCTGGCCGACGCCGAGCTCGTCCGCGCGGGCCGAGAACGCCCGGATGTCCTTCGGCAGGCAGCCGCCGCCGAACCCGAGGCCCGGCTTGAGGAACCGGCCGCCGATCCGGGTGTCGTGCGACAGCGCGCTCGCGAGCAGGCTGACGTCGGCGCCGGTCGCCTCGCAGATCTCGGCCATCGCGTTGATGAACGAGATCTTCGTGGCGAGGAACGAGTTCGCCGCGACCTTGACGAGCTCGGACGTCGGCAGGTCCGCGACGACGAGTGGCGTGCCCTCGTCGAGCACCGGGCGGAAGGCGGCGCGGAGCTGCGCCTCGGCCCACGGCGACTCCACGCCGAACACCAGGCGGTCCGGGTGCAGCGTGTCCTGGACGGCGTAGCCCTCGCGGAGGAACTCGGGGTTCCACGCGACCTCGACGTCGGCGCCGGCGGGGGCGACCTCGCGGACGAGGGCGGCGAGCCGGGCGGCGGTGCCGACGGGCACGGTCGACTTGCCGACGACGAGTGCCCGGCGGGTGATGTGGCTCGCGAGCTCGCGGAACGCGCCGTCGACGTAGGTCAGGTCCGCGGCGTTCGAGCCGCGCTGCTGCGGGGTGCCGACGCAGACGAAGTGCACGTCGCCGAACTCGGCGGCCTCCTGCATCGAGGAGGAGAACCGGAGCCGCCCGGACGCGAGCGCCTCGGCGAGCTTCTCGGGCAGACCCGGCTCGTGGAACGGGACCCGGCCGGCGACGAGTGCGTCGACCTTCGCCGGGTCGACGTCGACGCCGAGCACCTCGTAGCCGAGGACGGCCATCGAGACGGCGTGGGTGGCGCCGAGGTAGCCGGTGCCGATGACGGTGAGGCGCGGCTGCTGGGCGACGGGCGGGAGGTCCCGCGTCGGGAACGGGGTCACGGGGACGGACATGGTGGACTCGCTTTCGGGGGCGGGAGCGGGGACGGTTCGGTGGGGCGGACGGCCGCTGGGGACCGCCCGGAGGCGCGACGGAGGGCGCGACGGGGCACGGTGCGTGCCGGGGCGCAGGGCGCTGGGTGGGCGGGTCAGCCCGTGCAGCGCGTGGTGCTCAGCTCGTTCGACCCCACGACGGTGTTGTCGCAGGAGACGGTGTTGCCCTCGACGGGCCGGAAGGCGAACGCCACCCCGGAGCTGTTGCCGAGGTCGACGGTGTTGTCGGTGAAGGTGTTGTCGGTCCCCCAGCCGGCCAGCAGCTCGTGCGTCTGGAACCCGTCGAGGGGCGAGTCGACGCCACGGTTGCCCGTCACCGTCCAACCGTTGCCCTTGACGTCGACCCACGAGTCGGCGTGGTTCTCGCCCTGCATGCCGACGCCGTCGAAGGAGTTGTCCGACAGCGTCCCGCCGGTGGTGCCCTCCTTGATGTCGACGTTCTCGGCGGCGGTGTCGGAGATCGTGTTCCCGGTGACGACGTTGCGGTCGCTCCGGTCCTCCTGGCAGTCCGAGACCTTGCACCAGTTGCTCTTCGAGGACCCGACGTAGATGCCCTCGCCGAACTGCGGCTTCCGGAGTCCGGTCTTCGTGACCGAGCTGCCGCTCACCGTGTTGTCACTGCTGCCGGCGCGCAGGTGGATGCCCTCGTCGCCGATGTCGGTCACGGTGATCCCGTCGACGGTGGTGTGCTGGACGTCGTCGAACATGACGCCCTTCTGCCCGTTCTGCACCGTGAAGCCGGCGAGCCGCCAGTACGACGCCCCGTCGAGGTGCAGGACGTAGCCCTTGTCGGTGCTGCCACCGTCGAGCACGGCGTCGGTCGGGCCGCACAGGGTGATCGGCTGCGCGGCGGTCCCCGCGGCGCTGCCGGTGAAGTTGCCGGTGTACGTGCCCGGTGCCATCGCGATGACCTGGCCGGCGGTCGCCTTCGACAGCGCCGCCTCGAGCGCCTTCGTGGTCGAGACCGTCGTCGTCGCGTCGGCCGAGCAGGACAGGTCCGCCCGCTCGGCGTCCGGCGCCGTGGTCGGGGCAGTCGACGGTGCCGACCGGGAGGGTGCCGGCGTCGGAGCGGTGCTCCGCTCCGACGGGCGGGTCGTGGTGGCGGCACGCGGCGCGTCGGGCGTGCTCGCCGCGACCCAGACCCCGCCGACCACGACCGCGCCGACGACCAGACCGACGGCACCCACGACCAGGTGGGACCGGAACCTCCGCAGGGGTGTCGTCATCGGTCAGCTCGCCGTCTGCGGCGCCGCGCCGCCCGGGTCGGCGGCGTGCGAGCCCCGGGCCGTCGGCGCCGGGGGCAGACCGAGCGAGACCGGGTCGACCGCGCCGCGGGTGAAGCTCGACAACGGCGCGAGCTTGGCGTACGGGTGCTCGCGGCGACCGGCCCGGCGGCGGCGACGGATCCCGCCGATCGCCGCGATGAGCACGACGAGCAGGAGCACCGTCCAGAGCACGGTGAGCGGCTGGAAGATCGCGCGCAGGGTCACCAGGAAGGGCTTGGTCGAGTGCCACTCCACCGTCGTGTTGCCCTGCTGGGCGGCACCGTCGGAGCGGGCCAGGTCGATGGCGCTCGGCCCGGATCCGCGGACGGTGTTGTTCTCGATCTGCGTGCCGTCGGCGGCGCCGACCGTCGTGACGCCGTGCATCCGCGCGTCGGTGACGGTGTTGTTCGTCACGGACGACGTGGTGGCACCGCGCAGGTACACCCCGATGTCGGCGCCGCTGATCGAGTTCTCGGAGACCTCGGTCGCGCTCGGACCGTCGACCACGGCGATGCCGTTCTGCGCCGAGTCCTTCACCACGTTGTTCCGGATGACCACGTCGTCGGCGTCGTGCCGGACGACGATGCCCATCTGGTTGCCGGTGGCGGTCGATCCGCTGATCCGGACGTTCTTGCCGCCGATCACCTCGACGCCGTAGCGGCCGTTGTCGGCGCTCGTGCTGTCCGTGAGGGCGTTGTTGCCGTACGTGGTGGTCGGCATGCCGGCCGAGTTCGGGCCGTCGGCGAGACCGCTGCCGTTCAGGGTGATGCCGTTCCGCCCGTTGTCCGTGGCCTTGACCTGGCTGAACACGATGCCCGTGGACGCGCGGGTCATCTTCACGCCGTCCATGGCGTTGTCGGTGGACTGCACCGACGTGAAGGTCGAGTTCGTCACGTACCGGTGCAGCACCAGGCCGTCGATCAGGGAGTGCTCGACGGTGGCGTTCGACATCGTGACGCCGTCCGCGCTCGTCAGGAACAGCCCGTAGGCGTTGCCGTCGAACGTGACGTGCTGCACGAGCGCCGAGACGTAGCTGTAGGCGCCGGCACTGGCCGAGCTCCCGCCGGTGCTCGGCAGCGCCCCGGTCGGCAGGATCGCGTTCCCGAAGACGTCCTGCGTCGTCCGCTTCGTCTTGCCCTGCTGGTCGCCGGACGCCTGGTCGAGCGTGGTGAGGTCGGTGCCGGTCAGCGAGACGCCGCCGGTGGTGCCGCTCCAGAACCCGAGGTGCGAGAACGACGCGTACTTCAGCGTCGCGGTGCCGCCCTGGACCCGGACGTACGCCCGTCCGTCGGACGTCTGCGTGTCGACGGCACCGGCCTGCGGGTCCCACGCGTCGATCGCGACGGGGGACTTCGCCGACCCGACGACCTGCAGGCCACCGGCCTGCGTCACGATCGAGACGAAGCCGTCGTGGTTGCTCTTCATGTGGATGCGGAGGCCGTCCGGGCTCGCGAGCCGGAGGGTCGCGCCGTTCTCGACGACGATGTTCTCGCTGAGGAGCCACGAGCCGTCCGGCTGCTTCACGAAGGTGGACGGCGCGAGCTGCGTGAGGTCGTCGATCGTGTACGGGGCGCCACGCGCCACGAGCACGAGCGTGTACGACGACCCGGTCGCGAGCCGGTACGGCTGCGAGACCGCGAGCCCGCTCCAGCGGGCCGCCGATGCAAGTGCCCGCACGTTGTAGATCCGGTCGTCCTCGGCGGAGACGAGCCGCGCCTCCTTGTCCGGGTCGCCCTTGTACGGACGCCCGACCGCCGCGGACCCGGCGGCCGTGGCCGCCGAGCCGGACCCGCCGGTCGCCGAGCCGGACCCGCCGGTCGCCGCCGTGGCGGCGGGCGCGGCGGCCACGCCGGCCAGGACGAGTCCCGCGCCGATCGCCAGCGCGGTCGTGCCGCGCAGGATGGTGGAGCGCACCCCGCTCATGCTGCCACCGCCTGGTCGTCGGAGGAAGCGGAGGCCGCGACCGCACCGGGCTGGACGACGACACCGGGCGTCGGCCGCCGGGTCTCGGCGACGGGCTCCGGCTGGAGCGTGCGGGCCTGCTGCCCGTCGCCGCCGATCTGGTCGGCGTGGCGGGTGAGCCAGCCCTGCTTGTTCATCGTCACGAACGCGTACACCTTGATGGGGAGGGCCACCGCGATCACCACGAGGGCGAGCAACGGGAGCACGAGGAGGTCGAGGGGGTGCCGCTTGAGGTTCGAGGCCCCGCGGACGGCACGGCCGAAGAGCAGCCAGCCGAGGGTGAAGAGGACACCCACCGCGCTCAGCTCGAGGCGGCTGAAGAGCAGGTACCACATCGTGATGCCCATGGTGACGGGAGTCAGGATGATCTGCAGCACGGTGATCTTCGTGACGAAGGGCACCCGCCAGACCCAGCCCTTCGCGATGGCGGTGAGGTAGGTGCGGTAGGAGTTGCGGCTCCAGCGGATGCGCTGCTTGAAGAACGCCTTGCCGCTCGCCGGGAACATGGACAGCGCCTTGGCCGACGACTGGTGCACGGTCTTGAAGCCGGACGCGATGACCAGCCAGGTCAGCCGTCCGTCGTCGCCCGCGATGCAGCGGCGGCCGAGGAAGAACTCGTTCTCGAGGTTGTCGAGCACCGGCATCACGGCAGACCGGCGGTACGCCGCGGTCCGGCCGGACAGGATCGGGACGGCTCCAGCGGCACCCATCGCCGGGACGTAGTTGAAGTAGCGCAGGTTGACGAGCCAGTCGGCGATGATCCGCCAGATGCTCGAGTTGCGCTGGTAGACGTTCTGCTGCGTCCCGACCCCGCCGACCCGCTCGTCGACGAACGGCATCTGCACGGACTCGAGCAGCCCCGGCTCCCACGAGGTGTCGGAGTCGACGAGCACGAGCACGTCGTACCTCGCCCGCCGGATCCCCTCACCGAGCGCGCTGCGCTTGCCGACGTGGTGGAACAGGACGGGCTTCACGGTCGGGTCACCGATCGCGACGATCCGCCGGTAGGCGTCGGTGTCCGCGACGTCGAGCACGATGATGATCTCGTCCGGGTGCTGCTCCCGCCAGCTCTCCAGGCACCGCAGCAGGATGTCGGGGTCCTCGTGGAAGGACGGCACGACGACCGAGGTGGACGTGCGGAACCCGTTCTCGACCGGCTTCGCGCGGGCGGAGAGCACCACGCGGTACAGCCAGAGCGACCAGACGATGATGCCGGCGATGCCGATCGGGAAGTACTTCAGGGCTTCGTGCCCGAAGGCTGCGAGGTTGTCGAGCACGACCTGGGTCGATGTCTGCGACGCGAGGAGGACGAGCGGTTGCATGAGGTTCGGGTCCTTCGTGCGGGTGTTCGGGTCGGGTACGGGTCGGCCGCTGGGTGGGCAGCACGGCGCAGCGCCGCGTGCGGGCAGCACGGGACGCACGGCGATCGGGAGGACGCAGAGCTCGACGAGGCTGGGTCGGCAGCGGTCGTGACCGAGGGAACAGGTGACGACGACCGACCAGGAGGGAACGGGTGACCACTCGCCCCTGAGTGATCTCGTCACGCTGAACGTACTCTCGGGTCCGCGTACCCCACAAGCGCGGGGAATCCGCATTGCGGGATCGCGCAACCCCGTCAGGACGCGGATCGGTGCCGACCGGTCACGTCCGGTGGACACCCAGCTCACACCGGACGGGAGGATCGTGGCGCGTCCGCCTCGTCCCTGCTGAGCCGAGCGCTCGGCTCAGACCGGTCGGTCGTGCCGCGCGTCCGACAGGTCCGCGTCCCCCGCCGCTGCGCGCACCGTCGCCGGAGCGGGGTCGACGGGGCTAGCGTCGGACCGGTGACCGACGACAGACGCCGCGAGGTCGGCAGCAGCGACGCCCCGGTGGAGGACGAGATCCACGAGTCCTTCGACGCGATCGTCGAGGAGGGCGCCGAACGCCTGCAGCGCACGACCCGGGTCGTGCTGACGACCGGCTTCGCGGGCGGACTGGAGATCGGCCTCGGGGTGATGGGGTACCTCGCCGTCCTGCACGAGACCGACAGCCACCTCCTCGCGGGCCTGGCGTTCAGCATCGGGCTCATCGCGCTCTACCTGGCGCACAGCGAGCTCTTCACCGAGAACTTCCTCGTTCCCATCACGGCCCTCATCGCCCGGGAGGGCACGGTCGGTCAGCTGCTCCGGCTGTGGGTCGGCACCCTGCTCGCCAACCTCGCCGGCGGGTGGGTCGTGATGTGGCTCGTCGTGCAGGCGTTCCCGCAGTGGCACGGCGAGCTCGTCGAGGCCGGTCGGCACTACGTCGAGGCGCCCTTCGGCCTGCAGACCGCCGTCCTCGCCGTGCTCGGCGGCAGCACGATCACGCTCGTCACGAGGATGCAGCAGGGCACCGACTCGGACCCGGCGAAGATCGTCGCCGCCGTCGTCGGTGGCTTCCTGCTGTCCGGCCTGCAGCTCTTCCACTCGATCCTCGACTCGCTCCTGGTGTTCGGGGCGATCCAGGCGGGAGCGGAGCTGTCCTACGGGCAGTGGGCCGCGTGGTCCGGCTGGACGCTGCTGTTCAACGTCCTCGGCGGCCTCGTCCTCGTCACGGCGCTGCGGCTCGTGCGGTCCGCCGACCTCCTCCGTTCGCGGCGTCGGGACGCCCCGTCCGACCCGGCGCGGTCCGCGCGCGAGCGCGACGACGGCTGACGTCGGGCGCGACCCGGAACCGGACGGGAGGATCGTGGCGGTTCCGCCACGATCCTCCCGTCCGGTGTGGCGCCGGCCACGCGACCGGCGCAACGGATGTCGGTGCGGCTACGCCACGACGACCTTCGCCGCGACGAGCACGTCGTGCAGGTCGGGGCGGAGCGCCTCCTGCGAGGTGGTGCGCACCCGGACGACGAGCACGATGCCCGGCTTCGCGAACGCCCGCGCCACCGTCGCCGACCACGACCCGTCGGAGTCCTGCGACGCGACGGACAGGAACTGCGCCGTGCCGCCGGTCGCGGTGGGCAGGAGCTGCTCCTCGAGCCGCTCGACCGGCGCACCCGACGCCGTGAACATCCGCTCCGTGGCGGCGCGGTCCCCCGCCGTGGGGTCGAGGTCGGTGACCCGCTGCTGGGTGATGTTCGCGACCGAGCCGGCCGCGTTCGTGTACTCGCGGGACCCGGCGCTCGGGTCCTCGCCGGTCTGCGTCCAGCCGTCGAGCGCGGAGACCTCGAGCGCGAACGCGGGCAGCGCGCTCGCGGACAGCGCGTCGCCGTCCTCGAACCGGAGGTCGCGCGACGCGACGGCGGTCGGCGTGCTCGGGCTCGGCGCCGTGGTGGGCGTCGCGCTGGCGGTCGGCCGGACGGCCGCAGAGCGCTGCCCCGCGGGTGCCGGACCGGCGCACCCGGTGAGTGCGACGGCGACGACGAGCGCGGCGGCCGTCCGGGTGAGTGTGGTCGTGACGGACATGTGGATCCCCCTTGCCGCTGCCGAGCGCCCCGTGCACCGGCAGGTCCGTCCACCACGGTACCGACGGGCGACCGGGTGCGGTCCCGGCCAGGAACGGCCCGGGCGGTCAGGTGGTCAGTGCCCGGCCGCGCAGGCGGTCACTTGATCGCGCCCTTCGCGATGTCGCCGATGAACTGCCGCGCACCGATCAGGAACACCACGAGCAGGGGCAGCACGGAGAGCAGTGCGCCGGCCATCACCATGCTGTAGTTGTTCGCGAACGTCGTGTTCAGCTGTGCCATGGCGACCTGGAGGGTCAGGTGGTTCGGGTCGTTCAGCACGATGAGCGGCCAGAGGTAGTCGTTCCACGAGCCGATGAACGTGAAGATCCCGAGGAAGCCCAGACCCGGCCGGATGAGCGGGATGCAGACGGTCCACCACTGCCGGAAGAACCCGGCGCCGTCGATGACCGCGGCGTCGAGGAGCTCGTCGGGGATGCTCGACAGGATGTACTGCCGGAGCCAGAAGATGCCGAAGGCGTTCGCCGCGGCCGGGACGATGAGCGCCTGCAGGTGCCCCACCCAGCCGAGGTTCGTCATGGTGATGAACTGCGGGATGATCGACAGCTGCATCGGCAGCATGAACGTCACCAGGACGATCGTGAACAGGGTCTTCCGGAACGGGAAGTCGAACTTCGCGAAGGTGAACGCGGCGAGCGAGTCGAAGAACAGCACGAGCACCGTGACGCTGACCGAGACGATCACCGTGTTGAGGAGCGCCCCACCGAAGTCGATCTTCTGGAACACCTCGCCGATGTTCTGGAACAGCCAGGGTCCGGGGACGAACACGGGCGGCGACTTGTAGATGTCGCTCGTGGTGTTGCTCGCCATCACGAACAGCCAGTACAGCGGGAAGACCGAGACCACGGCGCCGATGGTGAGCAGCGTGTAGAGCACGACGCGGGACGCTCCCGGGCCGCGACGGCGGCGGCGGGTGACGGTGGTCCGGGTCGCCGGGGCGGCGGTGTCCGGGCGGGTCAGGACGGTCACGAGCGCGCCTCTTCCTTGCGGCCGGCGGTGAAGCGCCAGCTGATGATCGTGAACACGACGACGATGAGGAACACGCCCCACGCGATGGCGGCGCCGTAGCCGAAGCGGTTGAAGCCGAAGGCCTGCTGGTAGAAGTACAGGACCATCGTCAGGCCGCCCTGCCCCGCACCACCGCTGTTCGTCGAGCCGGCCGTCGTGGTGAGGACCTGCGCCTCGGTGAAGCTCTGCAGGCCCGTGATGGTGCTCACGACGAGCACGAAGATGACGGTCGGGCGCAGGAGCGGCAGCGTGATCGAGAAGAAGCTCCGGAAGGCACCGGCACCGTCGATCTTCGCGGCCTCGTAGACCTCGGCGCCGATCGACTGCATGCCCGCGAGGAAGATGATCGCGTTGTACCCGGTCCACTGGTACGTGATGAGCAGCGACACCGTGACCTGGATCCCGAGCGGGGTCGACAGCCACGGCACGGCGGGCAGCCCGATCCCCTGCAGCAGCGTGTTCGCGAGCCCGAAGTTCTGGCCGAAGATCGACCCGAACAGCACCGCCATCGCGACGACCGAGGTGATGTTCGGCACGAAGTAGGCGATCCGGAACGCCGTGCTGAAGCGGACGGCGTTGTTGAGCATGGCGGCGACGGCGATCGCGATGACGAGCATCGGGAAGGTCGACAGGGCGAAGATGACGAAGGTGTTCCGGATCGACAGGTAGAAGGTCGGGTCGGCGAACAGCTTCTGGAAGTTCTCGAGCCCGACCCACGTCGGGTCCCCCAGCCCGTTCCAGTCCTGGAACGACAGCACGAGCGAGTAGAGCGTCGGGTACAGGCCGAACGCGATGAACAGGACGAAGAACGGCGCGACCGCCAGGTACATCGGCCAGGTGCGGCGGAGGCCCCGCCGGCGGGGCCGGGTCTGCTGGCCCGGCCCCGCGAGCGACGGCGCGACGGTCGTCGTCACTTCGCTGACTCCAGCGCGGCCTTCGCGGCCTTGACGGCGTCGTTCCACGCCTGGTCGGGGTCCTTGCCGCCCTGGACGTTCGTCAGCTCGGTCAGGTACGGCGCGCCGACCTGCGCGTCGTACGGGCTGGTGTACTTCGTCGGCATCGACGCGATCGACTCCCGGAACACCGAGACCGTGTCCTGCCCGCCGAAGAACGTGTCCCCGCTCGTGAGGGCCGACTCGGTGAGCGCCTTCGACGAGGACGGGAAGTTGCCGACCTGGCTGTAGGTCGTCGCCTGGGCGGACGGGGCGACCATGGCCTCGATGACCTTGAGCGCGGTCTTCTTGTCGGCGGTCGACGCCGGGATGGTGAGGAACGAGCCGCCGGCGTTGCCCGGGCCGCCGGGGGTGGCCGTGACCCGCCACTTGCCCGAGGTGTCCGGTGCGGCACTCTTGATGTCACCGGCGTGCCAGGCGGCCCCGATCACGGTCGGGAGCTTGCCCTGGTTCACCGCCGACGCCCAGTCCGGGCTGCCGTCCTCGATGCCCGCGACGACACCGTCCTGCTTCGCGGTGACCGCACGGTCCCACGCTTCCTTCACGGTCGCGTCGTCGCCGGTGAACTTCCCCGACCCGCTCACGAAGCCGCTGTCGGCCTGCGCCATCGACCACGAGAACACGTCGCCCATGGACACCTCGAGCGAGGCGCCCGTCTTGGCCTTGAGCTCCTTGCCGAAGGCGAAGTACTTGTCCCAGGTGCTCGTCGCGTCGGCGACGGCGGCCGGGTCGCTCGGGAGTCCGGCCTTCGCCAGCACGTCCTCGCGGTAGAACAGCGCGGACGGGCCGATGTCGGTCGGGATGCCGATGAGCTTGCCGTCGGCGGTCGTGGCCTCGGCCAGCTTCCACTTCGGGAACTGCGCCAGGTACGACGCGGGGACGAGGTCCTTCAGGTCGGTGAACAGGCTCGACTGCTGCAGGAAGTAGGGCATGTCCTCGCCCTTGACGCCGGTGACCGACGGGATGTTCGTCTTGCCGGTGAAGGTCGTGACGAGCTTCTGCTTGAAGTCGCCGCCGATCACGTTGACCTGGAGCTTGTCGGACGCGAACTCCTTCTTGGCGTTCGACACGACCGAGTCGCCGACGGCGCCGGGCCAGAGCCAGGCGGTGAGCTTGCCGGTCGAGGCCGATGATCCGGCCGTGCAGCCGGTGAGGACGAGGGCGGCCGCGACCGCGGTGGCGAGGACCGCGGCGGTGCGGCGACGCTTCGTGGTGGTGCGCATGGGGTCTCCTGGGGTCGGGGGAAGGGAGCGGGTGCGGTGGTGCGGGTGGGTCAGGGGGTCCGGATCGCCGGTCCGGCGAGGACCGACGGGAGGCTCGTGGTGACGAAGCCGTACCGGTCCGGGTCCGCGGCGGCCGGGTTGGCGGCCAGCCACGGGGCGAGTTCGGCGCGTCGGGGCGCGCCTGCGGCGCCGCCCGGTCGCGAGACGGTGATCGCCGCGACGAGCGCGGCGAGGTCGATGCGCTCGCGGAGCGGCAGCTCGGCGAGCGTCCCGACGGCGAGGGCCGCGCAGAACACGTCACCGGCGCCGGTGCTGTCCACGGCGCGGACCCGGACCGGCGGCACGACGACCTGCTCCCCGGTGGACGAGTCGACCGCGACCACGCCGTCGGCGCCGAGCGTCACGACGGCGAGGGGCACCCGCTCGGCGAGCAGGCGCGCGGCACGGACCGGGTCGTCGGTGCGCGTGTAGGCGAGGGCCTCGTGCGCGTTCGGGGTGAAGGCGTACGCACCGTCGATCGCGTCGAGGAGCGCGGGGTCCCAGGCGCCGGTCGGGTCCCATCCGACGTCCGCGAAGACCCGCAGGCCGCGGTCGGCACTCCCGCGGACCCACTCGGCGGTGGACGCGTCGACGTGCAGGGCCGCGACGCGACCGCCCGTCGGCGGGAGCAGGTCGGGCAGCGCGAGCGGTGTGGGGGTCCCGCCGGTGACGATCGCGCGGTCGCCGTCGTGGTCGATGCACGCGCTGACCGGGAGCGCCCACCCGGCGACCTCCCGGAGGAGCGCCGTGCCGATCCCCTCGCGGACGAGGGCCGCGCGGCAGAGCCCCGACAGGTCGTCGTCGCCGACCGCGGCGCAGACGTCCGTGGACGCGCCGAGCCGGGCTGCGGCGATCGCGAAGTTGGCGATGCCGCCGGGGGTCCAGCCGAAGTGCGGTGTCCAGACCTCCTGCCCGGGCACGGGGGCCTGGGGCAGGTCGGCGAAGACGGCGTCGAAGAACAGCTGGCCCGCGACGAGCACGCCGGCGTCGGTGCTGCGGTGCGTTCGATCGTCCATCGGATCTCCGTCGGCTCTGGTGGTGTTGTGGAAGCTACAACACCGATCGATCAAGAGCAAGCAACTTTTTGTTCGTTCATGCTTGCGTTCTGAGCGAAGTTGATCGGTATGCTGCTCGGCATGAAGGACATCCGGGACATCGCGATCCTCGACCACCTGCGGGCGGCACGGGCGGCGTCGGTGACCGACCTCGCCGAGGCGACGGGGTCGAGCATCGCCACGATCCGCCGCGACCTGCAGCGGCTCGACGAGGCCGGACTGCTCCGTCGGACCCGGGGCGGCGCCGTCCTGGCGGACCCGCACGAGGGCGACGCCCCCTTCCCGGAGGTCGAGACCGTGAACCGTGACGCGAAGGCCAGGATCGCCCGGGCCGCGGCCGAGCTGGTCGAGGACGGGCACACCGTCGTGCTCGACATCGGCACGACCGTGCTCCAGCTCGCGCTCCTGCTGCGCGGGCGGCCGATCACCGTCATCACCGCGAACATGGCGGTGTTCGAGGCCCTCAAGGACGCCCCCGCGACGCACCTCGTGCTCCTGCCGGGCGACTACGACCCCGTGTACCACTGCGTCTCGGGGCACCTGACCACCGACTCGCTCCGCCTGATCCGCGCCGACCACGCCTTCCTCGGCGTCAGCGGGATCTCGGCGAGCGGCGACCTGCGCGACACCACGATCGCGCAGGTCCCCGTCAAGCAGGCGATCGCCGACGCGTGCGACGAGGTCACCGTCCTCGCCGACAGCAGCAAGTTCCCCGGCACCGGGGCGGCACGCATCGACCTGCCCAGCTCGATCGTGCGGGTCGTCACCGACGACGAACCGCCGGTCCCGGTCGCCGCCGCGTTCGCCGCGCACGGCGTGGAGGTCATCGTCACGTGAAGCTCGTCATGATCGGCGGTGGCGGGTTCCGCACACCGCTCGTGTACTCCGCCCTGCTCCGCGACCGCGCCCCCGGGCGGGTCACCGAGGTCGCCCTCGTCGACGTCGACGCGGCCCGCCTCACCACGATGGCCCGGATCCTCGCCGACCAGGCCGACGGCGTCGCGGACGCGCCGACCGTCTCCGTGCACACCGACGTCGAGGAAGCGCTGCCCGGCGCCGACTTCGTCTTCTCGGCGATCCGCGTCGCCGGCATGGAGGGCCGTGCGGCGGACGAGCGCATCGGGCAGTCGCACGGCGTGATCGGCCAGGAGACGGTGGGCTTCGGGGGCATCTCGTACGCCCTCCGCACGCTCCCCACGGTGATGGCGCTCGCCCGGACCATCCAGCGCCTGGCGCCTGATGCCTGGGTGATCAACTTCACGAACCCCGCCGGCGTCGTCACCGAGGCGATGTCCACGGTCCTCGGGCACCGGGTGATCGGCATCTGCGACTCCCCCATCGGGCTCGCCCGTCGAGCACTCGGCACGATCGGCGTGCAGCACGGGCCCGACGTCGAACTCGAGTACGCGGGCCTGAACCACCTCGGCTGGCTCACCGCGATCCGCGTCGACGGCGTCGACCGGCTGCCCGAGGTCCTCGCCGACGCCGGGCGGATCGAGTCCTTCGAGGAGGGCAAGCTCTTCGGTGCCGAGTGGATCCAGGCCCTCGGCGCGCTGCCGAACGAGTACCTGCACTACTACGCCTACCGCCGCGACGTCCTGCAGGCCGACCAGTACGCCCCGCACACCCGGGCGCGGTACCTCGTCGAGCAGCAGGACCGGTTCTGGGCCGCCGCGGCGTCGTGCGACCACCCGTTCCACGCCTGGCAGGACAGCCGGAACGAGCGCGAGGCCACCTACATGGCGACGAACCGCGACTCCGCCGGGATGGGCGACCGCGACCTCGAGGACATGACCTCGGGCGGCTACGAGGACGTCGCACTCGCGCTCATGCGCGGCATCGCGTACGACCAGCGCGCCCGGCTCATCCTGAACGTCCGGAACGGCGGCGCCCTCGCCGGACTCGACGACGACGCCGTCGTCGAGGTCCCCTGCACGGTCGACGCGACCGGTGCCCACCCGGTCCCCGGCGCCCGCGTGCCCGACTTCGGGCTCGGCACCGTGACCGCCGTGAAGTACGTCGAACGGCAGACCATCGAGGCGGCACTGCACGGCTCCCGCGCCGCCGCCCTCCGCGCCCTCGCGCACCACCCGCTCGTCGACTCGGTGCGCGTCGCCCGCGCCCTGCTCGAGGACGCGCGGTCCACGTTCCCGCACCTGTCCTACCTGACCTGACCCGCTCCTCCCGGCCGTCCCCAGCCCACCGCCCGGTCCGCCCCTCCCAGGAAGCCCGCCATGCACCAGAACCAGCAGCTCGTCGAGGCGCGCATCGAGCGCGTCCTGAACGAGCGGATCGTCCCCGCCGTCCACCAGGCCCGCACGCCCGTGACCCTCGCCGCATGGCAGGTGCCGGACGAACCCGTCCCGGCGGCCGAGGCGCTCGCCGCCGAGTACCGACCGTTCGCGGTCGGCGAGTCCTGGGGGCGGGCGTGGTCGACGTGGTGGTTCGAGGTGACCGGGGCCGTCCCGGCGGAGTGGGCCGGACGGACCGTAGAGCTGCTCGTCGACCCGGGCTTCCAGGGCGACTGGCCCGGCAACCAGGCCGAGGGGCTCCTGCACACGCCGGACGGCACCCCGGTGAAGGGCATCCACCCGCGGAACCACCACCTGCGCATCACGGACCGGGCCGTCGGCGGCGAGCAGGTGCACCTGTACCTGGAGATGGCGGCGAACCCGGACATCCTGGTGAACGAGTTCGTCCCGACGACGTTCGGCTCGAAGCGGACCGCGCCCGAGACCCCGATCTACACCTTCCGCACCGCCGAGCTCGCCGTGTTCGAGCCCGAGGTCTGGGCGCTGCGCTTCGACGTCGAGGTGCTGTTCCAGATGGTGAAGGAGCTCCCGGAGGCCGACCCGCGCCGCCACGAGGTGCTGCGCGACCTGGAGCGCGCGATGGACGTCCTGGCGCTCGACGACGTCGTCGGCACCGCGGCGGCCGCCCGGGCCGAGCTCGCCGGGGCCCTCGCCAGCCCCGCGAACCCGTCCGCGCACCGCCTGAGCGGCATCGGCCACGCGCACATCGACACGGCCTGGCTCTGGCCGATCCGCGAGACCAAGCGGAAGACCGGCCGGACGTTCTCCAACGTGCTCGCGCTGGCCGAGCAGTACCCGGACTTCAAGTTCGCGGCCTCGAGTGCCCAGCAGTACGCCTGGGTCAAGGAGCGCTACCCCACGGTGTTCGCGGGCATCAAGGCGGCGATCGCCCGCGGCCAGTGGATCGTCGTCGGCTCGCAGTGGATCGAGCCGGACGGCAACCTGCCCGGCGGCGAGGCCATGGTGCGCCAGGTCACGCAGGGGCTGCGCTTCTTCGCCGACGAGCTCGACGTCGAGACGCACGGCATCTGGCTGCCCGACTCGTTCGGCTACACGGCGGCCTTCCCGCAGATCGCGAAGCTCGCCGGGCTGGAGTGGTTCCTCACACAGAAGCTGTCCTGGAACCAGACGAACACGTTCCCGCACCACACGTTCTGGTGGGAGGGCATCGACGGCTCCCGGATCTTCACGCACTTCCCGCCGATCGACACCTACAACGCGACGCTCGAGGGCGAGGAACTCCACCACGCGGTCCGGCAGTTCCGCGAGAAGGGCGCCGCGACGACGTCCCTCGTGCCGTTCGGCTACGGCGACGGCGGCGGCGGCCCGATCCGCGAGATGATGGAGCGCCAGCGCCGCGTCGAGTCGCTCGAGGGATCGCCCCGGGTGGAGGTCGAGCACCCGGACGACTTCTTCGCCCGGGCCCGCGAGGAGTACCCGGACGCCCCCGTCTGGGTCGGCGAGCTCTACCTCGAGCTGCACCGCGGCACGTTCACCTCGCACGCCCGCGAGAAGCGCGGCAACCGCCGGGCCGAGCACCTGCTGCGCGAAGCCGAGCTCTGGTCGACCGCCGCCGCACTGCAGGGGGCGCCGTACCCGTACGAGTGCCTGGACGAGCTCTGGCAGGCCACGCTCCTGCAGCAGTTCCACGACATCCTGCCCGGCTCGTCGATCCGCTGGGTGCACGAGGAGAACGAGGAGAGCTACCGGCGCAACCACGCCGAGATCGAGCAGCTCACCGCGCGGGCCCTCGCCCACCTCGGCGCCGCCGGGGTCGTCGCGAACGCCGCGGACCACGACCGCCGCGAGCTCGTCCTCGACGCGGCCGGCACCCCCGTCGGCGTGGTCGAGGCCCGTGCGCACGCGCTCTCCCCGCTGACCGTCGTCACACCGGAGCACCCGGTCACGGCGACGCAGGGCGCGGACGGCACCGTCCTCGACAACGGCCTGGTCCGCGTGCACGTCGACGGCGACGGGCTCGTCCACTCGATCGTCGACCTCGCCCACGACCGGGAGCTCGTGCCCGCTGACCGCTCGGCGAACCTGCTGCACCTGCACGAGGACCTGCCGAACGCGTGGGACGCGTGGGACGTCGACGCGCACTACCGGCGCTCCGTCGTGGAACTCCGCGCCGCCGAGTCCGTCGAGCTCACCACCGACGGCGACCTGCGCGCCGTCGTCCGGGTCCGCCGGGTGTTCGGGTCCTCCGAGCTCGTGCAGACGATCGCCGTACACGCCGACGACGTCCGCGTCCACCTCGGGGTCGACCTGGAGTGGCGGGAGCGCGAGAAGCTCCTCAAGGCGTCGCTGCCCTTCGTCGTGCACGCGCAGCACCACAGCGCCGAGATCCAGTTCGGGCACCTGCGCCGACCGACCCACACCAACACCTCGTGGGACGACGCCCGCTTCGAGGTGATGGCGCACCGCTGGGTGCACGTCGAGGAACCCGGCTACGGCGTCGGCGTGACGAACGCCGGCACGTACGGCCACGACGTCACCCGGCGCGTCGGCGTACACGGCGAGGTCGAGACCGAGGTCCGTCTCAGCCTGGTGCGCGGGGCGCAGTCCCCCGACCCCGAGCAGGACCTCGGGCACCACACCTTCGCCTACTCCGTGCACCCGGGCGCGGACGTCGCGGCGGTCGTCGCGAGCGGGTACGACGAGAACCTGCCGCTGCGGGTGGTCCCCGTGGCGGGCGACACCGCTGCCGACGGCACGGGCGCGTCCGTGGCGGCACCGGTCGTGTCGTCGTCGCCCGGGGTCCGCGTCGAGTCGGTGAAGCTCGCCGACGACCGATCCGGCGACGTCGTGGTCCGGCTGTACGAGGCGCTCGGCGCCCGCTCCGACACGGAGCTCGACCTGCGGATCGACGCGGTGGCCGTCGAGCAGGTGGACCTGCGCGAGCGTCCCCTCGCGGACCCCGCGCTCACGGCGCGGCGCTTCGCGTGGTCGGGTGGGACGGTCGCGCTCGGGCTGCGGCCGTTCCAGGTGATGACCCTGCGCATCCGACCGCGCGGCGCCTGAGGCTGTAGGAGCCGCGGCGGCGGGAGCCGCGGCGGGGCCGCGTCGACGGACTGGAGGCACGGTGCGGTTGAGCCGATCGGCTCACCGGCACCATGCCTCCGATCGCGTGCCGTGCCACCATCGGAGCATGCCTGACCACGGACGACCCCTGGCACGACTCGGCTTCCTGACCATCGGGTCCTTCGACCCCGCGGCACCGGGAGCGGGACACGAGGACACCCTCCGCACGATCGAACGCGCCGAGGCGCTCGGCTTCGACAGCGCCTGGCTCCGCCACCGACACCTGCAGCACGGCATCTCGTCCCCCGTCGCGGTCATGGCAGCTGCGTCACAGCGGACCTCCCGCATCGCGCTCGGCACCGCCGTCACACCGATCGGTGCGGAGAACCCGTTCCGCCTGGCCGAGGACCTGGCCACGGTCGACGTGCTGCTCGGCGGGCGGCTGCAACCGGGCTTCTCGTCCGGGACGCCGATGCACTACGACCTGTACCGCGAAGCGATCCACCCCGACACCGCCGAGCACGAGGACCTCGGCGAAGGACGGCTGCTGCGCTTCCGCGACCTCGTCCGGGGCGACCCGGTCACCGGGCCCGTCGGACGCCGGGGCATCGAGGAGTTCGCCTCCACGGTCCAACCGCACAGCCCGGGCCTGGTCGACCGGCTCTGGTACGGCACCGGGAGCACGCGCTCGGCGGTCTGGGCCGCGCGGAACGGGTTCCACCTGCTCACGTCGAGCGTCACCCGGAGCGAGGTCGGCACGGACTTCGCCGCGAACCAGCGCGCCCAGGTCGAGGCCTACCTCGACGCACATCCCACGCCGGAGCACGCGCGGGTCTCGCAGGGACTCGTCGTCGTGCCGACGGACACCGCGACGCCCGAACAGGTAGCGCGGTACCGGGCCTACGCCGCGTCCCGCGCGGACCGGGTCGGCGTCCCGCAGGGGCCGGCGGGCATGCTGTTCGCCGCCGACCTGGTCGGGACGTCCACCGAGATCGCGGACCGTCTGCGCGCGGACGCCGGGTACCAGGTCGCGACGGAGGTCGCCTTCGCCCTGCCGTTCTCGTTCGCACCGAACGACTACACGCAGATCGTGACGGACATCGCGGAGCGCCTGGGCCCCGAGCTCGGCTGGTCCCCCACGCCCCGCGTCTGACACCCCGAGGTCCGGCCTGCCCGCGCCGACCGGTGGGTCACCGTCGGCGTTCGACGGTCACCGGACCGCGCCCGCACCCGCGGCCAGGGCCGCGGCGATCCTCGACCGCGCTACCGACGCGGGTGTGTCACGGCACCGGGTTCCCACGCGACCCCGGCGGTCGGCGCAACGGCCCACAGAGCGGGCCGATCTCGACCACGTCGGTACCGGAGGCGCGGTGGTCACCCGCACCGCGCCTCCCGTCCTCTGCCGGACGCGGCAGCGCAACCCGACCAACGGAGGAATCCGACTCCGTCTCACGCGGGTCCGCCGTCGACGGGTGGAGCCGCCGCACCTCGGCGTGCATCCGCTCCCACGTGGTCTCACCGGCAGCCCACCGGTCCTGCAGCTCGTGCACCGCATCGGACGCACGACCTCCTTCGAGAGCGGTGGACACCCGTGCTTCATCGACGATCTGTCGCCGCCGGTCGTGCTCATCGGGGCTCAGCCGCGTAGACCGTCGCGGTCGGAGCACGGGGAAGCCGTACTTCGCTTCGAGCTGCGCCGCCGCTTCTTCGTACGTCAGCGAGCCGTCGAGGATGCCGCGCGCCCGCCCCAGCGCCTCGGCGTCGGGGAAGTGCCCGGCGAGCTGCTGACCCTTCTCGATCATCGCCATGGCCTGCTCGAGTGCGTCACGGCTCAGCGGCCGTCGATCGTCGTTCATCGCACCCCTCCAGAAGATGCAGCGAGCGTCGCTCGTGCGGCCGCCGCCGAGCGCCGACGGTGCGGCACCGCGACCGTCGTCACTGGTTGTTTCCAGTTCGTCGTGGTGCGGTGAGCGGGTGATGTTCTTCGCCGACGAACCGGACCCGCTCGATGCTGCACCCATGGACGAGCCTCCTCGGGATCCACGGCACGGGCCATCGGAGGATGAGCTGCCGGGTGTGCTCGGGTACGGGCTGCGGTGGGGATCGAGTGCGAACGCGATGGTCGTCGTCGAAGCGGCTCGTGTCTTCTCCGACGGGGTCATGTTCCAGGTCGGTCGGCAACTCCGCCGCGGTGATCTGAGCGTGCGAGCGTTCCAGCAGCTGGTTCACGAGGACCACTTCTACGCCTCGGACGAGGACCGCCGAGCGCGACTCCGGTACGGAGCGGTCCTTGCTGACGGGCAGCACGTCACCGACGGCTACCCGTTCGGCCGCGACAGTGAAGGCACCGGAGCCGTGTTGATGCGGCACGGTGGCGGGGGCGGTGGGGGCGCGTCGTCGTACCGGTACACCGACGAACTCTGGCTGCACCCCCTTCCACCGACAGGACCGCTCGAGCTCGTCGTGCAGTGGCCATCGCTCGGCCTCCCCGAACAGCGCGTCGCCCTCCCCGCGGCAGACATGCTCCAAGCGGCTGAACAGGTCACCGCGCTCTGGCCAGATTGAGGTCATCACTCGCGACTGGACCCTGCACATCTCGGTAGCCGATCGATGACCGAGACGTCAGCGACGGCTTCGGTGGGTCCCGTTCAACTCGTTGCGGACGGAGTGGAGGGTGACGTAGGCCGTGTCCAGGCGCGGTCCGGCACTCAGGAAGAGCAGCAGCACGTAGCTGGCGAAGGCGACGGCCATCGCGGCGAAGAATCCGTGAACGGCGCCGGTCTGCGGATCGGACATGAAGTTCATCCCGAGGAACAGCGTGAGCGCAGCCGCAGCAGAGAACAGCGACGCCACGAGCAAGTGGGCTGCTGACTCGTCCAAGGCGTCTCGATCGAACCGCTCAGTGTCACGGGACTGCCCATGGCGTCTCAGTAGCCGATGACGATCGCTGTGGGCCGCATCATCGGTGCCGACCATCTACCGGTACCGACCACGAAGCCCCCGACTGCTCACTCCGGCCGGGGGCTTCGTCCTGCTGGATGCGGTTGCTGCGGATCGCGGACGCTTTGCTCAGTGGACTGTGATCGGGGCCGCGAGCAATGCGTCGATCTGGGTGCTGGTCGGTGCTGTTGCTGGTCCGTGTTGTGTCACTGCGAGGGCGGCGGCGGCGTTGGCGCGTCGAACCGCAGCAGTCAATGGATCCCCGCGAGTCAGGGCTGCGATGAGCACGCCGCCGTGAGCGTCACCTGCACCGTTCGAGTCCACCGCATCGACGGTGAAGCCTGGAACCAGGATTGGGCTGTGTCCGGGCTCGGCGACCCAGCAACCTGCTGCACCGTCACGGGCCAGCGCGACGCCGCGTGCACGCCCGGCGATCGCGGCGACTGCCCCGGATAGCTCGGCCTTGGTCGGCGCCATCAGCCGTGCCTCGCGCGCGTTGGCGCTGACAACGTCGGCCCTCGTCATCACGGGGTCCAGCACCGTGTGCGACAGCGTGTCGACCAGCGGGGAGGGATCAAGAACGACGCGCACGTCGTCGGGGACGGTGCTCAGCCAGTCGGCGATGGCTGGACCGTTGGTGGTGTGAGCGAGCCCGTAGCCGGATACGAACACCGTGTCTTCAGAGCGGAGCTCGACCCGGTCGAGGTCCGCTCGGGTGAGGCGACCCTCTGCTCCGACGCTCGTGACGAACGTGCGCTCGGTCGATGCGTCCACCAGTGCGACGCAGTAGCCGCTGTCGACGTCCTCGAGCCCGGGCTGGACGACGTCGACGCCGGACTCCTCGAGAGCTGCGCGGACGACGTCGCCGAACGGTCCCGTGCCGTACTGGCCCGCGAAGACCACCGACAGACCGTCGCGGGCAGCGGCGACCATGGTGTTGAGGCCACCGCCGGCGGTGATCGACGACGCCGAGGCGATGACGTCCCCTCCCGGTTCCGGGACGGCGTCGACGCGCAGGACGATGTCGACTATGACGTTGCCGACGGAGACGAGCCGCCCCATCAGGACCGGGCCTCCGTCGGAGCGACGACCTGACCGCGTGCTCCGCCGGTGAGCAGGTACGCTGCCGCCGCGACGACGAAGGTGACGACCCAGCCGAGGCCGTTCGCGCCGATCCAGCTGTCTGACAGCGCACCGACGTAGATCGGGTGCGCGCTGCCGACCTGGATCGAGGTGAAGAGGAAGCCGACGACGATCGCGACGACCCAGGCGCCGAGGGCTCCCCACGCGACGCCGCCGCGGTACCAGTAGCGGCCGCCGGGGCGCAGGTCGAGGAGTGCCGTCGGGTCGTACCAGCGGCGGCGGAGCATGTCGGCGGTGAACACGCCGAGCCAGGCGGTGATCGGTACGGCGAGCACGGAGATGAACGTGATGAACGGCGCGTAGAAGCCGTCCGCGACGAGCATGAAGTACATCGCTCCGAGCGTTGTGACGACCACGTCGACTCCGACCGCCCAGACCCGGGGCACCTTGACGCCGAGTGTGAGCGTCGTGAGGCTCGCCGAGTAGACGGAGAGGTGGTTCGACAGCAGCAGCCCGCCGAACGCAGCGATGAGGTACGGAATCGCCATCCAGCTCGGCAGCAGATCACGGATTGCTGCAACCGGGTCACCGGCCTGCGCTAGGGTCGGATCGCCTGCGGAGACGAGGGCGCCGAGGCCGACCAGAACGACCAGTGGAATCCCGGCTCCGGCCGCGCTCGCGCTGATGAGTGCGCCGGCCTTCACCGACGTGCGGGTGTAGCGGGCGATGTCCGCGCCCGCGGTTGCCCATCCGATGCCGGTGCCCGCGGCGATGGTGCCGACACCGATCACCAGCGCGGCGACGGGGCCCGCGGGCTGGGAGCCGACGACGTCCCAGTTGACGCGGACGATCAGGAAGACAGCGACGAAGACGTTGAGGGCGCCGAACACCCAGGTCGCCCACTTCTGCACGGCGACGATGAACGCGTGCCCGAGGCCGGAGACGAGCACGGTCGCGGCGACGAACACGAGGATTGCGACGATGGTCAGCACCGGGTTCGCTTTGGCGTCTCCGTTGGTACCGAACAGGATCGTGAAGAGCGACAGGAGCACGAAGGCCGCTGTGGTGGTGTTCACGGTCTCCCACCCGAGGCGGGACAGCAGCGACACGGCGGTCGGTCCGATGTTGCCGCGGACACCGAACACCGCCCTGCTCAGGGTCAGCCCGGGCGCGCCACCTCGGCGGCCGGCGATCGAGATGACGCCAACGACCGCGAAGGAGCCGGCGGCGCCGATCACCGCGACGAGCAGCGCCTGCCAGATGTTGAGGCGCTGGAACGCTACGAGGGTCGCGCCGAGGGGTAGGCCGAGGATCGAGATGTTCGCCGCGAACCAAACCCAGAAGAGGGCGCCTGGTGCGCCGTTGCGTTCATCGTGGGGGACGGGTTCGATGCCGCGTTGCTCGATCGTGGTCAGGGTGCCACTGGAGAGCGTGGTGGTGTCTTGGGCCATGGGGTCCTCTTACATCATTGGAAGGGTGCTGCACGAAAGGGATGATCGGACGGCGGCGGCCACGGAGAACCGCCACCCTCCGGTCAGGTCAGGCCGATTGACGGAGCGCGAGAAGCCCGTCGACCAGCGGATCGAGTCTCAGGTGATTGACGGTGGTGACGGCGTCCACCGCATCGGAAGGCCAGGCGTCAGGTCCGTGTACCGCTCCGAGGACGGCACCCGCCATCGCAGCGATCGTGTCGGTGTCGCCGCCGATCGATGCCGCCGTGCACAGCGTCTCCCAGGGGTCTTCGTCGAGCGATACGAGGGCGAGCGCTGCGACGACGGATTCCTGGCTGGCGACACTCGTGCCGATGAGTTGTGAGACGGCGTCGATGCGATCGGCCGGCGGCACGGTCGGTAGATACTCGATTGCCCACGTCGTCCGGGCCGCGATGTCGGCACCAGCGATCCAGTGGCCGCGATGGGTGCCGATCGTTGCGGCAGCGATCGCGGCGTCGAGCGCTTCGGCTCGGGTGGCGCCGTCGATTCCGGCGCTCACACCGGCGGCGATCGCGCTTGCGCCCGCTATACCGAGCCCAGTGTCGTGGGTCACACGTGAGGCGTTCTGCACGGCGTCGACCAAGCGGACGAGGTCGACTGACGGAACGGCGATCCCGACCGGGGTGATGCGCATCGCGGCGCCGTTGGTGGTGCCGGTCGATCCGGCTTCGGACGCCGGGACACCGTCGAGGATCCTCTGCACGGCAGTTTTGGTACTCGGCCCCAGTAGATCGAGCGAGCCTTTTGCCTCCATCGCACGTTCCCACGTGATGAGTGCTTCGGCGAAGCGGGTCGGGTGGAGTCGCCCTCTGCCTTCGAGGAGCAACTCGGCGACGAGCACAGCCTGTTCGGTGTCGTCGGTGATCGTGCCCGCGGGCATGCCGGCAGCGATTCGCTGGTGCGGTCCGGCGTCGACGAAGCCGGTGATCCTCCCGTGGTCAGCGCGGATCTGCGCGAGTGACATGGATTGGGTCGGCATGCCGAGGGCGTCGCCGATCGCGAGGCCGGTCATCGCGGCAAGAGCAGCGGTCTGGTGAGTCACGGAGTCCTGTCGGGTCGAGAGTGTGGTCACGGCGCTGTTCCGAAACGCATGTGCAGTCGGAAGCGATCTGGGTCGAGCAGACTGTCGACGCGCTCGACGAACACGCCTTCGGCGGTCCGCGAGACGCGGCGGCTTCGAAGAAAGGGTGTGCCGTCGGCGCGCTCGAGCAGGCGGGCATCGTTCGTGTCGAGCGGCACGACGTCGATCCACTGCTCGGCGCTGGAAGGGATGAGGCCGGCTTCGGCGATGGTGGCGGTGAGCGAGTCGTCGACGAGGCCTTCGATGATCGCGGACGCAAGACGTCCCACGTGCGGCAGGATGCTCCGCTCGAGCGATACGGGCCGCTCGCCGGTGACGGCACGGATGCGGTCCACCGCGACGAACACGGGAGTGGCCGCGTCGAGCTCAGCTTGCAGGTCCGGACTGTCCAGGCGCTCGATCCGCAGGATACGAGTCGTTACCTCGGTGCCCGAGGCAGCGATCGAGCGGGCCCATCCGCCGCGTGGATCGAGCGTCGCCCCGTCGAATGTCACGACCGACCCGACACCCCCGTGAGTCGAGATGTACTCATCGTCAGCCAGGTCTGCGAGAGCGGCGCGAACGGTGCCGCGGCTCACTTCATAGCGAGCAGCGAGGTCGTGCTCACCCGGCAGACGTTCACCGGCTCGGTACCGTCCCGTGGCGATCGCGTCACGGAGGGCGTCAGCGACCAAGCGTCGCTTCGATGAGACAGGCATGGCCGAAAGAGTACATGTACAAGACCTGTTCAACAACCACTACGAGTTGATGCTCGCGGACGATGGCGGTCGCAACTCGTCAACGCACCACCCGCCAGGTGTTGCGGACGATCGGAGAGGCGGCGCGTGAGGTCGGCGATGGCCGTCGCGCGGGAGTTTGGTAGCCCTCGCGTCGTGCTCGTCGGTTGCGAGACAGGGCCGAAGCGGCTCCGAGTGCGAAGTGGGTAGCGTCGGCGGCGGCTACAGGAGCGCCGGTACGGGTGTCCGACAGCCGGTCATTCAGCGGGCACCGCCTGCCCGCCTCTTCTCGCCACGACGGCTCCTGTCTCAGATGGCTGGTCCGGTGATGGTCTCACCGAGGGCTCGGTATGTGGACGTCGGAGCCGCTTCCTCCTGGCGCGGTCATGGGTCGTCGTCGTTCGATCGGTTCGCTCGAGGAGGACGGGCGCGGCACGGCGGTGTGTGCGCCGCCGGAGCTGTCGCCGGTGCTTGCGTACTTCCAGTCACCCGATCGTCTGGTCCGACGAGGTGTCGCTCGGGCGCCACGCCTGGCCGTTGACGCAGTTCCGGTGGAAGCAGGTCACCGCGAGACCGAGCTGGTCACGAGCGCCACGTCGAGTCCCGCCGCGGAGAGCCGGCTGACGGAGCCCCGGCTTCCCACTCAGGCGCGACCTCTCCGCAACCAGTCCGCGAACGTCACGACACCCACCACCATCACCACGACGCAGACGACGAGGGACGCACCAGCGAAGCCGCCGCCGACGCCGAGCACCAGGCACGCGTCGCCGAGGACGCACGCCGTGATCGACCGGATCAGGAGTACGGGGCTCTCCACGCGGAAGCCTGCTCTCGCTCGTCGAACCTCTGGACGGCGTCCGTTGCACAGCCGTTGTCCGGCCGCGATGACTCGAAGCCGTTCTACCGGGGCAGCGCGTGCCACCAGCGGATCAGCAACGCATCCTGGTGGGCCGGGACGGTCAGCCCGGTGCCGAGGGAATCGGTCGCGGTGACGTCGAGCGGCATCGGCACGGAGCCCCGCCGGTGCTCGTGCACCACGGACTCGTCCTCCTCCCCTCCCCCGGCGGGTGACAGAACGTGGTCTGCAGCTGCGTCACCGGGTCGGTGAGCGTGTCCGTACCGGCGTACTGATCCGCAGTCGCCGCACGACGACCGGCCGTGATCGCACGGCCGGTACGGAATCGCGGAGCGCCTGGGCCCGATCCCGGATGATCCCCCGCGCCCCGCACCTGACGGCGCCCGGCGGCCGCCGGACCGCCCGCCGCCCGCCGACCGCCGCCGCCGCCGCCCCTACCGCTTCAGGTTCGTCAGCTCCTGCAGCACCTCGTCGCTCGTCGTGATGATGCGCGCGTTCGCCTGGAACCCGCGCTGCGCGACGATCAGGTTCGTGAACTCCTGCGACAGGTCGACGTTCGACATCTCGAGCGTGCCCGACGCCAGCTGCCCGACCCCGGGGTCGCCCGGCGCACCGACGGTCGCCTGCCCCGAGTTCGCGGTGGCGCGGTAGCCCGACGCCCCGGTCTTCTCGAGGCCGGCCGGGTTCGCGAAGGTCGCGAGCGCGATGCGGCCGATCGCCAGCGATGCGCCGTTCGAGAAGGTGCCGACGACGGTGCCGTCCTTCGCGATCGAGTAGCCCTGCAGGGTGCCGGCGGCCTTGCCGTTCTGCGACGCGATCGAGGACGTGTCGAGCGTCGCGAAGCCGCTGAGCTGCGTCATGTCCACGGCGATCCCGCCGACGGTCAGCGAGCCACCGGCGGTGAGCTTGCCGTCCGCACCGAAGGTCAGCGTGCCGGTCCCGGTGCCGCCCTGGCCGTCGGTGCCGGCGACGGACCACCCGGTGGCGGTCCGCGTGTACGTCAGGGTGAGGGTCTGCTTGGTGCCGGACGCGTCGAACACCGTCGACTCGCGTACGCGCGTCCCGCCCACGGCGGTCTCCGACGGCAGGTTGCCGGTGACGGAAGCGGTCGTGGTGCGCGTGGCCGGTGCGGCGGCGTCGAGCGGCAGGACGATGTCCCCGAGCTGTCCGCCCTGGTTCACGACGCCGTTCGTCGCGGGGTAGCCCTGCACGATCTTGCCGTCGGCGGACACCAGGCGACCGTCGGCGTCGAAGTCGAACGCGCCGGCGCGGGAGTACACGGTGTCGTTGCCGAGGCGCGTGACGAAGAAGCCGTCGCCGGAGATCATCAGGTCTGTGGCCTTGCCGGTGGCCTGCGCGGAGCCCTGTGCGAAGTTCGTCGAGACCCCGGCGACCTGGACGCCGAGACCGATCTGCGCGGGGTTCGTCCCGCCGATGCCGGTCTGCGGTCCCCCGGCGCCCTGGGTCATCTGCGACAGGGTGTCCTGGAAGACGGTGGACGACGACTTGAAGCCGACGGTGTTGACGTTCGCGATGTTGTTGCCCGTGACGTCGAGCATCTCCTGGTGGGAGCGGAGGCCGGAGATCCCGGAGTAGAGCGAGCGGAGCATGAGGTGTCCCTTTCAGAACGAAGAGCGAAGAGCGAAGAACGAAGGAGAAGAGAGGGACCGCGTCAGGCGGTCGTGATACCGGAGATCACGTCGAGGTCGACCTCCTTCCCGTTCACGGTCACGGTCGGCACGCTCGAGGCGTACGACACGGCGGTGGCGGTCCCCGTGACGGCGGATCCGGAGGCGGCGTCGGTGTAGCTGACCTGCTTCCCGACGAGGTTCGCGGCGGCGATGCGCATCTGCAGCGAGAAGTTCTCGTTCGCCGTCGTGGTCTGGTTGGTGACCTGCTCCATCATCGCGAGCTGCGTCTGCTGGCTGATCATCTGGTTCGTGTCCATCGGCGACGACGGGTCCTGGTTCCGCAGCTGTGTCACGAGGAGCTGCATGAACACCTCGGAGTCCATGGTCTGCGACTTCTTCGTGGTGCTGTTCGCCGCGAGGGCCGCGGCCTGCGCCGCGGTGTCGACGGAACCGGTGATGCCGGAGAGGGGCATGGTCGTGGCCTTTCAGGCGAGGACGTCGAGCCCGACGGCGCGGACGGTGGACGGACGAGGGGTGGGCTGCGGGGCGGAGGTGGGGCGTGCCTCCAGGCCGGGGTCGGACCGCAGCGGCGACGGGGCCGGGCGGTCGTCGCGACCGGGCTGCGCGCCGGGGTGGTTCTGCGACGACAGGTCGAGCGTCGTCGCGACGCCGGCGCCCGCGGCGTCGCGGCGCAGGTCCGGCAGGACCTGGCGGACCGCGTCGCGGCCCGCCTCGGACGCCGCGAACAGCTCGACGTGCATGCCGTGCGCCGTGACGTGGGCGCGGACCGTGACCGGTCCGAGCGTGTCGGGCACGACCTGGACGGTGACGACGTGCTCGCCGGTGCCGGCGTGCGCGAGCGCGAACACCGGGCGGGCGAGCTGCTGGGCGAGCGGGGCGCTCGGGGCCGGGGCGCCCGTGGTCGCCGCGGGTCCGGCGGTCGGGGCCGCCGGCGGGGTCGGGACGGTGACGGCCGGCTCACCACCGCGGGGTGCGGAGACGGCCTGGAGGATCGGATCACCCTGCTCGGTCCGCGTCGCCTCCGGTGCGTGGCCGGTCCCGCGAGACGGCTGCGCCGGGGTGGTCACGGGTACGGCCGGTGCGGTCGCGAGCGCAGACGCGGTGACCGCGGTCGCCGGCGCCGGCGCGGACGCCGTCGCCGTCGCCGTCACGGGGGCCACCGGCACTGCGGGCGCGGCGGGCGCCACAGCCGTGGTGGACGGGGTTGACGGGGTGCCCGTGGTGGCCGGGCTGCTCGTCGCCGCCGGCTCCCCGTGCGCGAGCGGCGCCCGGGCTGCTACCGGTGCCGCTGCCGTCGCAGGCGTGGGCGTGGGCGTGGTGCCCGGGTCGATCGACACCGCCGGGTTGTCGCGGACCGGGGCATGCGCCGGTGTACCGCTGGTCGGGGCCGTGGTGAGCGGAGCCGCGGTGGGCACGATCGTCGACGCCGCGACGACGGGCGTCGCGGTCACGGCCACGGGCCCCGCCGCCGTCTCGTTCGCCGACGTGGTCGAGGCCGGCGTCCCCGGCGCCGTGGCAGTGGTAGTGGCGGGTCCCGCGGGCGCGATCGACGGCACGGGCACCGGGAGCGCGGCCACGAGTGCGACCGGGAGCGCCGCGGCGGCGTCGCTCGCAGCGACCAGCTCGCCGGTCGTCGTGGTACCGGCGCCGTCGTGGTCGGTTCCGGCGTGCTCGGTCGCGGTGTGCTCGGGCTCACGACCGTCCCGGGGCGCGGCCTGGTGCGCCGAGCCCGCGACCGCGGCCATCGCGGCGCCGAAGGGCTCGGCCGAACCCGACGCCTGGCCCGGACCCGGCGCGGACGCGGGTGGCGTCGGCGCCGACCGGACGGCCGGCGTGGGGACGGTGGACACCGGGCTCATGCGGCACTCCCGCGCATCATCGACAGGAGCGCCGCGGTCTGCAGGTCCGTCGCGCTCGACGCCGCAGCGCCCGCGGACACGGCCGGGGTCGCGGGCGTCTCGGACGGGACGATCCGGCGGATGGTGGCGATGTCGGAGTCCTTGTACCAGTTGTCGACGATGCGGACGTCCTTGCCCGGGCGCGGAGCGTGCAGGACCTTGCCGTCGCCGAGGTAGATGACGATGTGCTGCTCGCCCTTCGGCACGATGAGGTCCCCGGGCTTCGCGTCGGCCAGGGACGCGACCGGCACACCCATGTCCGCCTGGTCCGGCACGACGCGGGGCATCGTGACGCCGAGGTCCTTGAACACCGTCTGCACGAGACCGGAGCAGTCCATCCCGGAGCGGGTGGTGCCGCCGAACACGTACGGCACACCGAGGTACTTCTTCGCGTCCGCGACGACGTCCGCCCCGGTCGCGCCGCTGCCGGTGGCGAGCGTGCCCTTGCCGGCGTCGACGGAGGTCGCGGGCGCTGCGGTGGCGGCGCTCGTCGCGGAGGTCGACGCGGACAGCGGGTCGTCGGCCGCCGAGGAGAGCGCGTCCGCGAACGTCGTCGAGGACGCGGCGCCGGAGGACCCGGTCGTGGTCGTCGTCGTCCCGCCGGTCACCCCGCTGCGCAGGGCGTCGATGCGGGTGCGGATCTCGTCGATGCGGGAGAGCACGGCGTCCACGCTCATCGGGCACCACCTTCCGTGCGGCGTCGAGCCGCGATCTCGTCGAGGGCGTGCTGTTCCGCCCGGAGTTCCTCGGCCGCCTGCTGGCGCGCGTGCTGCGCCTCGAGCTTCTCGAGCCCGAGCGCGGCCCGGCGTGCAGCGGTGTGCTCGGCCTGCGCGGCGTCGGCGTCCTCGCGGCGGGACCGTGCGACGGCCTCGAGCTCCTCGAGCATCCCGCGCGTCGACGCCCGGGCGGCGGCGACCGCGCTGAGGGTCGCCGCGTCCGTGATCGGCTGGGACGCCTCGCTGTCGGCCAGGTTCCGCCGGGCGGCGATACGGGCGTCCGCGGCGTCGCGCACCCGGTCGTTCGCGGCGGCGAGCACGGCGGCGGCGCGGTCCTGCTGCGCGTGCCGGAGCCGGAGCAGCCCGGCGAGGGGGAAGCGCTTCGCCATCAGCCGGTCACCCCCAGCCGCGCGACGAGCGTCTCGAGCGCGTGCCACGAGGACGCGGCGTCGGCGCGCTCGTCCATGCCCTGCTGCAGGAACGCCTCGATCGCGCCGCGGTGGTCGACCGCGGCGTCGACGAGCGGGTTCGTCCCGCGCTGGTACGCCCCGACGTCGAGCAGGTCCTGCGCCCCCTGCCGGGCGGCCATCACCTTCCGGAGGACGGTCGCCGCGGCACGCTGCTCGGGCGTCGTGACCTTCGAGGCCACGCGCGACACCGAGCCGAGCGCGTCGACGGACGGGAAGTGCCCGGTCACGGCGAGCTTCCGGTCGAGCACGACGTGCCCGTCGAGGATGCTGCGCGCGCTGTCCGCGATCGGCTCGTTGTGGTCGTCGCCGTCGACCAGGACCGTGTAGAGCCCGGTGATGCTGCCGACGCGGTCCGTCCCGGCGCGTTCGAGCAGTCCGGCGAGCACCGAGAACGTCGACGGCGGGTAGCCCCGGGTGGCCGGGGGTTCGCCGACCGACAGGCCGATCTCGCGCTGCGCCATCGCGACGCGGGTGAGCGAGTCCATCATGAGCACGACGTCGGCCCCGGCGTCCCGGAACGACTCCGCGATCCGGGTGGCGACGAAGGCCGCACGGAGTCGCATGAGCGCCGGCTCGTCCGAGGTCGACACGACGACCACCGAGCGCGCCAGGCCCTCCGGACCGAGGTCGTCCTCGAGGAACTCCCGCACCTCGCGGCCGCGCTCCCCCACGAGCGCGATGACGTTGACGGCCGCGTCGCTCCCGCGCGCGATCATCGACAGCAGCGACGACTTGCCGACACCGGACCCGGCGAACAGGCCCATGCGCTGCCCGCGCCCGACGGTCGTCAGGGTGTCCAGGACGCGGACGCCGAGCTGCATCGGCGCGTGGATGCGCGTGCGGGCCATGGCGTCCGGCGTCGGGTGGTCGATCGGGACGGCGCCGTCCGAGTCCAGGCGTCCGCGGCCGTCGATCGGACGGCCGAGCCCGTCGAGCACGCGGCCGAACAGCCCGACGCCGGTCGGCACGAGCACCGGACGCCCGGTCGGCCGTGCGGGGGTGCCGGCCGTGATGCCGGTGAGCCGGCCGAGCGGCATGCAGCGCACGCCGGTGCTGTCGGTCGCGACGACTTCGACCGCGGTCTGCGGTCCGCCGTCCGCGCCGACGGTCACGACGTCGCCGATGCGCGCGTCGAGTCCCGCGACGGTCAGGCCGAGTCCGACGGCGCTCGTCACGACGCCGACGCGCTGCGGCCCCGCGGCCGCACGGGCATCGTCGAGGCCACGGGGGCGGAGCAGCGTCGCGGTCACCGTGCCGCCTCCAGGGCCTCGCGGGCACGACCGAGCGCGGCGTCCAGGCGGGCGTCGAGCAGGCCGTCCGGCAGGTCGACGACCGCGTCCCCGTCGCGGAGCGACAGGTCGGCGACGACCGGGACCGGCAGGTCGAGTCCGGCGACGCGCGTCGCGTCCGCGGGGCTGGTCCGGACCGCCAGGGCGACCGTGCGGTCGACCAGCGCGAGCGCCCGCCGGACCGTCGCCTCCGCACCGTCCGCGCCACGGTCCTCCAGGCCGGCTCCCGCCCCGTCGGCGTCCGCCGCCGTGTGGTCACCGACCGTCTGCCGGGAGGCGCGCACCGCGTACCCGACGACGGCCTCCGCCAGGTCCAGGGCCGCGTCGACGAGCGAGTCCTCCGCGTCCGCCAGGACGGGCGCCACCTGTGCCAGGAGCGCGTTCGTGGCGGCGTCGAGGACCTGCACCCGGCGGGCGGTCTCCGCCTGCAGGGCCGCGACGCGCGCGGCGTGCTCGGTCTCGAGGCGCGCGTGCAGCGCCGCGGTCTCCGCCTGGGCGGCGCGCAGCCCGGCCGCGTAGCCGGCGGCGTGCCCACGGACGTCGGCGGCCGCGGCGCGGTCCCGCGCGACGGTGCCGTCGAGCACCGGGTACGCGACGCGCTGCAGGACGGGGTCAGTCAACGAGCTCGTCCTCCTCGGTGCGGTGCACGGTGATGACGCCCTGCGCCTCGAGCTCGCGCACGGAGCGGACGACCTCGGCGCGCGCCTCCTCGACCTGGGACACGCGGACCGGCCCCATCGACTGCAGTTCGTCGTCGAGGAGCTGGCGGTTGCGCTCGGAGACGTTCGCACGGATGGTCTCGACGACCGGGCCCGGAGCGCCCTTCATGGCGGTCGCAAGGAGCTTCGAGTCGATGCCGCGGAGCACCTGCTGGATGTCCCGGGACTCGAGCTTCACGATGTCGGTGAAGGTCAGCATGCGGGAGCGGATGTCCTCGGCGAGCTCCGGGTCACGCGCCTCGAGCCCCTCGAGCACGGCCTTCTCGGTGGCGACGTCCGAGCGGTTGATGATGTCGACGAGCGGGGCGATGCCGCCGACGACCTCGACGCTCTCGCGCGGGGAGACGACGGCACCGGCGCGCTGCCGGAGCACCCCGGCGACGATGCCGACCGCCTCGGGCGTGGCGCTGCCCATCGTGGCGAAGGCCTGGGCGACGTCGGTCCGCACGCGCTCGTCGACCCCGGCCAGGACGGCACTCGCCTGCGCGGGCTTGAGGTGCGCGAGCACGAGGGCGATCGTCTGCGGGAGCTCGCCCTCGAGCAGGCTGACGACCTGCCCGGGCTCGGCGTCGTCGAGGAACTCGAACGACTGCCCGGCCAGGTTCGACGCCAGGCGGTCCATCACGCCGGCGGCGCGCTCGGAGCCGAAGGACGCCTCGAGCAGCCCGAGCGCCGCGTCCTTGCCGCCGCGCTTCTGCACGTGGCCGCGCTGGGTCATCCGGTGGAACTCGCTCATCGTCCGGTCGACCACGGTGTCGTCGACGCGGCGCATCCGGACGATCTCGGCCGAGATCTCCTCGGCCTCGAGCTCGGTGAACTGCTTCATCACCTCGGCGGCGCGCTCGGTCTCCATCTGCATGAGGATGAGGGCGACCTTCTGCGCGCCGGTGAGGGGACGCTCGGCGGCGGTCCCGCCGCCCGCCGGGGTGTTCCCGGCGGCGGCACTCCCAGCGGCGACCGGCACGACGCCGCTCACACCGGGGACCGGTCGTCCAGGAGCCCGCGGAGGAGCTCGGCGGTGCGCTTCGGATCGCGCTCGGCCAGGGCGGAGATGTCCTGGCGGCGGCGCTCAGCGCTGATCTCGTCGGTCGTGAGGACCTCGGTCGGGGCGTCGTCGTGCGGCAGGGTCGGGAGCGCGACCGTCGGGGCGTCCCCGGCGGACAGGCCGGTCCGCTCGGCGTCGTCGAGCGCGAGCGGCAGCTCGAACGTCTCGCCGGCGAAGGCGTCGAGCTCGCCGACGTCGACCGCCTCGCGCTCCTGGCGACGGCCGCGGCGGGCGAGCACGATCGCCAGGACGATCGCGGCGGCGAGCACGGCGACGACGATGCCGGCGGTGCGGATCGCGGACCACATCGACGCCTGCTGGTCGGCCTGCTGCTGCGCCTCGAGCGCCTTCTGCGCGTCCTGGGCGGCGGAGCGGTCGAAGTCCATCACCGCGACGCGGACCTGGTCGCCGCGGACGTTGTCCACCCCGGCCGCCGCGGCGACGAGGTCGTTGACGCTCTGCAGGTTCGCGTTCTTCACGGCGTCCGCGCGGGAGTTCAGCGCGACGGAGATGGTCTGCCGCTGCACGCCCCCTGCCGGGATCTGGGTCGTCTCGGTGGTGTGGTCGACGGCGTTGTTCTTCGTCGCGGACTCGTTCGTGTACCCGCCGGTGCCGTTCGCCGCCGTGCCGTTCGGGACGGCGACGTTGTCCGGGCCGAGGACGCCGGTCGCCCCCGCCGCCCCGGCGGCGCCCGCGCCGTACTGCTCCTTGGTGCTCGACTCGTTGAGCGCGACCGGCCCCGATGTCGGGGTGGCGAAGCTCTCGGACGTGCGGGTGCCGGACTGCTCGTTCATCGTCGCGGAGACGACGACGCTCGCGTTCCCGGCGCCGAGGGTCGTGTCGAGCAGGTCCTGTATCTTCTTGCTCGTGGTGGCGTCGTAGTCCGCCGCCTGGTCCTGCCCGCTGCCGGTCGCGCCGGTGCCGACGGCCGACAGGGTCTGGCCCTTCGAGTCGACGACGGAGACGTCGGTCGGCTGCATGCCCTCGACGGCGGCGCTCGTCAGGTGCACGATCGACTGGACCTGCTCGGTGGTGAGCTGCTTGCCGTTCTCGGTCGCGACGAAGACGGACGCGGTGGGGTCCTTCTCCTCGGACGTGAACACGGTCTTCTCCGGGATGGCGAGCTGCACGGTCGCGGTCTGCACGCCGTCCATCGACGAGATCGTCTTCGCGAGCTCGCCCTCGATGGCGCGCTTGTAGGTGACGTCCTGCTGGAACTCGGAGCTCGTCACGCCCATCTTGTCGAGCAGCGAGTAGCCGCCCTCGTTCGACGACGGCAGCCCGTTCGACGCGGCCTTGAGCCGCTCCGAGTACACCTGCGCCTGCGGCACGAGGATCGTCGCCCCGCCGTCGCTGAGCTGGAACGGCACCCCGTCGGTGGTCAGCTGGTCGGTGATCGAGCTCGCGTCCTTCGCGGCGAGGCCGGTGAACAGCGGCGCGTAGGTCGCCTTCCCGAGCCAGCTCGCGAGCGCGATGCCACCGAGCACGACCGCCGCGATGCCGATGATCGCGATGGTCCGCTGCGCGGCGGAGAACCCCTTGACGTAGGCGACGAGCCGGGCCCACGTGTCCTGGACGGCGGCGGGCATCAGGCCTGCATCCGCATGATCTCGTTGAACGCGTCGACGCCCTTGTTCCGCACGGCGGCGACGAGCTCGAGCGTCACCTGCGCACGCGTGGCGGCGATGGTCGCGTCGTGGATGTCGTCGAGGTTGCCCGTGACGGCCTTGAGCGCGAGCGTCTTCGAGGTGCTCTGCAGCTGCTGCAGGCCGTCGACGGCGTTCGTCAGGCTGCCGGCGAAGCCGTCGCCGGCGCCGGTCGCCCCGGTCGTGGCGTCGGCGCCGCCGAGGCCGCCGGTCCCGGTCACGTCGGACGTGCTCGGGAACGCGCGGGTCATCGCGTTCGTGGTAACACCGTTCACGGCGTCGATGGGCATCAGTTCTTCCCGATCTGCAGTGCCGCCTCGTAGGCGGTCTTCGCCCGGTCGACCACCGCGGCGTTCGCCTGGTAGCCACGCTGGGCCATGATGAGGTCCGCCATCTGCGTCCCGAGGTCGATGTCCGGCATCCGGACGTAGCCCTGCGCGTTCGCGAGAGGGTTCTCCGGGTCGTAGGTGACCCGGCCGGCGGCGCTGCCGAACGCGGCGCCCTCGACGTAGGCGCCGGAGGTCCCCGCACCCTCCTGCACCTCGACGTACCGGGCCTGGAAGGCGGAGTCGTCCATCGAGCGGACGGTGTTGACGTTGGCGATGTTGTCCGAGATCGCGTCGAGCCACTTCCGGTGCACGGTGAGGCCGGTGCTCGCGATGCCGATCGCGTCGAAGGTCGTCACGAGCTCGTCCGCATCGCCGCGCGCACGCTCGTCAGTTCGCTGTTCATCGCCTGCGTGGCGAACTGGTACCGCAGCACGGTGTCGACGTTGGAGAGCGTCTCCTGGTCGAGGTTGACGTTGTTGCCGTTGGTGTTCGTCGGCTCGAGGCTCCGCGCCGTCGTCGCCGCGGTGTGACCGTCGCCGTGCACGATCGACTGCGCGAGCGCGTCCTCGAACTGCACCTTCTCGGCGTGGTAGTTCGGCGTGTTGATGTTCGCGATGTTGTTCGCGATGGTGCGCTGTCGGAGCGACAGGCCGTCGAGCGCGCTCTGCAGCGCGGCGCTCGTCACGGAATCGAACACTGGTCGACCGTCCCCTTCGGCAGCGGCGTCCCGAGGGACGTCGCCGGTTGGCGGGTGGCCGATCCGTGGCCGAACTGGTGAGCGATCCGTGCTCGACGACCGCTGTCGGCGTGCCGCCCCGGCTCGTTAGTCGTCGCCCCGAACGGGGGTGGCGGGCGTGGGTGGGTGGCGGCCCGACCCGCGTCAGGCGGACGCGTCGAGGTACACCGACCCGCGCGGCTCCCGCGTCGCCGAGACCGCGCGGAGCGCTCCGAGGTGCTCCAGCACCTGTCGCCGCTCCGCTTCGAGCGTCGCCGTCCGGTCGCGCTGCGCCGCCAACAGCCGGGAGGCACGCCCCACCAGCTCCCGCGGCACCGGTCCCAGCCCGGTCGGCTCCGACCACGCGGGGCCGCCCGCCACGGTCAGGTCGCGTTCGAGCGCGTCGAGCACCGCACCCCACGCCGCGAGGTCGGCGCCGGGCCCGAGGTCGGGGTCACCCTCGCCGCTCGGCTCAGGCGACACCGAGCGCTCCCCCGGTCGCACCCGGCAGCGGACGGGTCGCGGGCAGGGCGGCGGCGGCCTCGTGCCACGACTGCCGGAGCGGCTCGAGGATCCGGATGCAGTCGCGGGTGGCCTGCACGTCGCGGTGCACGTTCGCGGTGATGAGCGAGGTCGACGCGTAGTTGTAGATCGCGAGCAGGCCCTCGCCGCCGTCCCACACGTCGATGCGCAGCGTCGACGACAGCTCGCCGACGATCGCCTGCGCGTGCAGGAGCTGCTCGCGGGCGGCGTCCCAGTCGGCACCGGTCTGCGCGGCCTCGGCGCGGTGCAGGTCGAGCATCAGCCGGTCGTACAGCATCGTGACGAGCTGCGCCGGCGTCGCGGAGAGGACGGCCTCGTTCGTGTACTGGGCCCGGCGCTGGTCGGTGACCGTCCGCGGCTGGGCGGCCTGGCGGAAGGCGGCGGACTGCAGGTCGAAGGCGTTCATGGTGGCTCCCGTCAGCTCGACGACGACAGGGTCGCGAGGTGGCTGGCGATGAAGGAGGACTGGGACTGCAGGTTGCTCAGGCTCGTCTCGAGCGCCGCGTACTGCGCCTGCAGGGTGGCCCGACGCTGCGTCAGGCGGTCGGTCCAGCTGTCGATCTGGGCGCTGAGGTCCGTGGCGACGGACTGCTGCCCGGTGATCGACGTCGTGATCGACCCGGTGTACTTGTCGGACGCGGCCGTCGCGGCAGCACCGACGTTCGTGGCGACGCCGGACAGCACGGCCTGCGTGCCATCCGGGTCGTCGGCGAGGGCCTTCTGGAACGCCGCGGCGTCGAAGGTGAAGTCGCCGTCCTTCGTGATGACGATGCCGATCGACGAGGGCGACTTCCCGTTCACGGGGGTCGACATCGTCGAGGTCAGCCGCTGCACGACGTCGCGGGTGGTGGCGTCGCCGGTGAGCACGCCGGCGGTGGTCGACGTGGTGCCGGTGGTCGGGCTCGTGGTGCTCGTGACGGCGGTGTTCGTGCCGTAGTACGCGGTGATCGCGTTGAGCGCGTCGACCAGTCCGGACGCGACGCCCTGGGCCTTCGAGGTGTCCTGGCCGATCGTGACGGTGACCGGGTCGCTCGAGGGCGCCGACACCGTGGCGTCGACGCCGGGGAGCAGGTCGGTGAAGGTGTTCGTGGCGCTCGTGACGGTCTGCGCGGCGTCGGTCCCGGCCCACAGCGTGACGCTCGCGTCCTTCGCGGCGGTGACCACCGCGGCGCCGGTCTGCGTCAGGACGTTCGTCGCGGTCCCCGCGGTCACCTGGTCACCCGTGCCGCGGTACACCTGGAACGCCGAGGCGGCGCCGGTCTTCGTCGCGGTGAGCTGCAGTCGGAAGAGCTGCGTGCCGTCGGTCGCGGTCCCGGCGGCGACCTTCGTCGCGGTGACCCCGGCGGCGGCACCGTTGATCGCGCTGACGGCGTCGTCGAGCGAGCCGGACGCCGGGGTGACGCTGGTCTGCTTGCCGCCCGCCCCGACGATCGTGATCGGCTCGGCGTCGGACGCCCACGTGGACATCGCCGCGGTCACGCCGACCTGTGCGGTCGCCGTCGCACCGATGGTGAACGACAGCGATCCAGCGGCGGCGGAGTCTCGCGTCGAGACCGTGGCCGCGGTCGAGGAGCTCTTCGCGGTGAAGACGTCGAGGGAGGTGAGCTTCGCCGCGTCCGTCGCCTTCGACGCCAGGGTCTGCACGAGCCCGTTGATCGTCTGCAGCGACGAGATGAACGAGTTCGTGTCGGTGAGCTTGTTCTTGAGCAGGGTCTGCGGGACCTGCTCGATGGTCATCAGCGAGTTGATGAGGTCCGTCGTCTTGAGACCGCTGACGAGACCGTCGATCGCGAGGCTGCTCGCGGAGGACACGGAGGACATCGAGGGCTCCCTGCCGTCGGGACGTCGTGGAGGGTGGTGACGCCATCACCCGAGGGCCTGGACTCCCCCGGATGACGGCGTCGAGTGCTGCTAGCGCAGGAGCGAGAGCACGCCCTGCGTGCTCTGGTTCGCCTGCGCGAGCATCGAGGTGCCGGCCTGGCTGAGGATGTTGTCGCGCGTGTACTTGACCATCTCCTCGGCCATGTCGACGTCCGTGATGCGGGACTGCGCAGCGGTCAGGTTCTCCTTGGCCACGTTCGTCACGTTGATGGCGTGGTCGAAGCGGTTCTGGATCGCACCGAGGTTCGAGCGAGCCGACGAGACCTTGGCGATCTGCTGGTCGATCAGGGTGATCGAGGCCTGCGCCTTGTCCGCCGTGTCGAACGCGAGGCCACCGGTGACGGGGGCGCCCGCGGTGCCCGCCGCGACGCCGGTGCCCGGCGCGGTGACGTCGACGGTGCCGCCGTTGTTGGCGGTGACCGTGATGCCGGTGCCGGCGCCGTTCGCGTCCTTGTCCACCGTGACGGTGAAGTTGGCCGAGAAGTTCGCGTCCGCCTTCAGCGCGTCCGCGTAGCCCTGCACCGAGGTGAAGGTGCCCGCTGCGCCGAGGTTCGCGGTCGTGACGGTGGTCTCCTCGCCGCCGTTGGTGACCTTGAACGACGCCGCACCCGCGAGGGCGGAGACGTCGGCGATGGCGAACTTCGTGCCGGTGCCGGTGCTGCCACCGGCCAGGTTGTCGACGATGTTCTGCACGTTCGCACCCGACAGGTCGACCGCGATCTGGCTGTCGGCGCCCGCGTTCGCCCCGACCTGGAACTTCAGGGTCGAGTTGTTGTTGAGCAGCGACGTGCCGTTGAAGTTCGTCGACGACGCGATGCGCCCGAGTTCCTTCTGCAGCTGGCCGACCTCGGTCTTGATCGCGTCACGCGACGTGGCGTTGTTCGAGTCGTTGCCGGCCTGGACGGCCAGGTCGCGCATGCGCTGGAGGATCGAGTGGGTCTCGGTGAGGCCACCTTCAGCGGTCTGCACGACGGAGATGCCGTCCTGCGCGTTGCGGGCGGCGACCGTGAGGCCACCGACCTGCGACTTGAGTCCCTCGGAGATCGTCAGACCGGAGGCGTCGTCCGCAGCACGGTTGATGCGGAGACCCGTCGAGAGCTTCTCGAGGGACTTCGACAGGTCGTTCTGCGTCGAGTTCAGGTTCCGGTACGTGTTGAGTGCCGAGAGGTTGGTGTTGATGGACATACCCATGGTGGTTTCCTCCGTGAATCCTTGGGTGGTGGTGTCTGCCCGTCCGTGGGCTGACACTCGTGACTCTCGACCGACCGACCGGGGTCGTTAGGTGCGAGACGGAAAAGTTCTAGCCGGCCGCGACCGCGCTCGGGGTCGACGCGTCGTGCACGGCCCGCGCGACCCCGGCGGCGGCGTTCGCTGCGACCCGGGCGAGGTAGGCGCTACGGCGGGCGGCGGTGGTCCGGGAGACCGGTTCGACGGCCGTCCCGTCGCCGTAGTGCTCGGCCATGCCGTCGTGCAGCAGGCGCATCGCCTCGGAGCGCTGCTGCGACACCGCGGAGTGGGTGATCCCGAGCTCGGCGGCGACCTCGGTCACCGAACGGTCGCCGAAGTACACGTTCTCGACGACGAAGCGCATCCGGTCCGGCAGCGCGGCGACCGCGGCGCGCAGGTAGCGGCGCTTCTCCGCGGCTAGCAGGTCCTCGCCCGGCAGCGGCTGGTCGGCGGCCAGGGTGTCGTGCACGGTCTCGTCGATGGGCCCCACGGAGCGGCCGGCGTCGGACATCGCGTCGGCGGCCGTCTGCCGGTCCACACCCATCGCGTCCGCGATCTCCTGCACGCCCACGGAGCGACCGAGCCGGGCGGACAGGGCCTCCTGCGTGGCGAGGGTCTCGCGGATGCGCTTCCGGGTGCCGCGGGACGCCCAGTCGGCGCTCCGCATGTCGTCGGCGATCGCACCGGCGATCCGGGTCCGGGCGTAGGCACCGAACGGGACGCCGAGCGTGGGGTCGAAGGCCTCGGCTGCGGCGACGAGCGCGAGGGAGCCGACGGCGGCCAGGTCGTCACGGTCCAGGTGGGTGGCTCGGGAACGGACGTCGGCGACGATGTAGCCGACGAGCGGCAGGTGCTCCACGATCATCGCGTTGCGTGCGTTCCGGTCCATGCTGTTCCCCTGGTCGACCTGCGTGAGTACCGACCCGTCCGTGGGCCGCTCCCGTCCGTGGGCACGACGAGCACCGGCCTGCTGGTGGCCGGTGTGTACGCCGAGGACCGCGCGGCTCCCTCCGCGCGGCGCCCGCATCCCTGCGATGCGGTGCGCGGGGATGTCCCCCGCGCTGCGGTTCGAATGTATCGGCTGGCAATCGCCTGAGGGGGGCTTCAACCGACCCCAGTGCGGGGGTGCATCAGGCGTTCCCGCGTCGGCATTTGGGGGGACCTCCGGCAGGGAACGGGCGTTCTTGTCCCCCGTCCCGGGTGACACGACCACCGGCCTGGAGGCACGGGTCGGCTCCGCCCCGCCGGCTGCGGTCCGGCGTCGGCTTACGGCGGCGTCGGGCGCGTCGATAGGCACCCCTGTCCACCGGAAGGCGGACCGGACGACCCACACCGAACCCGATCGACCCGACCCCCGGGAGGAGCTGATGAGCGTGAACGACCTGTCCGCCGTCCTCTGGCGCGAGCGTGAACTGCTCGAACTGCTCACGTTCAAGCTCGAGGAGGAGCAGCTCCTGCTCGCCGCCGGGCGCTCCCGCTGGGTCTCCCACGCCAGCCGCGAGGTCGAGCAGGTCCTCGAACGCCTCCGCAGCGCCGGACTCGAACGCGCCGCCTCGAGCGCCGTCGTCGCCGAGGAGTGGGGTGTCTCCTCCGACGCTCCCCTGCGCGACGTCGTCGCCGCGGCGCCGGACGGCCCCTGGGGCGAGATCCTCGCCGCACACCTCGGCGCCATGGTCGAGCTGACCACCCAGATCGGCTCCCTCCGCGACGAGAACGACCGCTTCCTGCGCGCTGCCGCCCAGGCCACCGAGGAGACCCTCGCGGGGTCGGTCACCGGCGCCGCGACGTACGACGCGTCCGGTGTCCCCGCTGCCGGGTCCGAGCGCGCCCGCCTGTTCGAGGGGACCCTGTAGCACCGTGGTGAGCACCTTCGGATCCCTCGCGACCGCGTACTCCGGCCTGTCCGCCGCCCGCGCGGGCATCGACGTCACCGGGCAGAACATCGCGAACGCCGGCACCACCGGGTACACCCGGCAGCGCGTCACGCAGTCGTCCGTCCCCGTCGTCCAGACCGGCTTCGTGCACGGCACCGCGGCCCTCGCCGGCCAGGGCGTCTCCGTCGACGGCATCGCCCGGCTCGGCTCCCTGACGCTCGACGCCGGCATGCGCGTCGCGACCGGGTCCTCGGCGTGGGCGCAGACCCGCGCGACGGGCCTGTCCGCGATCGAGGACGGCACGAACGAGCCCGGCAAGGACGGTCTCTCCGCGAAGCTCGACGCGTTCTGGTCGTCGTGGGGCGACCTCGCGGCGCACCCGGACGACGCCGGCGCGGCCTCGACCGTGATCTCGAGCGCGACCGCGGTGGCCTCCGCCCTGGCGGCCGGGTCGAAGGCGGTCGACGCGCAGTGGACCACGACCCGGGCGACCGCGGCCACCCAGGTCGGGCAGCTCAACGACGCTGCGGCGCAGGTCGCCGACCTGAACGGCCGGATCCGCGGGACCCTGGCGTCCGGTGGCAGCGCGAACGAGCTGATCGACCAGCGCGACCAGCTGACCCAGCAGATCGCCGGGCTCGCGGGTGGCACGGTCCGGGCGAACAGCGACGGCACGGTCGACGTGCTCCTCGACGGGAACGCGCTCGTGCAGGGCAGCGACGCCCGTACGGTGCAGCTCGCCGGCGACACCCGGCTCGGCGGCTCGCAGGGCGTCCGGCTCGAGTGGGCGACCGGCAACGCCGGGACCGTCGCGCTCGGCGGCGGCTCGATCGGCGGCGCGCTCTCGCTCCTCGCCCCCGCATCCGGCGGCACCGGCGGCGCCCTGGCCGAGGCCGCCGCGTCCTACGACGACGTGGCCACGCGCCTCGCGACGACCGTCAACGCGGCGCACGCGCAGGGCACCACCCCGGCGGGGACCACCGGCGCACCGTTCTTCGCCATCGCGGCCGGGACCGGCGCGGCCCAGGGCCTGTCGGTCGTCCCGACAGACGGTTCCGGCCTCGCGACGCGGAACGCGGCGGGACAGCTCGACGACTCGTTCGCCGACACGCTCTCGCGACTCGGCACGGCCGCCGGGGGGCCCGACACGGCCTGGGCGACCTTCGTGGCGGGGGTGGGCAGCGCCTCCAGGACGGCCACGTCGGAGGCGACGCTCACCGGACTCGCCCTGACCAGCGCGCGCACGCAGCAGCAGTCGGGCGCGGGTGTCGACCTCGACGAGGAGAACGTGAACCTGCTGAGCTACCAGCACGCGTACCAGGGCGCGGCGCGCGTCCTGACCGCGGTCGACGAGATGCTCGACACCCTCATCAACCGCGTCGGACTCGTCGGGAGGGGCTGACCGTGATCACCCGTGTGACCACCCAGATGACCATGGCGGCCGCCGGCGAGCGGCTGCAGGCGAACGCGGCACGCGTCGCCGAGGCGACGCAGCGCGCGACGACGCTGCAGGCGATCGCGAAGCCGTCCGACGACCCGGTCGGCACCGGCTCGTCGATGCAGGTGCGGAAGGAGCAGGCCGCCGCCGCGCAGTACACGCGCAACGCGAACGACGCCGTGGGCTGGCTCGCGACCACGGACAGCACGCTGTCGAGCGCCTACTCGGTGCTCGGCAAGGTCCGCGACCTCACCGTGCAGGCGGCGAACTCCGGCACGATGGGCGACACCGACCGCGACGCGTTCATCACGCAGTTCCGCGCGCTGAAGGCCGACCTCGAGGCGACCGCGAACGCGACGTACGGATCCCGGTCGGTGTTCGCGGGCTCGTCCACCGACGCAGCCGCGTACACGCCGGGGACCGGGTTCGCGACCGCGACCACGCCCGTGCAGCGCCGGGTCGGGGACGCCACGACGATCCGCGTGGACACCTCCGGCGCCGCGGTCTTCGGGACGGGGTCGACCTCGGCCTTCGCCGCGATCGACGGCATCGTCGCCGACCTGCAGAACGGCGTCAACGTGAACGCGAAGCTCGACGACGTCGACACCGCGATCAACAGCGTGCGCTCGGCACAGGCGGACGTCGGGGTCCGGCACGCCGCGGCCCTGTCGGCGCAGGACGCGCTGAAGAGCACCTCGGTCACCCTCGAGAACCGGCGCTCGGGCATCGAGGACCTCGACCTCGCCGGCGCCGTGCTCGACCTGCAGGTGCAGCAGACCTCCTACCAGGCAGCCCTCGCCGTCACCGCGAAGGTCCTGCAGCCGACCCTGATGGACTACCTCCGATGAGCATCGACCTGACCTTCCCCGTCCCGCCGTTCGGCCTCGCCCCGTCGCCGGTCTTCTCGCTCGTGCCCGTCGAGGGCGTCGAGGGCCTGTTCGGCCTCGTCGGCGAGGACGCCCGGCTGTTCCTGCTCGACGCCGCGGTGCACCTGCCCGACTACGCCCCGGAGCTGACCGACGAGCAGGCCGCGACGATCGGCCTGACCGACCCCGCCGAGGCGATGCTCCTCGTCGTCGCGAACCCCGGCGAGGGCGGCACGACCGTGAACCTGCTCGCCCCGGTCGTCGTGAACGCCCGCACCGCCGTCGGCGCGCAGTTCATCCTCGAGGACCAGGACCTGCCGCTGCGCGCCGAGCTCGCCGCGCGGTAGGCGCACCGGGGGGACAGCACCCGCCGGTGCTCCCACTCGGGCCGGGTACCGTCTGCCGCATGGCTCGACAGCAGAAGAACGAGGCGCTCGTGCCCATGCCGCCGGCCCCGATCCGGCCCGACGACCGCGACGACCAGGACGGCCGCGTGGCTCCGGAGCGCCAGTCCGGGTGGGTGAAGATGCTCGACCGGGTGATCGCCGTGCAGCGACCCGTCGTGGTCGCGCACGTCAACGCCCTGCGCCGCCGGCACCCGCAGGCGAGCCCGGCGGAGATCATCCAGATCCTGGAGCGGCAGTACCTCACGGCCGTGACCACCGGCGGTGCCGCCGTCGGCGCGAGTGCGGTCATCCCGGGCGTCGGCATGGCCGCGGCCCTCGGGCTGAGCGGCGCGGAGACGGTCGGGTTCCTCGAGACGACGGCGCTCTTCGCCCAGTCCGTGACCGAGGTGCACGGCATCGCCCTCGACGACCCCGAGCGATCGCGCACCCTGGTGATGGCGCTCATCCTCGGCGCACCCGGCACGCAGCTCATCGAGCAGCTCGCGGGACAGGCCGCCGGCGGTCAGGTCCGCACGGCGTTCTGGGGCGAGATGGTCACGTCCACGCTGCCGAAGCAGGTCGTGAGCGGCATCGGCGGCAAGGTCCGCGACCAGTTCGTCAAGCGCTTCGCCGCCCGGCAGGGCACGTCGATCCTCGGCCGAGCGCTGCCGTTCGGGATCGGTGCCGCGGTCGGTGGCCTCGGGAACCACGCGCTCGGGCGGAAGGTCGTCCAGGCGGCACGCGAGGGCTTCGGCATGCCCCCGCGCCACTTCACCCTGGTGCTCGAGGCGAAGCCCACCAAGGAGTCCAAGGCGGCGCAGAAGGAACTCGCCCCGAAGGGGCGGTCCCGCCGCCGCGCGCGTCGGGACGAGGACCTCTGGTCCGACACGCCGTCGCGCGACGCCCTGGACTGACGCCCGGACGGACGGGAGGCACGTGGCTACCCCGCCCCGCGCCTCCCGTCCGACCGCTGGTCGCGACCGCGTCAGCTGCGCCGCACCGGCGTCCGGACCACCTGACCGGCGTGCGCGAACCCGCCGCCGAACCCGAACAGGAGCGTCGCCGCGCCCTCCGGCAGCTCGCCGCGCGACCAGGCCTTCGACAGTCCGAGCGGCACGCTCGCAGCCGAGGTGTTGCCGGACTCGACGACGTCCCGGACCACGAACTTGTCCTGCCCGCCCAGGGCCTCGACCAGCGGCTCGATGATCCGCAGGTTCGCCTGGTGGAACGCGAACACCTCGATGTCGTCGAGCGTCATGCCCGCGGCCTCGACGACGGCGCGGGCGTGGCCGGCGGCCTCGGTGATCGCCCAGCGGTAGATCGAGCGGCCCTGCTGCGTGAAGTACTCCGGGTCCTTCGTGACGAGCACCGCCTCGTTCAGGTGCGGCACGCTCCCCCACGACACCGGCCCGATCTCGGCGGTGTCCGAGGCGCCGAGCACCGCGGCACCCGCACCGTCGCCGACGAGCACGCACGTCGACCGGTCGGTCCAGTCGGCGATGCTCGACAGCGTCTCGGACCCGATGACGAGCGCGGTGTCCGACGCCCCGACGCGGATCGACTGGTCGGCGAGGGCCATCGCGTACTCGAAGCCGCTGCAGGCCGTGTTGATGTCGATCGGCGCCGGCCCGTTCGCCATGCCGAGCGCCGCGGCGACCCGGCCGGCGGTGTAGGGCGCACGGTCACGGTGCGTGGTCGACGCGACGATGACGAGCCCGATGTCCGACGGTTCGAGTCCGGCGTCCGCGATCGCGTTGCGGCCGGCCTCGATCGCCATCGACGTGACGGAGTCGTCGGGGCCAGCGATCCGACGGGTCTTGATGCCGGTGCGCGTGGTGATCCACTCGTCGTTCGTGTCGACCATGGTCGAGAGCTCGTCGTTGGTCAGGATGCGCGCGGGCTGGTGGTGTCCGAACCCGAGGATCCGGCTGCCACGGAGTGCTGGGGTGTCCATCCGCGGCACGCTACTCCCCTCGGTGCGCTCCACATGCCCGAGCAGGAATGCGCCTCAGTCCTCCCGGGCGGCTGCGGTGGCGCGGTCGTTCGCCTTCTTGATCGCCTCGACCAGCTCACCCTTGTCCATCGTCGAGCGGCCGTGCACGTCCAGGCGGCGCGCGACCTCGAGCAGGTGCGCCTTCGTGGCGTTCGCGTCGACGCCGCCCTGGGTCTCACCGGAGCCGCGGGTGCCGGCGGCACCCTCGTCGGACGGGCCGGCGGACCCCTTCGCCTCCCAGTGGTCGCCGACCTTCTCGTACTCGTGCTTGACCGCGGCGAAGGCGGTGCGGTGCGCACGCTCCCCCGGTCCGTAGGTCTCGTTCGCGGAGTCGAGCGCGGCGGCGTACACGTCCTGCGCGTGCTGCGGCGACCGGCGGAGTGTGCTGGGGATCTCGTCCTTCGCGGGCATCGGGGTTCCTCTCGTGGTTCGGGCCGTCGTCCTGACCTTCCGTTGTACCCCGCACCGAGACCGGTACCCTCAGGGCCTGGCGCGCCCAGCGCCCCGGGCGTAGACCGGGGCCATGGACTACACACACCTCGGACGGACAGGGCTGTCGGTGTCGCGGGCGGTGCTCGGCACCATGAACTTCGGACCGGAGACCAGCGAGGACGACTCCCACGCGATCATGGACCGGGCGCACGAGCTCGGCGTGAACTTCTTCGACACGGCCAACGGCTACGGCGGCTCGGTGGGCAAGGGCGCCACCGAGGAGATCATCGGCCGCTGGTTCGCGAAGGGCGGTGGCCGCCGCGAGAAGACGGTCCTCGCCACGAAGGTCTACGGCGAGATGATCGACTGGCCGAACGGCGGCAAGCTGTCGGCGCTCAACATCCGGCAGTCGCTCGACGCGTCGCTGCGCCGGCTGCAGACCGACCACGTCGACCTGTTCCAGATGCACCACGTCGACCGGGACACCCCGTGGGACGAGATCTGGCAGGCGATGGAGCTCGCCGTCGCGCAGGGCAAGGTGCTCTACGTCGGTTCCTCGAACTTCGCGGGGTGGCACATCGCCCAGGCCCAGGAAGCCGCGCGGCACCGCAACTTCCTCGGGCTCGTCAGTGAGCAGTCGATCTACAACCTCGTCGTCCGCGACGTCGAGCGCGAGGTCCTCCCGGCCGCCCGGCACTACGGCCTCGGGCTCATCCCGTGGTCCCCGCTGCAGGGCGGGCTGCTCGGCGGCATCATCGAGAAGACCGAGCAGGGTTCCCGTCGGCTGAGCGGCCGCAGCGCCGAGTACGTCGAGGGCCACCGCGACCAGCTGTCTGCCTACGAGTCGTTCGCGAAGGAGCTCGGGCACACCCCGGGTGAGCTCGCCCTCGCGTGGCTGCTGCACCAGCCGGGCGTCACCGCCCCGATCACCGGCCCGCGCACGATGGAGCAGTGGGAGTCCGCCGTCCGCGCGACCGACATCCGCCTCGACGACGCGGCGCTGGCGCGGCTCGACGAGCTGTTCCCGGGGCACGAGACCTCACCGGAGGACTTCGCCTGGTGACCTAACCGCGGCGTCCTCGCTCGCGCCGTCCACGCCGACGAACCACGGATGCGACATCGAACCAGGCCGCAGGGCCGGTTCGATGTCGCATCCGTGGTTCCACTCGGCACGAGAGCGGCACGAGACCGGCGCGACGCGGTCACACGCCCCGCATACGACGACGGGCCCCACGCCTGCTGTGTGCGCGGGGCCCGTCGTGCGGGAGGTGCGGTGTCTAGCGGACCGACACCGGGGTCTTGTCCGACTCCTCGTAGAGGACGTAGCCCTCTTCACCGTGGACGGCGGTGTCGATGCCGGCGACCTCGTCCTCGGTCTTGACGCGGAAGCCGATGGTCTTCTCGATGGCGAAGCCGATCACGAGCGCGAGGACGAACGAGTACGCACCGACCGCACCGGCGGCGGCGGCCTGCTTGCCGAGCTGGACCAGGGAGCCCGAGTAGATCAGACCGGTCGTGTTGGCGAAGATGCCCAGGTAGAGCGTGCCGAAGATGCCGCCGACCAGGTGGACGCCCACGACGTCGAGCGAGTCGTCGAAGCCGAGCTTGTACTTGAGGTCGATCGCGAAGCAGCAGATCACACCGGCGAGGAAGCCGAGCAGGATGCCCCAACCGGGGGTGAGGTTGGCACAGGCCGGCGTGATCGCGACGAGGCCGGCGACGGCACCCGAGGCGGCACCGACGGAGGTGGCCTTGCCGTCCTTGAGCTTCTCGATGAGCAGCCAGCCGAGCACCGCGGCAGCCGGAGCGGCGAGGGTGTTCACCCAGGCGAGCGCGGCAGTGCTGTTCGCAGCGCCGGCCGAACCGGCGTTGAAGCCGAACCAGCCGAACCACAGGATGGCGGCACCGAGGAGGACGAAGGGCGGGTTGTGCGGCTTGTGCGCGCCCTTGGCGAAGCCGACGCGCTTGCCGAGGACGAGCGCCAGGGCGAGTCCGGCGGCACCGGCGTTGATGTGGACCGCGGTCCCACCGGCGAAGTCGATGACACCCCAGGTCGCTGCCCAGCCCGAGGTCAGGTTGAAGACCCAGGAGGCGACCGGGAAGTAGACGACCGTCACCCAGACACCGGCGAAGATCATCCAGGCGCCGAACTTGGCGCGGTCGGCGATGGCACCGGAGATCAGGGCGACGGTGATGATCGCGAACGTGGCCTGGAACCCGACGAACGCCAGGTCCGGGTAGGGGGCGGCGAGCTTCGTCGCCTGCGACTGCTCGAACGCCTGGCCGAGGCCGATCTGGTTCCAGTCGATGCTGAAGAAGCCGACGATGCCGGTCACGGCGGTGTGGTCGCCGGTGTTCGCGAAGGCGATCGCGTAGCCGTAGAGCACCCAGAGGACGCCGACGAGCGCGATCGCCCCGAACGACATCATCATCATGCTGATGACGGACTTGGCCTTCACGAGGCCGCCGTAGAAGAAGGCGAGGCCGGGTGTCATGAACAACACCAGCGCCGCCATGATCATGATGAAGCCGGTTTGGCCCTGATCAAGCATCTGTTCACCTCTCGCGAATGCAGGCGGCTCTCGGTTCCGCCTCGGGTGCTGATGAGTCTGGCGAGGCGAGGTTTCACGAGGGAGCACGAACTGTTTCGTGGGTGTAACGCGGTGGGCCGTTCTGTAAACGTCGTGTTTCGGGGAGCAGGACACCCCCCGGACGGGAGGCGCGTGGCGGCCCCGCCACGTGCCTCCCGTCCGGTGGGTCGCCGCCCCGCCAGCCGCCCCCGTCAGACGGCCGCGGTGGTGGTGGCCGTGGCGTCCGTCAGTCCGCGGCGCGCGACAGCGCGACCACGCGCGACGCGGCGCGCAGGTACTTCTTCCGGTACCCGCCTTCGAGCATCGCCTGCGGGTACACCTGGTCGAGCGGCGTGCCGGACGCGACGATCCGGACCTGCGCGTCGTACAGCCGGTCGACGAGCGCGACCCACCGCAGCGCGTCGGTCTGGTCGGTGAACGCCGCGACGTCGGTCAGGCCGACGGCGTCGAGTCCGTCGACCAGCGCGACGTACTTCGAGGGGTGCACCGACGCCAGGTGCGCGACGACGGACCGGAAGTCGTCGAGCGTGGTCGCCCCGGTCGGCAGCGCCGCGGGGACGTCGTCGACCGTCCGGGCGTGCTCGTCGACCGCGCGGCGTCGGTAGTCGAGCCCGTCGATCCGCATGGTCTCGAAGCGATCGGACATCGCCTGGATCTCGCGCAGGAAGTCCTGCGCCGCGAACCGGCCCTCGCCGAGCGCGCCCGGCGGGGTGTTCGACGTCGCCGCGAAGCGGGTGCCGGTGTCCGCCAGCTCCTTGATGAGCCGGGTCATCACCATCGTGTCGCCGGGGTCGTCCAGCTCGAACTCGTCGATGCAGACGAGCGCGGTCCCGCGGAGCAGGTCGACCGTGCCCTGGAACCCGAGCGCACCGACGAGCGCCGTGTACTCGATGAAGGTGCCGAAGGTCTTGCGGGACGGCTCCGCGTGGTACGCCGCGGCGAGCAGGTGGGTCTTGCCGACGCCGAACCCGCCGTCCAGGTACACACCCGAGCGCGCCGGCGCCTCGGCGGGCTTGCGGCGACCGAACAGGCCGCGCTTCGCCGGCTCCGGCCGGGTCGCGACGAAGGCCTCGACCGCGTCGCGGACCGCCGCCTGCGAGGGGTACTCCGGGTCCGGTCGGTAGCTCGCGAACGAGGCGTCCGCGAACTGCGGCGGCGGCACGAGCGCAGCGGCCATCTGCTGCGGCGTCACCTGCGGGTCACGGTCGACGAGGTGTGCAGGCAAGTGGGCCCCTCCGGGAAGCATGTCGTGCGGTGTCACGTTGCAGGTGGCGGACGGCACGTTGCGCGTACCGTTGCCCGCGGGCACCGAGGACCGATCCTAGCCTCGGCCGCCCCGTTCGTCCCGCACCCTGGAGGTACCCCCGATGACCGCACCGGTCGACCCGTCCGAGAAGTTCGCCGCCTACGCCCACCCGGAGCGCCTGGTGTCGACCGAGTGGCTCCAGGAGCAGCTCGACGCCGGGACCCCCGACCTCGTCGTCGTGGAGTCCGACGAGGACGTCCTGCTCTACGAGACGGGCCACGTCCCCGGAGCGGTGAAGATCGACTGGCACACCGACCTCAACGACCCGGTGCAGCGCGACTACGTCGACGGCGAGGCGTTCGCGCGACTCGTCGGCGGCAAGGGCATCGGCCGCGACACCACCGTCGTGATCTACGGCGACAAGAACAACTGGTGGGCCGCCTACGCCCTCTGGGTCTTCACGCTCTTCGGGCACGAGGACGTCCGCCTGCTCGACGGCGGCCGGGCGAAGTGGATCGCCGAGGACCGTGCCCTGACGACCGACCGCCCCGAGGTGACGCCCGTCGACTACCCGGTGGTCGAGCGCCACGACGAGCCGGTCCGGGCCTTCAAGGACGACGTGCTCGCGCACCTCGGCAAGCCCCTGATCGACGTGCGGAGCCCCGCCGAGTACGACGGCTCGCGCACCACCGCACCGGAATACCCGGAAGAGGGCGCCCTGCGCGCCGGCCACGTGCCGACCGCCGTTAACATCCCCTGGGCCACCGCGGCCGCACCGGACGGCACCTTCAAGTCGCGCGAGGAGCTCGACGCGGTGTACCGCGACGGTGCCGGGATCGGCGACGCGGACGAGGTCATCGCGTACTGCCGCATCGGCGAGCGGTCGAGCCACACCTGGTTCGTGCTGCAGCACCTGCTCGGCTACGAGAACGTGCGGAACTACGACGGGTCGTGGACCGAGTGGGGCAGCGCCGTCCGCGTCCCGATCGCCGTCGGCACCGAACCGGGTACCGTTCCCTCTCGATGAGCACCGAACTCCCCCGTTCCCTCGCCGAGATCCGCGACGACTTCCTCGAGCTCTCGCAGCAGGACCGCCTCCAGCTGCTCCTCGAGTTCTCCGACGAGCTCCCCGCGCTGCCCGAGCGACTGCAGGGGCACGAGGACGAGCTCGAGCGCGTCGAGGAGTGCCAGTCCCCCGTGTTCATCACCGTCACGGTCGGGGCCGACGGCGATGCCCCGGACGTCGTCCGCATGCACGCGACCGCCCCGCGCGAGGCGCCGACCACCCGCGGGTTCGCGTCGATCCTCGCGCAGGGGCTGTCCGGCCTCACCGCGTCCGAGGTCCTGGCGGTCCCGTCGGACTACCCGCTGACGATCGGGCTCAGCGAGGCGGTCAGCCCGCTGCGCATCCGCGGCATGGTGGGGATGCTCGGTCGGGTGCAGCGGCAGGTGCGGGCGGCGGTCGCCGCCGCCTGATCCGCACCCCCTGACGGACGGGAGGCACGGTGCCAGCTGGCCCCGTGCCTCCCGTCCGTCGTCTCGTCGCATACGACATTCCGCATGCTGGACGCTGCGATGGGGCCTGTGCCAGGATCGAGGGGTCATCGGGGGGAGACGACATGGCGAAGATCCACGGCAACGATCCGACGGGGTACTCGTACGGCGACGCTGACACGCTGAAGACTGCGGCGCGCAGGCTCGCGACGTCGATCGACGGCCAGACCGGCGCACGGTCCACGGCGGTGACGAACGCGGAGCGGGAGTTCCGGGGGTACTTCTCCGAGGTCTTCGCCGACAACGCCGGCATCGCCTCGCACAGCGCCGGCAAGCTCTCCGAGGCGCTCTCCTCACTCGTCGGGTTCGTCGACGAACTCCGTCAGGCGGCGGAGCAAGAGGACCGACGCCGTGCCGACGCGAAGGCGTGGGAGGCGCGGAAGCGGGAGCGTGAGGAGAACTTCTTCGTCGGTGCGGCGCACGAGGTGTCGACGTGGTTCGGCGCCGAGGACGACCCGAAGCCCCCGGAACCGCAGCCTGAGCCCCAGCTCCAGGCCGATGCCGTCTCGGTGCGCGGTCGTACGATCCCGACGGCCGGAGGCGGCAGCGGAGGCACGTCGTCAGCGGTGCCGGCCGATCTCCGCTCCTTCGCGTCGAGCAGCAGGGGGGCCGACGACTCCCTCGCCGGCGCGGTGTCGTCGTTCCGGAACGCCCTCAGCGACTACGAGTCCGGGTGCAACACCCGATGGGGCACGCTGCACGCGCAGTCACTCGTGACCGCGGTACAGGACTGGCTTACGGACAACGGGCACGACGCGGCTTGGGCGGACACGGTCGCCGCGCAGTTCGAGGCCGCGGGCGGCGGGAACGGACCCGCCACGCTCTCGGACGCCTCGATCGCCGCGGCGCTGGCCGCGGCAGGCGTGGCGGTCGGACGCGACGACTTCACCATCGGCCCGTTCTCCGCGATGGGTACACCGCCCACGAACGGGTTCGCCGACGACCCGGTGAACACCGCGACGGGGAACTTCCTCGAGCCAGAGGACGACCTGACGTTCGGCGGTGCTGCGGCGTCCCTCCGGTTCTCGCGGACGTACAACTCGCTCGACGACCGGGTGGGGTCCTTCGGTCTCGGTTGGTCGTCGGTGCTCGACATCCGGCTGGAGCTCAGCGACGAGCTGGCCTCGATCGTGCTCGAGGACGGGCGCCAGGTCGACTTCCCCCGCGAGGGCGACGGTTGGGGTCGCGGCGTGGGGCAGGACCTCTGGCTCCGTCGCGATGGGACCACCCTCGTCGTCTCGGACAACACGGGGGGTCGATGGACCTTCTCCGCCGCCGGTGTCTGGCTCTCTGCCGGACGTGGCTCGGGCACGGGCGTGTCCGCTCTCCGCGACGCCGACGACCGGATCACTCGACTCGAGCACGAACTCGGTCGTGCGCTCGACGTGGAGTACGAAGGCGACCGCGTCGTGTCAGTTTCAGCGTCCGATGGCCGGCGTGTGCAGTACCGGTACGACGATGCGCGCCGCCTCGTCGCCGCGCAGGACACCGTCGGCGCGCGACGCTACCGGTGGAACGACGCCGGCTTGATCGACCAGGTGACCGCCGCGACGGGCGTCGTCGAGTGCACCAATGCGTACGACGGCCGGGGGCGTGTCGTCGAACAGCGCACTCCGTTCGGACGCACCGTCCGGTTCTCGTACCTCCAGGGCAGGGTGACGTCGGTCTCGGACGCTGACGGCAGCAACGCGAACACGTGGATCGCCGACCGGAAGGGCCGGGTCGTCGGGATCATCGACGCCGACGGTGCGCGTCAGTCGATGTCCTACGACCGCCACGGCCACCTGGTGTCCGTCACCGAACGCGACGGGTCGGTGACGGTGCACGGGTACGACGACCGCGGACGCCGCACGCGCACCGTGACCCCGGACGGCGCCGACGTGACGTGCGGGTACGACGACCAGGACCGGCCCACCACCGTGGTCACCGCAGACGGCGCGATCGTCGAGTACGAGTACCGGGGCGACGACCGGAACCCTTCCGTCGTCACCGATCCCGTCGGCGGACGGACGCTCCTCGAGTGGCGCGCCGGGCAGTTGGCTCGCTGCACGGACCCGACCGGTGTGGTCGTCACGTTCCACCACGACGACCACGGCGACCTCGTCGCGATCGAGGATGCCGACGGGGGGACGGCGTCCTTCACCCGGGACGCAGCTGGGCGTGTCGTCGAAGCGGTCACCCCCCTCGGCGCCCGGACGACGTACCGATACGACGCGGCAGGCCTGCTGACCGCTCGCGAAGCTCCGGACGGCGGCGTGTGGCGGTTCGAACACGACGATGCCGGGCGCGTGATCGCCACCACGGATCCGACGGGCTCCCGGACGGCCGTGGAGTACGGCACGCACGGCGAGGTCACCGCGACCATCGACCCGCTCGGCCGCCGCATCACGACCCTGTTCGACGACCTCGGCAACGTCTCGGCCGTCACCCTGCCCGACGGGGCGGAGTGGCGGTTCGTGCACGACGCGCTCTCGCGGTTGCGCACCGTCATCGACCCCGCAGGCGGTTCGTGGAACCGTGAGTACGACGCCATCGGCGCCGTCCTGGCAACCGTGGACCCGACCGGTGTCCGCACCGCTGCCGAGCGGAAGCGTGCCGACGGCACGACGATCGTCAGTTCCGCGTTCGAGGACGTCAGTGTCCGCACCGATGCGCTCGGACGACCGATCGGCCTCCGGCAGGGAGACGGCTCAACCACCGTGACCGTGCGTGATGCGGCTGGAAGGATCGTTGAATCGCTGGACGGTGAGGGTGGTCTGACCCGCATCGAGCGCGACCTCGCGGGCCGGATCGTCGCCGTCACGACGCCTGCCGGTCGGACGACGACGTACACGTACGACCGGTGCGGGCGTCCGGAGACGGCCACGGACCCGCTCGGCGGCCGGACGTCGCTGCGGTACGACGCCGACGGACGGGTCGTCGAGCGGGTCGATGCGAACGACGACGTCGAGCGCACCGAGTACGACGCGGTCGGTCGGGTCACCTCCGTCGACGTCCCTGGCTTCGGGATCATCCGGTACCGCTACGACCGGGCGGGACGTGTCGTCGAGGCACGGGACCCGCGATTCGGTCGCCGCTCGTTCCGGTACGACGCGGCGGGGCAGCTGGTCGCGGCGACCAACGGCCTCGGCGGGGTGACGCGCTACGAGTACGACGCCCGCGGGCGGCTCGTCCGCACCACCGATCCGCGCGGAGCAGTCACGACGCGGACCTACACCGAGCTCGACAAGGTCGCCAGCTCGACGGACCCCCTCGGCCGCACGACGAGCGCGACGTACGACGCTGCCGGTCGCCAGATCTCCCAGACGGAGCCCGACGGCACCGTGCTTCGGTGGGAGTACGACGCAGCCGGTCGAGAGACGGCCCAGTACGTGGACGACGCACTGGTCGCTCGCATCGAGCGCGACCCGCGCTCGCGGACCGTGACCATCTCCGACCACACCCGACCGGACGTTGCCAGTGCCCACCTGCTGGAGTACGACCGGCGGGGTCTCCTCGTCCGCCGAGTGACGGACGGTCGAGAGACGCGATGGACGTACGACGCGGACGGCCTGCGTACCTCGGTGCACGCGCCGGACGGCTCCGTGACGCGCATCGAGCGTGATCCCGCGGGTCGGCCGGGCACCGTCGAGCACACCGCGTTCGGCGCCGTCCATCACGAGTACGACGGCGCCGGACGACTCACGGCGGTGCGCACGGCAGGGACGAGCGACTCCTGGTCGCACGACCGCGGTTTCGTCGTCGGACACACCAGCTCCGACGGGGACTCGACGGCGACGACACGACTGACCCGCGATCGAGACGGTCGGCTCGTCGGGATCGAGCGACCGGGCACGACGACGGTCTACGAGCATGACGCAGCGATGCAACTCGTCCGTGCCGGCACCGACGGAGTGGAGACAACGTGGTCCTACGACGCCGCCGGCCGACTCGTCGTCGAACACACCAAGGACAGCACTCGCACGTTCGAGTACGACGATGCGGGCCAGCTCGTCGCGGTGACCGGGCCGGAGGGGAGGACCTCGCACGAGTACGACGCTCGCGGGCAGCGCGTCCGGAGCACCGCCCCGGACGGCACGGCGACCCGCTACTCGTGGGACGGGCGGGGGTGGCTTCGACTGATCGCCCCGGGCTCGTCGAGCACAGCGATCCACGTGGACGCGCTCGGCGACCTCGCCGATGTCGACGGCGTCCGACTCGACTGGGACGCCGCTGCCGCTGTTCCCACCCTGCTGGCCGTCGACGACTCCCCCGTGCTCCGCACGTCGGTCGGACTGCTCGGCGGCTCGGAGAGCCCTGGCGCGACGGGCTGGCGGACGGCCCGCAGCACGCCGGAGACCGATCCGTGGCAGCTCCTCGCCTCGGTCGGCGGCGGGACCGAGGGGGCGCTCTCGTTCGGCGCGGACGGAACGCCCGTTGTGGCCGGACTCGAGTGGATGGGGGCGCGCGCCTACGACCCTGCAACCCGCGGTTTCCTCTCGACCGACCCGGTCACCGCACCAGCGGGGGCAGCCTGGGGCGCGAACCCGTACTCGTTCGCGGGCAACGACCCGCTGCACGCGGTCGACCCACTCGGCCTCGCGCCGATCACCGACGCCGAGCTCGAGGCGTACGCCGCCGCCGAGCAAGGGCCGCTCGCGCGGGCGGCAGCGGCGACCGGTGACTGGTTCAAGGACAACTGGGAGTACGTCGCCGGCGGGGCGATGGTCGTCGCGGGTGGTGCGCTCATGCTCACCGGCGTCGGCGGCCCACTCGGCGGGATGCTGATCGGTGCCGGCGCGGACACGATCATTCAGAAGGCGACGACCGGCGAGGTGAACTGGGGGCAGGTCGCCGTCAGCGGAGCGTTCGGAGCGGTCGGCGGCGGCCTGGGCGCAGCGATCGGCAAGCACTTCGTCGGGAACGCCGTCGAGGGCGCCGTCGAGAACGTCGCGAACACCGTCGTCAGCGGTCAACCACTCACGCCCACAGACCTCCTCGGTTCCGCCGCTGGAGGTGCTGCGGCGTCGGCCGCTACCGGTGGCATGATGTCGAAGGTGCACCTGCCGTCGGCGGTGAACAAGCTCGGCGACGAAACGCCGCAGGTCAAATCAGTCCCCGACGGCCAGTGGTTCCCACGGAGACCCCTCCCTCGAGACGAGACAACAGGTGCCGACCTGCCAGAGTCAGACTTCGCCCACACCCAGCTGGGGTGGCGCAAGGGCAGTAAAGGACCCTACCCACAAGCGCGCGAATTCTCTGATGATGGTCAAGTCGTGCGAACCATCGACTTCACTGACCATGGTCGCCCCAAACTTCACACCAACCCCCATCAGCATCGGGCAGTGCCGAATCCAACGGGCGGAACTGCGCAGCGGGGCGACCCTGAGCCACTACCGGAGCTCCAATGATCTCGTACGAACGTCCGATATATTCTGCACCCGTGGGCCAGATCACTTTCCGGAACGTGTTCAGGGCCCTCAGTCCAGAACCCATGCACTGGCTGATAACCGAGCTCTGGATGACTGCGATACCGGGATCAAGTGTTGATGTCTTGGACTTGGAACGCAAAGTCTCCAAAGCTGATGGGCAAGGAGCATGGTTCTCGCATCTGGAGATGGTGCGGATCGCTGAAAACTGCGACCAAATGATCGATGGTGAGTTCCTGGGCTATCTGACCGCCAGCGGATCAGAATCTCCCGTGCCGGTTGTCCGCATTGATTTCTTCGACAGCGCAACGGCGACTGTGATAATCGACGACACGGCATTGTCAGTATCCAGCGAGCTTGAGGAGCTCCTCGGAGTCGGAGTTCCACAGAGCGTGATGGAGACTCGTGCCTCAGAGATTTGATCGAGCAAGCTCCGCTGGTCAGATCGGAAATCGGCTGGACAAAGGCGACCCTGACCAGTTACCCATCGCTCAACGCGAGATCCACAAGACCGAGGCGGACGCGCACGCGCACGAGATGAGCGCTCGTCCGTCCACGGAAGCACGGCCAGACGATGGATCGCCGCAAGGAGCGCGCACGATGAACGAACTGGTCGTCGAGGACGTCCCGTTGCTCCTCGTCGGAGAGACGGTCGACACCATCTGGGTCGATCACGCGCTCCGACTCCTGCTCTCGAACGGCGCCACCGTCATCCTCGAGTGCCCGTTCTCCCTCGGTCGGTCCCCCGACGCCGCAACGATGATCGACCCGGAGGGCGACAAGTCGGGGCTGGTGCCGGCTCTCCGCCTGCACACGCTCGAGGTCACCGCGGCGCGCGCCACGGGATCGACGCTGACGATGACGTTCTCGGACGGCTCCCGACTGACCGCCGGACCGCACCCGGAGTTCGAGTCATGGCACTACGTCGGACCGGAGACCCCTCCGACGATGATCGTCATGATGCCGGGCGGGGGCCCCGCTATCTGGCTCCACCACGAGCAGACGGAGCAGGAACCGGCGGAACGGGTCCGGTCGCTCCTGCTCGCGTACCTCGACACGCTCCCCGCGCGGCGAACGGCGGAGCTCCGCCAGCAGGCCGAGGCGGTGCGGGCCGTCCGCGAGACAGCTCCGCGGATCTGGGACGTCGTGCTCGCGGAGACACCCCGAGCCGACTTCCCCGACGGTCCCCTTCCGGGATCGCTGGCCTACCGCACCGACCAGGCACCGCTCGCGGGTGAGGTCCTCGTGTGGATGCTCGACGGCCGGATCGATTCCGTCGAACTACCGTGGTTCACCACGGAGATGCCGGCCGGACTCCCACGACCGGAGCAACTCATCCGCACCGCGATCGAAGGTGACGGAGGCCACGGTGTTCGGTAGACGGAAGAACGCCGAGCGGTCGGCGCAGCAGTTCCATCAGGCCGACAGCCGCGAGCAGCTGTTCGCGGAGCTCTCCGCCGAGACCCGCGCCGACCCCGAGGCGTTGTTCACGATCGAGGTCGTCGACCACGCGCAGCCAGGGCCGGCCCTCGACGAGCGCGCACAGCGACTGTCCCGGACCGGGGTAACGCGGACACCGCTGGCGGCCCCGGATCCGGCCGTGCTCCCTGCGTCCGCCGCGACCGCCGACGCCTTCCACCCGCTGAGCCGGCCGCCGTTCTCGGCGGCAGCCGGTGACGTCTTCGTGATTCCGGACGGAACCGGCGGTGCCGTGCTCGGGCACGTGATCGCCGAGGTGTTCGACGCCGTCTACGTCGCCGCCTTCCGGCGCCCGGAGGACGTTCCGCCGCCGGCGGACCCGCTCGTGGTGCTCGCCACACAGCCCGTCGTCGCCGGGCTCACCCTGCCGGCGAGGTTCCAGCCGGGCATGTGGGAGGTCGTGGGCACGGCCACACCCGACCCGCGCCGACTGCTCCCCGCGTACTCGTGGGGCACCGCCGCGGACGGTGTGCAGGTCACGGACTTCTCCGGCAGCAGGTCGCGGCCAGCGAGTGGGGTCGATGCCGAGACCGTTCCGCGACAGGCGGTCGTGTCCCGTTCTTCGTCGACATCGCCGTCCGGGCGGTGGTCGGCGTGATCGACTGGCACCGGGACTTCGAGCACCTCCGCTACCGGGCGACACCGCGATCCGTCGATGTCTTCCCCGAGGTTTGACGTGACGACCTCCGGCACGAGCGTCCCGGTCCTCCGCGCGACCCTTCCCAGGCGCTCCGATGTCCCTCCCCGTGCCCACGAGATCCTGGCCGCTCTGCCGGACGACACCGAGGTGGTCGCCTACGACGCCCCCGCCGCTGTGCTCGCCCGCGCACTCCGCCGGAGCAGACGAGCGGGCGAGCCCGGCAACGATGCCCTCGCGGCGCCCCTCGATGCGCTCGGGGACGACCCGGTCCTGGTCCGCCAGGTCGACCTCGGCAACGAGCTCCTCACGGTCCTGCACCGGTCGTCGGACGGAGCGTTCCTGTCCGCCGCGGTCACCGACCGTGACGCCGCGGTCGAGACCATCAGCGCCGCTGAGCTCGCGACGCTGCTCGCTGCGACCGCGGCACCCGGCGCGGACCGTGCCCTCGAACTCGTCCGACTCCTTGCGCCCGACGACCCCGTCAGACGCTTCGAGCAGGGCGCTCGATCGACCGCGCAGACGTTCGCGACCAAGTACGGTCTGGCCGCCGAGCGGGGCTCCACGGTCCTCGACCTCGACTCCTTCGTCGCCGCGGTGTCCCGCTTCGGCGCTGACGACCTCCCCTTCTGTGCGCTCGACGTTCCCGGGGCGGCGGTGACCGTCGCGTTCACGCCGGACCGCACGGCGGTCCTCGCGACGACGATCGCGCGACGACCAGCGGACGACCAGGGCGAAGACAGGAGCAGACCCGGGACGGACGGGAGGCACGGTGCCGGCTGGCACCGTGCCTCCCGTCCGTCACCCGGTCGCGTCTACCGGGCGCTGGTCGCGTCCGTCGGCTGCACCACCTCGGTCAGCCACGCGAGGATGCGCGCGTCGAACCAGTCCGCGTCGTGGTTCCAGAGCTTGGTGTGCCGCGCTGTGGTCTGCACCTCGAGCCGCACGATGTCGGGACGCGCGCGTGCCAGGTCGTGCGACGCCGAGGACGGCACGAACCCGTCGTCGTCGCTGTGCAGGATGAGGATCGGCACCGTGAGTTCGTCGGCCCGCGCGACCATGTCGAGCTCCCGCAGGTCGACCGGGTGGTCGAGCCCGGCGACGTGGTGCAGGACGGGGGTGCGGAGGAGCCGCTGCGCGACCTTCCGGACCGGCCGCGGCAGCTTCAGGACCCGGCTCTGCGACTTGAGCACCGCGTGCCAGTCCACGACGGGCGACTCGAGCACGATGCCGTCGACGAGTCCGGCGAACCGGGACCGGACGAGGGTCTGCAGGACGACCGCCCCGCCCATCGACCATCCCATGAGCACGACGCTCCTGGCCCGCTGCGCGGTGAGCCAGCGGAGCACGGCGTCGACGTCCTCCCACTCGGTGCTGCCGAGACCGTAGCGGCCGTCGGTGCTCCGCGGCGCGACGCCGTCGTTCCGCCACGAGGCGAGGACCACCGAGTACCCGGCGGCGCGGAAGACCGGGACGGCGCGGATGGTCTCGGCGCGGGTCACGCCCCGGCCGTGCACGAGGACCGCCCACGGTGCGTCGGGGTCGTCGGCGCGGACCACCCACGCGGGCGCCGGGCCGTTCGGCGTGGGGATGTCCACGTCCTCGACCGGGACGTCGAGCTCCCCGGGCGTCAGGTAGAACCAGCCGCCCCACCGGCCGCGGCGGGCGGAGCGGGGGTCGCCGGCGTCGATCGCGATGATGCGCCGGGTGACGGTGGTTTCGGTGGTGCCGAGGACCTCGCCGACGCGCATGTGCCCGGTGCCGCCGCCGAACCACAGGCTGTACCGCCCCTGCAGCTCGGTGTCCGCGGAGCGTTCGAGCGTGACGGTCATCGCACCGGTGTCGACGGCGTGGATCGGGACGCGTTCGGTGCGCTTGCGGTCAGGCGTGACGACGGCGCGGGCCACGGCGGCGACGAAGCCGCCGACCACCGCGGTGGCCACGGCAGCCGCGGTGATGCCCACCCCCAGGGCGACGGACCCGGCCGATCGTGCGGTCTCCTGGACGACGTCCTCGGCGGGTCGCGCGGATCGGGACATGGCCGGGAGCCTAGTCTGCATGCGTGTCCGAATCCCGTGAGCCCGAGGCCTTCGAGCGACTCCGCGCGTTCGTGGCGTCGGGCCGGACCCGCACCGAGACCACGGTCACCGAGATCCCCTCGCCCTCGCGGATCGCACCGCACTCGATCGCCCTCGCGGCGGACGTCTCGGGTGCCGTGCACGGCATCGACTCGGACCTCGGCACGGGGCGGTTCATCGCCCTCCACGACCCCGACGAGCCGGAGGGCTGGGGCGGTGCGTTCCGCATCGTGACGTTCGCCCAGGCGCCGCTCGAACCGGAGATCGGCGTCGACGAGTTCGTGGCCGACGTGACGTGGAGCTGGCTCGTCGACGCGCTCGCGGCCCACGGCGCGACCTACGACCGGGCCTCCGGGACGGCCACCAAGATCATCTCGCGCGGGTACGGCGACCTCGCGGCGCAGGGCGACGGCGCACAGCTCGAGCTCCGTGCCTCGTGGACGCCCCGTGACGAGGACCTGACCGCGCACGTCGAGGCGTGGGAGGAGATCGTCGCGATGCTCGCGGGACTCCCCCCGGCATCGGACGGCGTGACCCTGCTGGCTCCGAGGAGGACCACGAAGTGACCGACCCCGCCAGCGAAGCCGACCACACCGCACCCGGCGGCTCGGCCGCTCCGGCAGCACCGGGCGGCCCGGCCGCCCCGGCAGCATCGGCCGCCCCAGCCGACCACGCGTTCGAGGACTCGCACGCCGCCGTGCGCGTGATCGAGGACCGCGACGAGTACCTGCGCGCGGTCGCCGCCATCGCCGCCGGCCACGGCCCCGTCGCCGTCGACGCCGAGCGTGCGAGCGGCTACCGGTACTCCCAGCGGGCGTACCTCATCCAGGTCTTCCGCCGCGGCGCCGGCGCGTTCCTGTTCGACCCCATCGCGATCGGCGACTTCACCGAGCTGCAGGACGCCATCGTCGACGAGGAGTGGCTCTTCCACGCGGCGTCGCAGGACCTGCCGTGCCTGCAGGAGGTCGGCCTCGTCCCGACCCGCATCTTCGACACCGAGCTCGGGGCCCGCATCGCCGGCTTCCCGCGCGTCGGCCTCGGCGCGGTGGTCGAGCAGCTGCTCGGCATCACGCTCGCCAAGGCGCACTCGGCGGCGGACTGGTCGACCCGCCCGCTGCCGCAGTCCTGGCTCGTGTACGCGGCGCTCGACGTCGAGCTGCTGCCCGACCTCCGTGACGCCCTGGCCGCGGCGCTCGACGAGGCCGGCAAGTCCCGCATCGCGGAGGAGGAGTTCGCCGCCGTCCTGACCCGCGCGCCGAAGCCGCCCCGAGCCGAGCCGTGGCGCCGGCTGTCCGGCATGCACGCGCTGCGGGGTGCCCGGGCCCTGGCCATCGCCCGCGCCCTGTGGACCGCCCGCGACGAGTACGCCCGCGCCACCGACGTCGCCCCCGGTCGCACCATCCCGGACGCCGCGATCGTCGCCGCAGCGGCCGCCGCACCGGCCTCGAAGGCCGAACTCGGTGCGCTCAAGGCCTTCACGGGTCGGGCCAGCCGGTCGGAGCTCGACCGCTGGTGGGCCGCCGTCGACGAGGGCCGCACGACCGAGGACCTGCCGAAGCTCCGCGGCTCGGGCGAAGCCACGCTGCCCCCGCCCCGGGCGTGGGCCGACCGCAACCCCGAGGCCGACCGCCGTTACAAGGCCGCGCGGGCCGCGGTCGTCGCGCGCGCCGAGGAGCTCGACCTGCCCGTCGAGAACCTCCTCACGCCGGAGACGCTCCGCCTGGTGTCGTGGGAGCCGCCGACGCCGATCGCGACCGAGACCGTCGGTGCCGTGCTCGCCTCCCACGACGCCCGCCCGTGGCAGGTCGAGGAGACCGCGTCGCGCATCGCGCACGCCTTTGTCGCTGCTGGACAGGCCCCTGCTGCCGAGAGCAACACCGGCTCGTAGGAACACCCCAACGGGCATGCGCCCGTCCAGGCTCCGGGCATAGCGTCGGAGCAGTCGCCGGGCACAGCCCGGCCGGTCGGGGCGGAACGTGCCCCGACTCGATCGAAGAGGATCTGGAGGCCCGAGTGCCCAAGGCATCAGACGTCGTGTTCGTGGACGGAGTCCGCACCCCGTTCGGACGAGCCGGTGAGAAGGGGGTGTTCTGGAAGACCCGCGCGGACGACCTCGCGGTCCACGCGATGCGCGGGCTGCTCGACCGGAACAGCCAGCTCGACGGTGCGGCGGTCGACGACGTCGCCGTCGCGGCCACCACCCAGCAGGGCGACCAGGGCCTGACGCTCGGCCGCACCGTCGGCATGCTCGCGGGTCTGCCGAAGTCGGTCCCCGGCTACGCGATCGACCGCATGTGCGCCGGTGCCATGACGAGCGTCACGACGCTCGCCGGCGCGATCGCCTTCGGCGCCGCCGACGTCGCGATCGCCGGCGGGGTCGAGCACATGGGCCGCCACCCGATGGGCTTCGGAGCCGACGTGAACCCCCGGTTCGTCGCCGAGCGCATGGTCGCGAGCGACGCGCTCGTCATGGGCAGCACCGCGGAGCGCCTGCACGACCGGTTCCCCGCCATCACGAAGGACCGCACGGACGCCTTCGCCGTCCAGTCGCAGCAGCGCTACGCCGCCGCCTGGGGCGCCGGCAAGCTCCAGCCCGACGTCGTCCCGGTCGAGGTCAACACCGGCGAGGGCTGGGACGTCGTCACGGCGGACGAGCCGCCCCGACCGGGCACCACCCTGGAGGCACTGGCTGCGTTGCGCACGCCGTTCCGGCCCCACGGACGGGTCACCGCCGGCAACGCGGCGGGCCTGAACGACGGGGCGACGATGAGCCTGCTCGCGTCGGAGGACGGTGCGAAGCAGCACGGCCTGCCGACGAAGATGCGCATGGTCTCGTTCGCGTTCGCCGGTGTCGACCCGGAGGTCATGGGCATCGGCCCGGTCCCCGCGACCGACAAGGCCCTCCGCAAGGCGGGGCTCACCATCGACGACATCGGCCTGTTCGAGATCAACGAGGCGTTCGCGGTCCAGGTGCTCGCGTTCCTGGACAACTACGGCATCGCGCAGGACTCCCCGAACGTCAACGCCTGGGGTGGCGCGATCGCCGTCGGCCACCCGCTGGCGTCGAGCGGTGTGCGCCTGATGAACCAGCTCGCGGCACAGTTCGCCGAGCGCCCGGACGTCCGGTACGGCATCACCACGATGTGCATCGGGCTCGGCCAGGGCGGCACCGTCATCTGGGAGAACCCGAACTTCAGCAAGAGCGCGGCACGGAAGGCGGCCTGAGCATGACCACCACCCCGATCGACCAGCTGACCGAGCTCAGCGCGGACGAGGTCGTCACCCACTCGTACGTCAAGCACGTGGCGCTGCCCTCCGGCGGCACGCTCGCGCTCATCACGCTGGACAACGGCAAGGACCACAAGCGCCCCTCGACCCTCGGGCCGCGGACCATGCGCGAGCTGTCCGACGTGCTCGACACCCTGCGTGACGCCGCCGGGAAGGGCGAGGTCCAGGCCGTCGCGATCACCGGCAAGGAGTACTGCTTCGCCGCGGGCGCCGACCTGTCGCAGGCCGCGGCGCTGCCCTCCCGCGAGGTCGCGCACGAGCTCGGCGTGCTCGGGCACGCCACGCTCCGCAAGTTCAGCGAGCTGGGTGTCCCGTCGTTCGCATTCGTGAACGGCATCGCCCTCGGCGGCGGCCTCGAGGTCGCCCTGCACTGCACGTACCGGGTGTTCTCGTCGGCGGCGCAGGGCATCGGCCTGCCCGAGGTGTTCCTCGGGATCATCCCCGGCTGGGGCGGCGCGACGCTGCTCCCCCGCCTGATCGGGCCCGAGAAGGCGCTCCGCGTCATCGTCGAGAACCCGCTCAAGAACAACCGCCTGATGGACGGCCCAGCCGCGGTCGAGATCGGCATCGGCGACGCGCTCATCCCGTCGGTCACCTTCCTGCCGTCCGCGGTCGCGTGGGCCGACGGCGTCGTGTCCGGCCGCACCAAGGTCGTCCGGAAGAACGAGCCCGGCATGCTCGAGAAGGCTGCGTGGGGCACCGTCGTCAAGGTCGCCCGGAGCCAGGTCGCGTCGAAGATCGGCACGGTGCCGAAGTCGCCGTTCCGCGCGCTCGACCTCGTGGCGGCAGCGAAGAGCGGAAGCCTGGACGAGCGCTTCGCAGGCGAGGACGACGCCCTCGCCGACCTGCTCGCGGGCGACCAGTTCGCCGCGTCGATGTACGCGTTCGACCTCGTCCAGAAGCGCGCGAAGCGTCCCGTCGGAGCCCCGACGGACGTCGAGGCGAAGAAGATCACGAAGGTCGGCGTCCTCGGCGCCGGACTCATGGCGTCGCAGTTCGCGCTCCTGTTCGCGCGGCGCCTCGGCGTCCCCGTGGTGATCACGGACGTCGACCAGGCGCGTGTGGACGCCGGCGTCGAGCGCATCCGGTCCTCGGTCGACGAGCTCCTCGCCAAGAAGCGGGTCTCCCCCGACGATGCGAACCGCATCAAGGCGCTCGTCTCGGGCTCGGTGTCCTACGACGCGTTCGCGGACGCCGACTGGGTGATCGAGGCCGTCTTCGAGGAGATGTCGGTCAAGCAGGACGTGTTCCGGAAGATCGAGCAGGTCATCGCACCCGACGCGATCCTCGCCACGAACACGTCGTCGCTGTCGGTGTCCGAGATGGGCTCGGTGCTGTCCGACCCGTCGCGGCTCGTCGGCTTCCACTTCTTCAACCCCGTCGCCGTGATGCCGCTCCTCGAGGTCGTCCGCACCGAGCAGACCTCGGACGAGACGCTCGCCACGGCCCTGGCGGTCGCGAAGACCCTCAAGAAGACCGCGATCATCACCGCCGACCAGCCCGGCTTCGTCGTGAACCGGGTGCTCGCCCGCGTCCTCGGCGAGGCGATGCGCGGCGTCGAGGAGGGCACGCCCTTCGCGACCGTCGCCGAGGGTGCGGCACCGCTCGGTCTGCCGATGTCGCCGTTCGAGCTGCTCGAGCTCGTCGGGCTGCCGGTCGGCGCGCACGTGCTCGACTCGCACCACGCCGAGTGGCCGGAGCGGTTCTACCCAGGCGACGGGCTGAAGCGCATCGCGGAGCACGGCGCGATCCTGACCCGCGACAAGAAGGGCGCCGTCACCGGGTACGACCCCGCTGCCGTGAAGCTCGTCGCGCCCGCGAAGAAGGACGCCCAGCCGGTCGACGCCGCGACCATGCAGCAGCGGTTCGAGGACGCCCTGGCCGACGAGGTGCACCGCATGCTGCAGGACGGGGTCGTCCAGCACGTCGAGGAGATCGACCTCGGCCTGATCCTCGGTGCCGGTTACCCGTTCCAGGCCGGCGGCATCAGCCCGTACCTCGACCGCTCCGGAGCGTCCGAGCGCGTCTTCGGCGGCACGTTCCACGACCCGGCGATCGTCGGTCCCGCCTCGCGCTAGCCGGACCCACCGGTCGATCGAACCACGGAACCGACATCGGACCAGGCACTCGTCCTGGTTCGATGTCGGTTCCGTGGTTCAACGCCGCGGCGAACGAGCGCGGGCCCGCCACCGCACCGCGCGAACCACGCGCTCAGCGCTCCGCGGACTCCCGCGTGCGCGCCGGCTTCGCCTGGGGCAGCTTCGTACCGACGACCTGGTCGATGACGTCCCGCGCGATCGCCTGCGCGGTCAGCCCGACGTCGGCCAGGATCTGCGACCGCGACGCGTGGTCGATGAACGCGTCCGGCAGCCCGAGCTCGTTCACGCCGGTGTCGACCCCGGCCGCCCGCAGGTCCTGTCGCAGCCGTGTCCCGACGCCCCCGACCCGGACGCCGTCCTCGATTGTGATGACCAGCCGGTGCTCGCGGGACAGGTCGACCAGCGATGCGGGGATCGGCACGACCCACCGCGGGTCGACGACCGTCGCGCCGATGCCCTGCGCCTCGAGCAGGGCCGCGGCGTCGAGCGCCACCGGCACCATCGAGCCGACCGCCACGAACAGGACGTCCGGCTCCTGCCCGTCGGCCGGGTCCCGGAGGACGTCGACCCCGTCCGACAGCCGACGGAGCGCCGGCAGGTCCGGACCGACGGAGCCCTTCGACCAGCGCAGCACGGTCGGGGCGTCGTCCACGGCGACGGCCTCGCGGAACTCCTCGCGCAGCGTCGCAGCGTCGCGCGGGGCGGCGATCCGGATGCCCGGCACGACCTGCAGGAGCGCGAGGTCCCACATGCCGTGGTGCGACGGACCATCAGGTCCGGTGATGCCCGCACGATCGAGGACGAACGTCACCCCGGCGCGGTGCAGCGCCACGTCCATGAGCACCTGGTCGAACGCCCGGTTCAGGAACGTCGCGTAGAGCGCCACCACGGGGTGGAGCCCGCCGAACGCGAGCCCGGCGGCGGTGGTCACGGCGTGCTGCTCCGCGATGCCGACGTCGATCACCCGGTCCGGGTGCTGCTCCTGGAACAGGTGGAGCCCGGTGGGGCGCAGCATGGCGGCGGTGATCGCGACGATCCGCTCGTCCGCGGCGCCGACCGACGCCAGCTCGGACGCGAAGACCGAGGTCCAGGAGGGCCCCGACGACACGTCGAGCGACTCCCCCGTCTCCGGGTCGATGTGCCCGACCGCGTGGAACTGGTCCGCCTGGTCGCGGAGCGCCGGCTCGAAGCCGTACCCCTTCTCGGTGATGGCGTGCACGATCGTGGGAGCGCCGTAGGCCTTGGCCTGCCGGAGCGCTGCCTCCATCGCGCGCTGGTCGTGCCCGTTCACCGGACCGATGTACTTGATGTCGAGGTTCGAGTAGAGCGCCTCGTTGTTCGTGAAGCGCGACAGGAACCCGTGCAGGCCGCCGCGCACCCCGCGGTAGAACGCGCGCCCGGGTGCACCGAAGCGTGACGCGACCGCCTGCGACTTCTCGAACAGCGCACGGTACTCACGGCGCGTGCGTACCGAGCTGAGGAACCGCGCCATCCCGCCGATCGTCGGCGCGTAGGACCGGCCGTTGTCGTTCACGACGATCACCATGCGGCGGTCGTTCGCGTCCGAGATGTTGTTGAGCGCCTCCCACGTCATGCCGCCCGTGAGCGCGCCGTCCCCGACGACGGCGACCACCGTGCGGTCGTCCTGGCCGGTCTGCCGGAAGGCCCGCGAGATGCCGTCCGCCCACGACAGGGACGACGACGCGTGCGACGACTCGACGATGTCGTGCTCCGACTCGCTGCGCTGCGGGTACCCGGCGAGGCCGCCGCGCTCCCGGAGGCGCGAGAAGTCCTGTCGACCCGTGACGAGCTTGTGCACGTACGACTGGTGCCCGGTGTCGAACACGAACGGGTCGTGCGGCGAGTCGAACACGCGGTGCATCGCCAGCGTGAGCTCCACCACACCGAGGTTCGGCCCCAGGTGCCCGCCGGTCTTCGCGACCTCGGCGACGAGGAAGCGACGGATCTCGGCGGCGAGCTCCGTCATCTGCGCGTCGGACAGACGCTTGAGGTCGCGCGGCGACGAGATGCTGCTGAGCAGGCTCACGAGCGCTCCTTTCGTGGGGCAGGTCACCACACTATCCGCGGGACCAGACGACGGACTGGAGGCCCGTGGCGGTGTCGCCACGGGCCTCCAGTCCGACAGGTGGTCGCGTCAGCGACCGGTGCGCGCGTCGCGCGCCGTGCTCACACGAGCGAGCGGAGCACGTACTGCAGGATGCCGCCGTTGCGGTAGTAGTCGGCCTCACCCGGGGTGTCGATGCGGACGACCGCGTCGAACTCCACGGGCTCCTTGCCGGCGGGCGAGTGCTCGCTCGGCGTCGCGGTGACGTGCACCGTCTTGGGCGTCCGACCCTCGTTGAGCTCGGTCAGCCCGGAGATCGAGACGACCTCGGTGCCGTCGAGGCCCAGGGACTCCGCGGACTCGCCGGCCGGGAACTGCAGCGGGACGACGCCCATGCCGATCAGGTTCGAGCGGTGGATGCGCTCGAAGCTCTCGGTGATGACCGCCTTGACGCCGAGCAGGTTCGTGCCCTTGGCCGCCCAGTCGCGCGACGAGCCGGAACCGTACTCCTTGCCGCCGAAGATGACGAGCGGGATGCCCTGCTCCTGGTAGTGCTGCGAGGCGTCGTAGATGAACGACTGCTCGCCGTCGGCCGTCGTGAAGTCACGGGTGTACCCGCCCTCGACGCCCGCGCCGTCGTTCGCGTCCGCCAGCAGCTGGTTGCGCAGTCGGATGTTCGCGAACGTGCCGCGGATCATCACCTCGTGGTTGCCGCGACGCGAGCCGTAGGAGTTGAAGTCCTTGCGGTCGACACCGTGCTCGGCGAGGTACTTGCCCGCCGGGCTGTCCGCCTTGATCGACCCCGCCGGCGAGATGTGGTCCGTCGTGACCGAGTCGCCGAGCTTCGCGAGCACGCGGGCGCCCGAGATGTCCGAGACCGCGTCGGGCTGCATCGTCATGCCCTCGAAGTACGGGGGCTTCCGGACGTAGGTGGACTCGGTGTCCCACTCGAAGGTGTCGCCCGTGGGGGTCGGCAGGTTCTTCCAGCGGTCGTCGCCCTCGAACACGGAGCCGTACTCGTGGGTGAACATCTCCGTGTCGATCGACGTGTCGATGACCTGCTGGACCTCGCCCGCGTCGGGCCAGATGTCCTTGAGGAACACGTCGTTGCCGTCCTGGTCCTGGCCCAGGGCGTCGGTGTCGAAGTCGAAGTGCATCGAGCCGGCCAGCGCGTAGGCGATGACGAGCGGCGGCGACGCGAGGTAGTTCATCTTCACGTCGGGGTTGATGCGGCCCTCGAAGTTGCGGTTGCCCGAGAGCACCGCGGTGACGGCGAGGTCGTTGTCCTGCACGGCCTGCGAGATCTCCTCGGGCAGCGGGCCCGAGTTGCCGATGCAGGTGGTGCAGCCGTAGCCGACCGTGTAGAAGCCGAGGTCCTCGAGGTAGCTGGTCAGCCCGGCCTTCTCGTAGTAGTCGGTGACGACCTTCGAGCCCGGCGCGAGGGTGGTCTTCACCCACGGCTTGGCCTTGAGGCCCTTCTTCGCGGCGTTCCGCGCGAGGATGCCGGCGGCCATCATGACCGACGGGTTCGACGTGTTCGTGCAGGACGTGATCGCGGCGATCGCGACGGCGCCGTGGTCGATCGTGAACGCGTCGCCGTCGCCCACGGTGACCGAGGTCGGCTTCGAGACCGTGCCCGGGGCGCTCGAGGCGTGCACCGGGACCTCGGACGGCTGCGCGTCCTGCAGGTCGTCGACGGCGTGCTCGTCACCGGGGGCCGCGGCGACCGGGTCGGACGCCGGGAAGGTGTCGGCGACGGCCTTGTCCGCCTCGGAGTGGTCGATGCTCGCGTAGTTCGCGAGGTCGACCTCGAACTGGTCCTTGGCCTTCGAGAGCTCGATGCGGTCCTGCGGGCGCTTCGGGCCGGAGATCGACGGGACGACCGTCGACAGGTCGAGCTCCATGTACTCGGAGTACGCGGGCTCCACCGACGGGTCGTGCCACAGGCCCTGGGCCTTGGCGTACGCCTCGACGAGGGCGATCTGGTCCTCCGACCGGCCCGTCAGGCGCAGGTAGTCGAGCGTGACGGCATCGACCGGGAAGATCGCGGCGGTCGAGCCGAACTCGGGGCTCATGTTGCCGATGGTGGCGCGGTTCGCGAGCGGGACCTCGGAGACGCCCTCGCCGTAGAACTCGACGAACTTGCCGACCACGCCGTGCTTGCGGAGCTCCTGGGTGATGGTGAGCACCACGTCGGTCGCGGTGACGCCGGCCGGGATCGAGCCGGACAGCTTGAAGCCGACGACCTTGGGGATGAGCATCGAGACGGGCTGGCCGAGCATCGCCGCCTCGGCCTCGATGCCACCGACGCCCCAGCCGAGCACGCCGAGGCCGTTCACCATCGTGGTGTGCGAGTCGGTGCCGACGAGCGTGTCCGGGTACGCGTAGAGCTCGCCGTCGAACTCGCGCGTGTACGTGACCTTCGCCAGGTACTCGATGTTGACCTGGTGGACGATGCCGGTCCCCGGCGGGACGACCTTGAAGTCCTCGAACGCGGTCTGGCCCCAGCGGAGGAACTGGTAGCGCTCCCCGTTCCGCTCGTACTCCAGGTCGGTGTTGCGCTGCAGCGCGTCCTCGCGGCCGAACAGGTCGGCCACGACGGAGTGGTCGATGACCATCTCGGCCGGCGACAGCGGGTTGATCTTGTTCGGGTCGCCGCCGATCTGCGCCATCGCCTCGCGCATGGTGGCGAGGTCGACGATGCACGGCACGCCCGTGAAGTCCTGCATGACCACGCGGGCCGGCGAGAACTGGATCTCGGTGTCCGGCTCGGCGTCCGGCCGCCACGAACCGAGGGCGCGGATCTGCTCCTCGGTCACGTTCGCACCGTCCTCGGTGCGGAGCAGGTTCTCGAGCAGCACCTTCAGGCTGTACGGGAGCTTCTCGTGCCCCGGCACCGTGTCGATCCGGTGGATCGCGTAGTCGACACCCCCAACCGACAGTGTGTCCTTCGAGCCGAAGCTGTTGACTGCAGCCACTGTGCCGCCTCCCTACTGATCGGTGTGCCCCCATCTTCGCGGGCCGCGGAACGTCCCACCAGCAAGGCAAACCTAAACCCGGCGGCGCTGCTGCGCCCCCGGCAAACTGTCTCGATGTCGAGACAACTCTACACCGCGGCGGCGTCGTCCCGTCGCGTGAACACCGTCCGGACGAGCAGCCACGTGACCCAGAGCACGGCGGCGTAGAGCGGCACGCCGAGGATCAGCTTGAGGCCCGCGAGCAGTTCGACCTGCGCCGTCAGGTACAGCGGCACCTCGACCGCCAGACGGACCGCGAACAGCCCGACCCAGATCCAGGTGGCGACGGTGAGCACCCGGCGCTTCGCGGGGTCGGCGCGCCAGTCGACGTGCGAGCCGTCCTCGTTCGCGGGGAGCAGGAAGCCGACGACGACGCCGATGAGCGGCCAGCGCACGGCCAGCGTGACGAGGAGTCCGACCAGCCAGACGGCGTTGATGACGATGCCGGGGATGAAGTTCGTCTCGGCGCGACCGGTCAGCAGTGCCAACCCGGCCGACACCGCCACGCCGAGGATGCCCGCGAAGGACATCGTCACCGACTGCCGCTGCACCAGACGGAGCACGACGAACACCAGGCCGACGACCACCGGGATCACGACGCTCGGGACGAGCTCCTTCGTGATCGTGTAGACGACCAGGAACGCGAGCCCGGGCAGGATCGACTCGGCGAGGCCGCGGACGCCGCCGACGGCACTCAGCAGGTCGCGGCCGGACGGTGTCTCGCCCGGGGCGACCCGGGCGATCCCGGCGTTCTGCACCGCCGCGCGGAACTGCTCGGAGAAGCTCGGCTGCTCCGGAGCGACCCCCGACCCCTCTCCGGACGACGCCGTGCCGGACGTCGATGCGTCGGTCGACCCGGTTCCGGGCGTCCCCGTCTGCGGTCGGGTGGTCTCGTCGCGGTCCGGCACCGTGCCTCCTGGCCGTGTCTCGAGTCTGGGCGTGCCGGTCAGACGGCCGACTGCGTCGACTTCGGCATGTGCAGCGGGATGAGGTCGCGCGGCGGCATCGGCGTGGTGCCGCGCACCACGACGACACTGCGGAACAGCTCCTCGATCTCGGCGGCGTCCTCCGGACGCTCGGCGGCCTTGCCGGCGATCACGCCGCGCAGGAACCACCGCGGACCGTCGACGCCGACGAAGCGGGCCGGGCGCGCGCCGTCGGTGCCGCCCGAGCCGTCCGTGACCACCGGCACGAGGGCGCGGAGCTCGGGGCCGAACGGACCGTCCACTTCCTGCACGGTGCCGCCCTGACGCTCGATCTGCTCGGCGATCTGCGCGCGGATCTCGTGCCAGAGCCCGGTGGACCGCGGCGCGGCGAACGGCTGGACCTGCAGCGTCGACTCGTCGTAGTCGAGCCCGACGGCGACGACGCGCTGCGAGCCCTCCTCGACCTCGAGCCGCAGGTGCAGCCCCTCGCGCGGCAGGACCTTCACGCCACCGAGGTCGACGTACGGACGCACCAGGTTCGCCTCGGTCTCGTCGTGCGGCCCGTTGGCGGCACGGTCGTCCGGGGCGGACTTGTCCGTGGGCGCGACCGCGTCCACCTCGTCGAGGTCCGCGTCGGCGTCGGCTGCGAGCTCGACCTCCGGCGTCGTCCCCGCGACCTCTGCGTCCTCGGCGACGGCCTCCGCCACCTCGACCTCGTCACGCTTGCGTCGGCCGAACTTCATAGGCCCGTCCCTTCCTGGATGTCGACGGCGGCGTCGCGCGCGACACCGCTCCGGTCACCGTAGCCCGAGGAGCCGAACCCGCCCTCACCGCGGCGGCTCTCGGGGAGCTCGTCCACCTGTGTGAAGACCACCCGGGGCACCGGCATGACGATCAGCTGGGCGATGCGGTCGCCCGCGTGCACCTCGTAGGGCTCGGCCTGGTCGGTGTTGAGGAGTGCGACCTTGATCTCCCCGCGGTAGCCCGCGTCGACGGTGCCCGGCGCGTTCACGATCGTGATGCCGTGCTTCGCCGCGAGCCCACTCCGGGGCACCACGAACGCCGCGTACCCCTCGGGCAGTGCGATCCGCAGCCCGGTGCCCACGAGGCGTCGCTCGCCGGGACGGAGCACGAACGCCTCGGTCGAGACGAGGTCGGCACCGGCGTCGCCGGGGTGGGCGTACCCGGGAGCGTGCTCCCCGGTCCAGAGGACGTCGACTGGTTCGGTCACGTGACGAGGGTAGTGCAGACCGTGACCGTTCCGTGACCTGCCCCGGTTCGTGGTCGAATGGTCCCGTGACCCTGTACCGCGAACGTCTCTGGGCGCCGCCCGCCCTCTACCTGGCGACGGCGCTCGTCATCCCCGCGAGCCTCCTCGTCTTCCTGCCGATCAGCGTCCTCGCCGGTGTGCTGGTCGCGATCGGCATGTACCTCGGGATCGTCGTGCTGCTCTGGGCGCTCGCCCCGACCGTCGAGGTCACCGAGACCGAGTTCCGCGCGGGCAAGGCGCACCTGCCGCGGACCCTCGTCGGCGAGGTCGCCGGCTTCGAGGGCGCCGAGGCCACCACCCAGCGCGGGCCGAAGCTCGACGCCCGTGCGTGGACGCTCTTCCGCGGGTACGTGCGCGGGGTCGTGCGCGTCGAGGTCGCGGACCCGGCGGACCCCACCCCGTACTGGCTGGTCAGCGTGCGGAACCCGTCGGCGGTCGTCGCGGCGCTCCGTTCGTAGGCGGTCACCGCCGACCCGGCCTGGAGGCACGGAGCGCGCCCGCCCCGCCGGTCACGTCCGCCTGCGCTCGCGTGGTCGACCACGCGGACTGCCCGGACGTGCGGAACGGCCCGCCTCCCCGAGGGGAGGCGGGCCGTTCCGCGTAGCTCGACGCGGTGTGCTGCTCAGAGCGCGGCGCACTCCGCGCAGACCGGGCCGAGCTTCGACTCGTGGTCGAGCTGCGAGCGGTGCTTCACGAGGAAGCACTCGACGCAGGTGAACTCGTCGACCTGCGGCGGCAGCACGACGACGTCGAGGTCGACGTCGCTGAGGTCCTGTCCGGCGAGCTCGAAGCTGCCGGGGTTGTCCGAATCATCGTCGACGACCCCCGACATCTTGTCGGGAACGCGCTCCTTCAGGGCTTCGATCGACTCCGAGTCGGAGGAGTCGTCGGTCTTCCTGGGGGCGTCGTAATCGGTGGCCATGCCCATCCATTTCTCGTATCGAGAGGTCGTCGCCGGTGATCGGCGGCGACAGTTTGCACCACGACCCGGCAGAGCGCAAACCGAACGCGGTGCGGGATCGTCAGGCCGTGCAACCCGGCGCCGGACCCGGACATTCCCGCGTGCCACGGACGGACCCGCCACCCGTCCCGGGCATCCCGCGGCGCGCCCGTGCGCCTCCCCGCGATCGACCCCGGCCGGCTGCATACTCCTCGGGTACGCGCACGACCGTACGAACGCTCGGGAGGCGGAACATGCAAGACGTGAGAGTCATCGGAGTCGAGTCCGGGGCACTCCTGCTCGCGACCGACGGCGGCACCGAGTTCCGGTTGCCGGTCACCTCGTCGCTGCCGGGGCAGGTCCGTCAGGCGAACCCCGAGGCCGGTCCGCAGAAGCGCGTGTCCCCGAAGGACGTGCAGGCCCGGATCCGCGGCGGCGCCGATGCGGCCGACGTCGCGTCGGCGCTCGACGTCGACGTCGAGTACGTCCGCCGCTTCGAGGGTCCCGTGCTCGCCGAGCGCGCCTTCGTCCTCGACGCCGCCCGCCGCGTCCCGGTCACCCCCGTCGACACCGACGCGCCGGACACCTTCGGCGAGGCGATCACCGCCAAGCTCGAGTCCGGCGACGCGACCGCGGTCCACTGGGCGTCGTGGAAGCACGTCGAGCAGGGCTGGGTCGTCCGCGTCCGCTACACCGCCGCCGAGGTCGAGCACGACGCGCAGTGGCTCTTCGACCCGAAGACCTCGACGCTCACGCCGGACAACGGCGACGCGCACCGACTGTCGCACACCGAGGACGAGGGCATCGCGCCGCGCCTCCGTGCCGTCGAGAACGACCACCAGGACACCGACGGCACCCGCTTCGACTCCGGCGCGTTCCGCGTCGAGCAGCCCGACGAGGACCTCACGAACCCCGAGGTCCAGGAGCGTCCGCTGCGGGCGCCGCTCCCCCGCATCGGTGTCGCGGTGGCCGAGGAGCGCTCCCCCGGGAACGAGACCGCCGACCTGCTCGAGGCCCTGCGGCGCCGCCGGGGCGAGCGCGAGGCCGCGACGTTCGGGGAACAGCGCGACGAGCCGCGCGGCACCTCGATCAGCGTCGTCGACATCCCGCTCGCCGGCTTCGACGCGACGCCCGCATCCGCACCGGAGCGCGAGGACGCCCGTCCCGCGTCGGCCCCCGAGGCCGAGAGCCGTCCCGAGCGCAAGAAGCGCAGCCGCCGCTCGATGCCGAGCTGGGACGAGATCGTCTTCGGCACCCGCCCGGAGGACCCGGCCTGATCGGACCGTCCTGCGCCGTCAGGCGCGGAACGCACCGCCGAGCCGGAGCGGGACGAAGGTCTCCTCGTCCGTCATCGCGCCGTGCTGCCCGATCATGCGCTTCGGCGTCTCCCGCGGGCCGACCTCGCGGTCGTCGTTGAACGCCCACGACCCGCGCGCGACGACGACCACGTCCCCGATGCGCGGGAGCACCCGTTCGTCGGTCGTCCCGAACCACCCGGCCGCGACGGCCTCGGTCCGGCTCGCGACGTACGCCTTCTTGCCGTAGCGGGAGCGCCAGGCCTCGACGAGCGCGGGCACGTCGGTCCCCGGTGCGACGGTCAGCTGGCGGCAGCGCGGGTCCCCGGC